>JBHJJF010000024.1:0-18242 GCA_050042885.1 Candidatus Phaeomarinibacter sp.
TCGTGCCTCTGCCTGCACCCATCTCCATGCCTTCTGGCGGTGTCAGCCCGTCAACTTCAGCTCATGTTGTTGAAGGACTTGCAGTCTGAGTCGATATGATCCTCGATGGCGGGCCTTGCGCCTTGGGTATCGAGTCAACAGTTGTTTCTGTCGTCGACGGCAAAGTCCGCCTTCTGCGGCCGGGTACGATCACGCGTCAGGATCTGGAAGCTGTGTGCAGTACTGTGGAAAGCACCAAGAGCGAACGGGTCCTCGCGCCCGGCATGCTTGCAAGCCACTACGCGCCTGATAGTGCAGTCCGGCTCAACGCAAAGGGGCCCCGAGATGGAGAGGCCTTGTTGGCATTCGGGCCCGATTTGCCCGACCACGCAGGCCCAGCGGAGAATCTCAGTTCGACGTCCGACCTAGTCGAAGCTGCGGCAAATCTGTTTGCCATGCTGCGCCGGCTTGATGCGCAAAATCCGGACGGCATTGCTGTGATGCCAGTGCCAGTTGGCGGCATAGGAGAAGCAATAAATGACCGGCTCAAACGCGCCGCAGCGCCCCGGTCCTAAGAGCGGCGCTTTGACGCGCGAGACAATCGGCTCTAGGTGAGAAGGCATGAGTACACGTGCCCCCTCACCCGAGACGCTTTCCCGACTGGCCAACGCGGCAGGCAAGGGCGGCGTCTTGTTGCCCCGCGAGGATGATATCGAGCGATATCTGGTTGAATGGCGCGGTCTCTTTCGTGGAGATACCCCGCTGGTTCTGCGCCCCAACAGTGTTGATGCCGTCGCTGATATCGTCCGGATTGCCAATGACACCGAGACGGGACTGGTTCCGCAGGGGGGAAACACTGGCCTCGTCGGCGGGCAAATTCCGAACGTCTCTGGAAAAGAAGTCCTCGTCTCGCTTGAACGTATGGCAACCATACGGTCAACCGACCCTCTCAACAATACGATGACCGTGGATGCGGGATGCACACTGCAATCGGTCCAGGAGGCTGCTGCGCGTGTTGATCGGCTATTTCCACTGAGCCTCGCTTCAGAAGGGTCCTGTCAGATCGGTGGGGTTCTATCGACCAACGCAGGTGGCACAGCGGTCCTGCGATATGGGTCCATGCGTGATCTGGTATTAGGTCTCGAGGCCGTGCTGCCGAGCGGTGAGGTCTGGAACGGGCTAACAGGTCTGCGGAAGGACAACACGGGCTATGACCTGACACGATTGTTCGCAGGTGCTGAAGGGACCCTGGGCATCGTTACCGGCGTCGTGCTGAAACTTTTTCCAATGCCGAAGGCATCAGAAACGACCTTCGCCTCAGTGCGTGATCCGCAAGCTGCAGTAGAGTTGCTGGCGCTGCTGCAGAATGCCAGCGGTGATCTTGTTTCTACGTTTGAGATCATCAGCCGAAGTGGCTTGGAGCTCGTTTTGCGGCATTTCGATGAGGCAACTGATCCGCTATTTGACGAAAGCGATTGGTATGTGCTTGCGGAGGCAACGGCAGGTACCGATGGCTGGCTGCGGGGGGTCCTCGAGGACACGATGGCGAAAGCAATCGCTTCCGGACTTGTGGCTGATGCCGTCTTGGCCGAAAGCGAAAGCCAGCGTCAGGCACTTTGGGGCCTTCGGGAAAACATGTCAGCCGCACAGAAACTTGAGGGGGCGAGCATCAAGCACGATGGCTCAGTCCCGGTTTCGAGTGTGCCTGACTTTCTGGCTGAAGCCGTACAAGCCGTCACGGGCATCATGCCAGGTGTCAGGCCAGTTCCGTTCGGACACATCGGAGATGGCAACATCCACTTCAACCTGAGCCAGCCAGACGGCATGGACCCGAGTGTATTTCTTAGCGAGTGGCAGGCCATGAACGATGTCGTTCATGGCGTTGTGGCATCATTTGGTGGTTCGATTTCAGCGGAGCATGGTATCGGCACACTTAAGCGCGAAGAGCTCACTCGCTATAAGTCAGACACTGAGCTGCAGGCCATGCGCGCCATCAAACGGGCTCTGGACCCCAAGGGCATTATGAATCCCGGAAAGCTCGTCTAGCTCGCAACGCTGCGAAGACCCGCGATGGGAATGTTGCGCAAGGGAGCGAGCAGCACCTTGTCGATGCGGGTGCCATCAAGATCAACAACTTCGAAGCGATAGCCATCCCAAACAAACTCATCCCCCTCGGTCGGTAATCGACCGAAGAAATGGAGCATGGCGCCGGCAATCGTGTTGAACTCTTCGGTCTCTTCGCCTGGCAGCGATTGAAGGCCCAGCACTTCTTTCAGCTCATCAACGCTGGCAAACCCTTCCACAAGGAAGGACCCATCCTTACGGCTGATGATGTTCATCACCGGAGCGCTGCCATCACTGGTCACATCGCCGACCATGGCGCGGAAGATTTCCGCCATTGTAATGGCGCCCTGCACCTCGCCGAACTCGTCAACGACCAGCGCCATGAACTTGCTCTCTGACTGCATGGTGCCCAGGACCTGGAGGGCCTTTGCACTTTCAGGCACATAGAGTGGTGCACTCATGCTGGCGAACAAATCTATGTCGACCTGCGATGACAAGCCTGCCAAGAGATCTTCTGCCCGAATGACGCCGACAGGTTCGCGTCTGGGCCCCTGACCCACCGCGTATCGCATTGACTGCGCTTCACGAATAACAGCGGCGTTTTCCTCTAGTGGCGCATCGATATCGAGCCAGGGCAACTGCCGGCGCGGCGTCATGATGTCATATGCCATCTTGTCGCCAAGGCGGAACACCCGGTGGACAATGTCACGTTCCACATCTTCGATGGCGCCGGCTTCAGCACCTTCAACCACCAATTGGCGGATTTCTTCCTCGGTGACCTGACTGACAGGTTCTGCCGAGATGCCGAGGACGCGCAATGCGAGGTCGCTGAGGATCGACAAAAAGTCAACCAAAGGACCAAAAACACGCGACAGACCCAGCATCGGACGCGCGATGCCGCTGGCAATGTACTCTGGATTACCAAGGGCAATACGCTTGGGAACGAGTTCTCCAATTACCAGCGTCAGAATCGTGACCGCAACCACGACAATGCCGAGTGCCGCAGGTTCCCCATAGGACCCGATCCACTCAACCTGACTCAACATCTCGCCCAGGGGCTCTGAGACGGTGGCCGCACCGAAGGCCCCGGACAGCACGCCAATCATCGTGATGCCGATCTGCACCGTTGATAAGAAGCGCTCCGGTTTTTCGCGTAGTTGAGCTGCTACCTTGGCGCCAGCTGCCCGCCGGTCACCTTCTGCAAGAGATTGCAGGCGCGCCGAACGTGAGGAAACAACCGCCATCTCCGACAATGCGAAGAAGCCGTTAAGTCCAACCAGCGCTAGTAGAATGAAGATGTCGAGTGCCATCAGGAATCCAAGCCGACCCTATTCACCGAATATAGTGGGTTGTAACGTGATTTGCTCGTTTTTGCGGGCATGCCCGCTAACACATTAGCGGGAGGCTCATTTTTTGGCCCAAAATCAAGCACTGCACCCTATCCATTTCCGGGATGGAACGCCACAGGATCGCAGCGAGGTGACTCGTTTGTGGTCTGATTGCGGACTCACGCGACCTTGGAATGACGCGGATTCGGATTTCGATTTCGCGATCAACGGTCCCTCATCCACAGTGATTGTGGGGCTAATCGATGGCAAAATCGTCGCAAGCTCTATGGTGGGTCATGATGGCCACCGCGGTGTTGTCTACTATGTCAGCGTTCACCCGGATCAGCAAAGACGGCGTCTTGGCCAGCGGTTAATGGCGGAAGCAGAGCTTTGGCTCACATCGCGTGGAGTTCCAAAGATGAACCTGATCGTGCGCGGCGGAAATGATCGGGCGGTCGAGTTCTATGAAACGCTTGGCTATCAGGTGGAACCGAACATTCAGATGGGCAAGCGGCTCGACGGAAAATAGGCCCCGAAGTTGATATGTGCTCAGAAGAGCGACATCTGCTGATTGGACTTGGTTGTTGGTTGCCCCGTAATTTTTGATACCTGTGTGTCAGACACCACCTGTTCCTGGATGGCCGCATCATCATTTGCCACCGCATTGACACGTTTCGATACGGGCACAGCATCCAGCACATCATCCGCAGACGGAACAAGCATTCCAAGCGCTTTTCCAGTTAAGGTCTCAGATGTATCGATCCAGTCCTCCCAATTAGCTTCGTCGAGAATTACCGGCATTCGATGATGCAATGGTGCGAGGGTCGCGCTAGCCGTCGTCGTGACGATGCTGCAACTTTCAAGTTCAGACCCTTCTGGGGACTGCCAGTGCTCCCAGATTCCTGCGAATGCCATGGGTCCGCGATCGAGACGGCGCACTAGATAGGGCTGTTTGGGCTCACCCTTGCCCGGTTTCCATTCATAGAACCCGTCAGCAGGCACCAGGCAACGACGCCGCTTGAAGGCAGACCGAACTCCCGACTTCTCAGCCACGGTCTCGCCCCGCGCGTTGAAAAGGGATTTTTTCCCCACCTCGCGCGCCCAGTCCGGCACAGGCCCCACCGCACCAAAACGAAGTGACGTCTGCCCGCCTCCCCTGCCCGGATGATGGGAACCGGCTGAGTTGGGGCGATATTCCAGCGCGGCGGGAAGTTTGGATGTTCTTCATAGCCAAACAGGTCCCGCATGGCGTCGGGAGGCGTTGTAATGGAATATCGTCCGCACATGAGGCGGGATAGTATGCATGGATCGTTAACCACTCCAGTGGCAAAAGCGATTGATAGTGGCCAAACATGAAGACGTCAGGAAACACAAATGCGCTTTGCCCGACTTTGCACTACCTCACTGGCCCTGATGATAGTGGGTACCTGGCCAGTCCACGCGCAGCTTGACCAGGGCAACATCGGCAAAGAAACGCGAAATGGCCCGTTCGTGGCCACCGACTTCACGCTGGGTGATCTTCTTGAACAAGGTTTTGAAATTAAAGGCATTCTTGGAGGCGCGCTTGTTCTTGTGCAAGGGACCGCACTTTATAGTTGTGCTCTCACACCTGACCAGGTGGCGCTTAGCTACAAGTCTCAATTCGAATGTTCCGTTCTTGATGAAATAAGGTCTGAGGCTGAGGATTAGGGCCCGGAACCTACGCTGTATCCACCAATTGCTGCGGTAAGCCGCCAGTAACGATAGCCTGCTAGGTTGCAACCTGAAGTGGCAGGAACACAGGCTATCAAGAGGCGGGATGTCTTTTGGCTTCGGCACCAGTCAAGAACCGGGAATATGGTGAAAGTCATCCCTCAGAGATGGGCTGGCCGAAGACGCTCGGGCTGTTGGCACAGGGCAGGAACATCAACCCGGAGACATTGCTCGCCACCGACTACCTCAATCACTTCAATGAAGTGGTGATGCTCATTGAGATGTCGGCCGATATGCCTGACTGCGTCGAGGATGTCGTCTGCTGGGAGCCCATCAGCTACGAAGAACACTTTCTAAGGTCCGGCTTCGCCGCAAAGGAACTGGCGGTCCTCGCCTACGAAAACTCGCCATCAAAGTACCGCGAACCATTTGACATGATTGTCGAGCAAGCGAATCGGCTGGCGGGCGAAGCTGCCACACGCCTGACTGAAGCGATTGGTGATGGAAAGAACTTTGACCCTCCTGTTGTGGCAGAAATGGCTCGAAAATATACGGACACGCTCAGGCGCCTAGTGGATATGGCCAGCGGCATCATTCACGGCCATGAAACTCAGACAGACCAATCCGAGATTGATGCCATACTGGCTGAATGACGTCTTGTCGTTCCAAAGCACCACCTGAAAGATCATCTACAACGCAAGCCGCCCCTTCTCCCAGGACGGCAGTCAGTGTCGCAGTAATGCAGGCAGACAAGGTGCTGCTTGTGCTACGAGAGCGTGAAGGACGCGAAGCACTTTGGGCATTCCCCGGCGGCAAGGTTGAAGTCGGTGAGACGCTTCAACAGGCCGCCAAGCGTGAGCTGATTGAAGAAACCGGAATCAAAGCAGATATCTCCAAAGTACTTGGAGCCTATTCAATTGTCGCCCAATCGATTGTGTACCACCTCACCGTTTTCACGGCGGCTTACCTGGATGGAGTTGCGGTGGCCGGTGATGATGCTGCAGATGTCAGGTGGGTTACGCCGCAGGATGCCCAATCATTGCCGCTTGCGGAGCATATGGCGGATGCGCTTGGCAAGTTATAGTCACGCTGAACACGCAAAACGCGTCACAAGAGCAAAATGTGAGGAAACAGCATGGTCTACAATCCGTTTGATCTGACAGGCAAAGTTGCCCTGGTAACCGGCGGCAATGGCGGCATCGGCCTGGGCATGGCGGACGCCATGGCGCAGTCCGGGGCCGACGTCATGATCTGGGGCACCAATGAAGGCAAGAACGAGAAAGCCTTAGAACAGATGCAGGCCCATGGCCGCGGGAAGATCGCCGCGATGCGCGTGGACGTGTCCGATGAGAATGCCGTCGTGGGCGCGATGGCACAGACCGCTGAGCAGATGGGCCGTATTGATGCGGTCTACGCCAACGCCGGCATCGGCTACGGCGCCAATTCGTTCCTCAACATCACAACTGAGATGTATCGCAAGGTGCTGGCGGTGAACCTGGATGGTGTCTTCTGGACGTTCCGCGAAGCCTGCCGCCACATGGAAGAACGCGCAACGAACGGAGATCCAGGAGGCTCTATTGTAGGTGTTGCGAGCCTCGCAGCCATCGAAGGTGCCGGACGCAATGAACACTACGCCGCAACAAAAGGGGCCGTCATTTCCATGATGAAGGGCGTGGCCGTAGAGTTTGCCAAGCATGGCGTGCGGGCAAATGCCATTCTGCCAGGCTGGATTGCAACGGACATGACGTCAGCCGCGCAGGACGCGCCCGCGTTCAGCGAGAAGGTCATTCCGCGTGTTCCGGCACGCCGCTGGGGAGAACCAGAGGACTTTGGCGGTGTCGCTGTCTATCTGGCGTCAGACGCCTCCAGCTATCACTCTGGGGACACCTTCGTAATTGCCGGCGGCTACGCCATTTTTTAACGGCGCATCTCAAGCAAAAAGCCGGAGCGTGCACACGCTCCGGCTTCTTGATTGTCTGCCCAGCTTTCGGACATATGGCTAGATGATAGGCTCATTGCGGTTGGCGTAAGCGCGCTCGCACTGCTCATACAGTTCACTGCCGACGGCGTAGCCTTCCCCTTCATAGCAATGCTGCATTGCTTCCCAAAAATGGCCAGGACGGGCAAATTCCTTGAGCTTTTGGTCGTGAGGCAGGCTGTCCCAGTATTCCTGAACTTCTTCACGCAGAGACTCATCAACACATATCAAACGTCCAAATTCATCTGTTCGACCGCGGGCCATGCATTCATCTGATGGACCACGGAACGTCCCGTCGGCGTTCCATTGACTTGCATTCTGCTGCCAGCTCTTGGTTCGCATTTCCACGCACTTATTGCTTTGCTCAGTACCGGCCCTGAACCCCAAAAAATCGCAATAGATGACGGCACGCCACTCTTCAAATGGCGCATCATGAAGAGAGTTCTTGAAGTAAGTCGGCATTGCCCGCCACCACCGTTCGAAGCGTTCTTTCTCCACGTCGTTCATTGTGGTCATGAAAGCACGCAGTTCAGGCGTGTAGTCACTGGCGTATGCTTGCGGCGACGCGAATGCCACCACGCAAGCAAAAAGAGATAGAAAACCAAGACGTAGTCGCATCGGATGTTCCTCCCAAATTGATCGGCGGCCGCACTTGGCGGTTGTCTGCTAGTTGCAGATCAGGCGGCCCCATTTGTCTGTCTTGTTACGGGTGAGGCAGGCCTCTGATGGGCCTTTGAACGTGCCATCCGCATTCCATTGATCCGCGGAAGCCATGCGCTCTTTGTACTTCGTTTCTCGGCACTCGCCCCCTTCGGGTGTTCCAATCCGGAAGCCAAGCACGTCACAAATAACGGTCGGCCGCCACCGGTTGAGCGGCTGGCCTGAAAGTTCAGACTTCATGGCCTGAGGCGCCTGAGACCACCAACGCTCAAACCGGTCCTGTGGCATACCAAGTTCGGTCGCAATTTCAGCGACCGGGTACGGGTAACCCTGCGCCTTGGCTGAATCGCTGATGACGCTGGAGAAAACCAGCGCCGCTGCCGACACAACTATCGTGAACCGAAAAAGAACTGAAAACTCGTAACGCATACTTCCTCCCTGAGGCTATTCCACCTCAATTAGTAAGTTATCCTAACTACTTTTTGGCGGGTGGCAATCGTTTTTCGGCAGCCGCCTTACAAATGCCTATTGATGGGCGTCGGGAGGTCCTTTGAGTTCGACCGTGTTGCCATCAGGGTCCGTGAGATACAGGGAAGGCCCATACCCACCTGCACCATACCGCCGCTCAACGTTACCTACATCTACACCCTTCGCCGCCAACCACTTTCGAAGGTCATCTTCAACAAACGCTGCGAGCGACAGGCAGAAGTGATCCATGTTGTGGCCTTCGGCGGCAGCAGCGCCGCCGCCGCTGCGGCCAAGCTCGCTATCAATCGGTACTAGGTCGACAAGACTTGCGCCGGCGCGCAACTGCACCAAGCCGATATCAAGCCTTCTTTCGATGCTTAATCCAAGCGTGCCTTCGTAGAAGGCAAGCGAGCGATCTATGTCCACAACACGCAGCACAACATGATCCAAGGCAACAAAGTCCAGCATCTCAGGCATCACAATCTCACTTCTGGGCTCGGCGCTTGGTATCAGGCTTTGGCTGACGTTTCGGCTGAGGCATACTCCCGAAGAAGTACTTAGCTCTAAAGGCCAACAGCCGCATGTCACTGCGAACGATACTATACACCGGTCGGAGAATGTTTTTTGCCGCGTCTCTTTGTGGCATGGCGGCGACTGTTCCGGCATCCGCCGGACATGCTGACCCGGCACTAGATGCTGGGCTTTCGCGGCTGGCAGGCACACTGGGCGCCGTCCATTATCTCAGGACACTCTGTAAACCAAACGAAGGTCAGCTATGGCGCAACAAGATGCTGGACTTGCTCTCGTCAGGCGATATCGACCAATCTGAACGCAATGCACTCATTGGCGCATTCAATGCCGGGTACGCGCGCCAACAGACTGCGCATTCACGATGCACCCCTGCAGCAGCAAATCTCGGCAATACCTATGTAAGACAAGGTGCGCAGCAGGCACGCCAACTCGCGCAACAGCTTAGTAACTAGCCCGCCAGAGCCGCGCCGGCCTAAAGGCGGGCAGCGAGGTCGACCGCGCGTGCCAGTTCGCCGGGGCTGACTTCACCAAGGAGGACCTTTCGCACGCCGTCATCGGCCAGGGAATGAAAGCCCTTTTCTGTCGCTGCGGCACGTAGATCTGCAATGCCTGCTCCTTCCGCGATCAAATCGTTCATCTCATCGTCGATGACGAGAACTTCTGAAATCACAGTACGACCGCGATACCCGGTTGATCGGCACGAAGGACACCCATTGGGATGGTAGACCATCGGTTGATCCGTTGGATCAAGGCCAAAGATGAAGCACTCGTCTGCGCTGGCTGCGCGAGACTGTTTGCATACCGAGCAAAGACGTCGCACAAGGCGCTGGGCCATGACTGTGGTAACACGACCTGCCAAGTGCCGCGGATCATCGACCATACCAATGAGTTCCACGAGAGCTGATAGCGCGTCGGGTGCATCCATGGACGTAAGTACAAGCCGTCCTGCTGACGCTGCCCCGGCGAGAGACCGGGCCGCAGCACCATCATCAACCTTGTCAAACAAAAGAACGTCAGGATCCTGGGCGATCACATCATCGATCAATGCATGCGGATTCTTTGCCTGCTGCGTTGTAACTTCCAACTGACTGACCAGTGGCAGCCGGTAGCCGATCCGGCGTTCTACTGTAAAAACAGAACGCTCAGAGGCCTTCATTTCTCCCAACATGCCATAGAGGCTGGTGGTACGACCTGATGCGCGGCCACCTGCGACCACCACCATGCCAGACGGCCGGACGAGCGACCTTAGTACAAGTGCGATCGAATGGTCTGACAAACCAAGTTCGCCCAAGGACATGGGGTCACGGGCAATCTCGCCGACGCGAATCGTCATCCGTTCGCCGTTTAGTGTGTCGAATGTCTTGAGCTCGCACACAAAGACACGGTCGCCGAGCCGCATGGTGAATTCACCGGGATCAACTCCCTCCTGACGCGGTGCCTCGCCCAGGCCTGCAATGTTGCGCAGATGTGTTGCGACTGGTTGCCAGAAGCGTTTGTCAATAGATGATGATTGCTGCATAGCCCCGTCAATGCGGTAGCGAATGCGTACATATCCATTAACCGGCTCAAAGTGAGCGTGGCTTGCACCTGCGCGAACGGCATCAAGTAAAGCTGCATTTACGAGGCGAACAGCCGGGTCTGCCCAGACAGTAGCATCGGCACCACGCTCTTCGGTTCCAAGAGCCAACCCTTTAAGAATGCGCTCTGCCGCCATTTCATGGTCGAGAACCGCATCAATTGTCTCTTCTAGGGCCTCTTCGGGCCAGAAGCATGGCTCAACCCGCGTTCCCGCGGGCAGGTAGGGGCGCAAGTCCTCGATGCGGTCTATGTCACGCCCATGAGACAAAGCTACCATCACGGCGCCGCCTCCGCGCGAGACAGGAAGTATCTGCGCGGATCGAATGAGATCCGCCGGAGACATCTGAATGGCTTCAGGATCAATCAATGTGTGCAGGGGATCGTGACTAAGGAGGTCATCAGGTTTGTCCGAATAAAGACCCAAATCCGAAAGGACGCGCCCCAGCAACTTATGCGGGCTGCGCTCTTGTTCTGCGACAGCAGCGTCGAGACCTGTGCGGGTGACAAGACCCAACTCAACGAGACGCTCGCCGATAGGCCGCTGAATGTCACCAAGCGCCACCTTCGAGGGCATGCGAGATACGGCGTCAGCAATCTCGACCTGTTCAGCGATTTCGGGATCATTGACACTGATAGACGGCGTTGAACGGCTGGTCTCTGTTCTCGTTGCCACTGAGATTGGTGTCACGCTTGCCGGGGGCGTCGGGTGCTTTGGCGGGGTTACTCCGGCAGAACGGATCAGGCGTTCAATGCCTAGATCCACATCGTCTAGAACCTCTGTTTCCGCAAACTCTTCCGTACCGACTTCAGTATCAATGCCGAGGTCGTGAATGTTAAGGGTGGAAGCGTCTTTGGGCTTGGCAGGATCAGCCGATAGGCTCCTGCGATCAGACTTGTCTTCCTTGCTGTCCTTGCCGAAGGTCATGCTTATCGACACCCCTAGGATCCTGCCAGTTGAGCTGCGCCACCAATGAAAGCAACAAAGCTCATAAAAAGTACTGTCGGGCAGCATGGCGCGTCTCAAACCGGCCTTTGCCCAAATGATTCCTGCTGAATGTGCAAGAGACGGGCCGTTCCCCGTCTAAATCTGCGCACGCCGGGCCACGCTGCCCAACGGCGGAAGCGTAGCAGCAAAGACGCTTTATTTGCCAGCTACTTAGCTGGTTAATCAGGAGGCTGAACAAAACGGTACAAAGACGGACCGTAAAAAAAGAGACGTGTCGCTCTAAATCATAGCCTCGATGAGGAATGGCCCTTTGCGGGACATCGATGCCTCAAAAGCGTCATTGAACGCCTCTGCCGTCTCACACCGCACAGCTTCAACGCCCATGCCTTTGGCTAGCTGCGTCCAGTTGAGCTCTGGGTTGTGGAGGTCCAGCATTGAGAGGGCCTTTGGACCCGGGTTCTCGGCGCCAACGCGCATGAGTTCGATGTTGAGAATGGCATAGGATCGATTGGACAAAATGACAGTCACAACATCCAGGTTTTCGCGTGCCATCGTCCATAAGGCCTGGAGCGTGTACATCGCTCCGCCATCTCCATGGAAACACACCACTTTTTGATCCGGGCAAGCCAGGGCGGCGCCGGCGGCAAGTGGCAGACCCTGGCCGATCGCACCGCCGGTCAGGGTCATGTGGTCATGCGGCGCAGCGGTTTCTGTATAGATGTTTGTAAAGAGCCCGGCTGTGGCACCTTCATCTGAAACGCCTGCGCCGTCGGGTAAAAAGTGCGCGATCGCGCGGCCAACACCATCAGCGTCCAGCGCGCCTGATGCAAGATCAGGTTTTGACAACGCCACGTGCTCTGGGGCCTGTGCCGGAGCGCTTACCGCTTCTGCCAGTGCTTCGAGTGCCGAGAGGCTGTCTTCTTCAGGACGAGCAAGCACGAGTGTTTCCGCGTCAGGCGGGGTCAGCCAGCTTTCCTTGCCAGGATAGGCAAAGAAGGCGACCGGGTTCTGTGAGCCGCATAGGACCAACTGCTCTACATCTGCAATATGCTCGACTGCCTGCTCCGCAAAATAGGGAAGGCGTTCAATTTTTACGCGCCCCGCCCCACGCTGCATCCGAGGTGTGAAGGTATCGCAAAGAATGCGGGCACCGGTTGCCGCTTGAATACGGCCCGCAAGTTCAAGACCATCCGCAAGCAGAGTGCGGCCACGCAGAAGGATGGCTGACTTTTTGCCATTCTTCAGTGCGGTGGCGACCTTGTCGATTGTCGCTCCATCAACCGCACGGAACGCAGCAACTTCAACAGGGTCAGCGGCGCCATTTGCATCCAGCCACGCTGTGTCTGCCGGTAGAATGAGTGTCGCGATCCCGCCTGGAGCACTCATGGCAGCTGCGTATGCACGGGCGCCTGCAGCAGCAACTTCAGTAGCCTCTTCAGGGGTTTCAATCCAAACCGAATTGGGGCGGGCGACACTGGCAATATCTGATGCCAGGGGCGCGTCATATTGACGGTGGTACGTAGCGTGCTCGCCCACAACATTGATAATGGGCGTGGCCGCGCGACGTGCGTTATGCAGATTGGCAAAGCCATTTCCCAATCCAGCACCCAGATGCAGCAGCGTCGCCGCAGGTTTGCCGGCCATACGACCATATCCATCGGCGGCGCCGGTTACCACGCCCTCAAATAGACCCAGGACAGGACGAATACCGTCGATGCGGTCCAGAGCAGCCACGAAGTGCATTTCGGAAGTGCCGGGATTTGAGAAACAGACTTCCACACCGCAATTGACGAATGTCTGAACCAGGCTCTCTGCACCATTCATGTAACCTACTCCCTGTAGTCTTGTTATGCGGACACGCTGCCCGAATCTTTGCCGATCGTGGTTAGACCATTGAGTTGTACACCAGCCGCCCGAGGACAAAGAGGCCGAAGGATACTATCAGAACACCTGAAACGCGATTGATGAGGATTAGCGTTTGATCCGTCATGCGGTGGCGCACCATTCCAACCGTCATAGTGACACCAAGCCACCACAACGCCGACCCCAGAAACACCGCGACCACAAGAAGCGTCGCCGTGAGAAGGCTGGGCTCGGTCGTGACCAAGCCACCGACACCGCCGAAGATCGCAATAAAGCCGAGCATCGTTGCTGGGTTGGTGATCGTGAGCACGAAAGTGGCGACAATGGCCGCTGTCAGCTTGCTCTTGGCATTTGTGCTTACCGTCTCATTGTCGACGGGCCTACTCAGAAATGTATGAATGCCCAGACCAACAAGAAAGAGACCGCCGATCGCCTGCAACCAGTCGCCAACGGTTATCAAAAGGGATGACGCGGCCGTCAAACCAAATGCCGCTATAATCGCAAAGACGGCGTCTCCCGCTGCTGCACCTAGACCGGAGACGAAACCATTGGTTCGTCCATACGCCAACGTTCGGCGAATACAGATGAGGTTTACCGGACCAATGGGTGCGGCAACAACGATGCCGATCAGCACGCCATTCAGTATCAAGTACCAGTCGGGCATTCAGAGCCTTGTTCTTTTGTAGCTGTCAATTGCCCAGCCATGTGCCCCAATACTAAGGCTTAGACAACCACCACGTCATTGCCGGGCGGATATGTAAACAGCTTGTCGACCATGTCTTTGCGCCGGGTCAATGACACCGACTGGTTGATGTACCCCTTGTCCGTGAGTTCGCCCGCATCAAGGGAGGGCGGTTCGGCGAGTAGCAAGGCGCGATGGATTTGCGTGGATGAGCCGGGATTGCGCGAATTGTGTTCACGCAGACCTTCTGCAATTCGCTCCAGAACGCCGGGCGCGCGCACCACATCGTCCGCCGGTGTGTCTTCAGAAAGACCGGCGGCCTTCCGGCATGCAGGAACGTTCGGGAAGCCAAGAATGCCTACATAAGGCTCATCCAAGCCTGCCACGAGGCAGTCATTGATCAGGCCATTTCCGGCCTCAACCGCCTGAACGCGCATACGACCGGCATTCACCCATGTGCCGCTGGAGAGCTTGAAGTCCTCCACGACGCGACCATTGAACACAATGCCCTGCTTGGGGTCGGCTTCATCAACGAACTTGGCAGCATCGCCAAGCTTGTAGAAGCCGTCTTCGTCAAAGGCATCAGCGGTCTTTTCAGGGTTCTTGTAGTAACCTGGTGTAATGCAATCACCTTTGACGCGTACTTCCATCTTGAGACCTGCTGGAACCAGCTTGATCTGCACACCAGGCAGCGGCAGGCCCAGGAGACCCATGCGCTCTGTCTCCCAGTGGGTGTTCATGATGGTCGGAGCTGTTTCAGTCGCGCCATAGCCAGAGGTGAATAGAATTCGCTCACCGGTTATGCGGATAGCGACCGCCTGCATGCGCTCGGCAAGGTCCTGATTGAGGGCAGCGCCGCCATATCCCATAGATCGCAGTTGTGAGAAAAAGTTCTTTGCCAGCTCATCGTCCCGTTCAAGCTCTTCAATCAGCATGACGTAGGCAGCGGGAACGTTTGTGTATGTCGTCGGTGCTACTTCACGCAGGTTCTGGACCGTTTCGGCAAATTGTCCCGCAACAGGGCGACCACCATCGATATAAAGAGTGCCGCCCGCTGTGAGCAGGTTGTTGAGAACCGCATTACCGCCGAAGACATGGTTCCAAGGCAGCCAGTTGACCAGCGTTGGTGGCTGGTCGTCCGGGCCTTCCTCGATGAGCTTTGTGGCCATGACCGCATTTACACACATCATGCGATGCGTGGTGATGACGGCCTTGGGCATTCCCGTCGAGCCAGACGTAAACAGATACTTTGCCACTGTGTCGTAGGTCAGCGCGTCATAGGCTTGGTCGACGGCAGGGGTGGCTTCAGTCTTCAGGATATAGTCGTAAGATGTTGATACATGAAACGCCGGACCCGGATTTTCAACATGAACCAAGTTCAGGTCTTCCACATCCAAGGCACTCATGGCCTTTTCGAACATGACACCGTCCTGAACAAAGATCGCTTGCGGCTCGATGAGTTCAAAGACGTACCGAAGCTTGGCGTAGTCAGATGAAATGAGGCTATAGCTTGGAGATACAGGAACAGCTGCTGCACCGGTCAACATAGCTCCATAGGTCATCAGGGCGTGTTCAAGTGAGTTCCCGGAGAGGATCATCAACGGCTTGCCCGGGCCAACTCCCCTGTCAATGAGTGCCTGCGCTATCCTGCGGACACGATCGTAGGCTTGTGCGTAGGTGATGGTTTCCCAGTCACCAAACTCCTGGCCCGGTTCCGGGGCGCGTCGCTTTGCAAGCCAAATGCGGTCCGGCGCTTCGGTCGCCCATTTTTTTAAAGGCTCAATGACATTGGCGGCCGGCTCGCCCATCGGATGGGGGTTTTCCAGCACGATAGAGCCATCATCCCGGCGTTCAACATCCACACGCGTTTCAACGAAGTCGACTTTTCTGAATGGCGGCAATGACATGCATGCACCCTCCCCTGAGGCTCCGGTCGGCTCTCTTGGCGGAGCCGACCCGGATCATTTTCGATGATTGGTTCTAGGCGCTTACATCTACCACCAAGCGACCGCGAATTTTGCCGGCCATAATGTCTGCGGCAGCAGCTTCGACGCCGCCAAGTCCAGTGATGGTTGTCATGGCGTTGAGCTTGTCCAGATCAAGGTCCTTAGCAAGACGGCTCCACGCTTCTTCACGAATGCCCCGTGGGGCCATCACGCTGTCGATCCCGGCAAGAGTGATGCCACGCAGTATGAACGGGTAGACAGTTGCCGGCAGGTCCATGCCGCCAGCCAGACCGCATGCCGCAACCGTGCCACCATACTTCGTCTGTGCAATGACGTTTGCCAGTGTCGTGCTACCGACAGAATCAACCGCGCCAGCCCACCGCTCCTTGCCGAGCGGCCGGCCGGCCTCCGCGAACTCTTGTCGGTCGATCACATCAACCGCACCAAGTCCCTTCAGATAGTCCGCCTCTTCCGGGCGGCCGGTGGATGCAACAGGGCGATAGCCCAACTTGGCGAGAAGTGCGATTGCGACAGAACCAACACCACCATTGGCGCCAGTCACCAGAATGTCTCCATCCTTGGGGCCGATCCCGTGCTTCTCAAGTGCAAGGACGCAAAGCATGGCGGTGTAGCCCGCGGTGCCAATTGCCATGGCATCGGCATCGGAAAACGCACTCGGGCGCTTGACCAACCAATCACCATTGACCCTCGCGCGCTGCGCATAACCGCCGCTATGGCCCTCACCAACGCCAAACCCATTGAGAACCACCTGATCGCCAGGCTTCCAGTCGGCGTGTTCAGACGACACAACCTCACCAGAGAAATCGATGCCAGGAATCATTGGAGACGCCCGCAGGATTGGCGCTGAGCCTGTGATCGCCAGACCGTCCTTGTAGTTCACGGTGGAGTGGCTGACTGCAACTGTCACATCGCCTTCCATGAGCTCTGCGTCCGTAATGTCTTTTAAATCAACAGATTGGCCGTCATCGGTCTTGGTGACCATGAGAGCTTTAAAGGTGTCGGCCATAGAAAATCTCCTGAGTGCGTCGAAATCTGTGTTGGTTTTCGGGGGCAACCGGACCCTATCAATGGCAAAGCGTCAAGTCCGGTCCAACGACCGGTTCCACTAGCGCCCAGCCAGCACCTCGTCGGCTGTGCCATCAGCCGGCAGACCCAGAATGTGATGCTGGTGCCAGAGGGCAAAGTAGAGCAGCAGCCACGCGGCCTGGCCGTCATGTTTTGCCGGAGATGAGCTCAATCCCGCAAAAAGCGAACGCACACGATCCGGATTGCACATTTCCTGAACGCCCGGCTGATCCGCGACCAAAGATGCGAGCTGCTGTCCACGCGCTGCAATCCATTCCCCCACCGGGACAGTGAAACCACGCTTGCGGGCAAATGGCTCAGCCTCTGGCAGATGTTTGGCGAGCCAGGCGCGCAATAGATATTTACCTATGCGGCCTTTCAGTTTGAGAGAGTCCGGCAGCAGAAACGCTGCGTCAGCAATGGCGGGATCCAGAAGCGGTGTGCGCCCTTCCAGACTATGAGCCATTAAGCATCGATCGAGTTTGATGAGCAGGTCATTTGGCAACCAGTCGGCGCAATCAACGGCCTGGGCTCGTTGCAGCCGCGAGCGTCCATCACTGCCTGCCTTGTTCCATGCCGCCATTATGCCATCACGCCATTCCGGCGATTCACTGCGCAGCAGCTTAAGACTGTCCAAAGCGCCACGTGCTCGCATGGCCCGCCCACCTAGCCAGGTCGGCCGGGTGATCGCCCGGTACCTGCCATAACCGGCAAAGAGCTCGTCGCCCCCTTCGCCGCACAGAACCACCTTCACATCCTGCGCTGCGACAGAGGCGAGCTTGAATGTCGGCACGATTGCATAATCCGCTGTCGGATCATCTATGGCTGCCGCCATTGCCGGGAGGAGGGTCCAAAAGTCATCTTCGGTAACGTCGACACTCACATGGTCCGCACCGGTGGCCGAGGCAACACGTGAGGCGTGTTCACGTTCATCTCTTACTTTGGTGCCGGAAAAACCAGCCGTATAGCACCTTACAGGCTGATCGTTTAGCCGTGCCATGCAGGCAAGGATGACAGAACTGTCGATACCGCCAGACAAAAACATTCCATAGGGCACGTCTGAGCGTTGATGCACACGGACACTGTCAATCAGAGCATCCTCGAGAACGACCAGCGCCCTTTCTTCGTTGGTTGGCACGGGGGCGCCGGTCGGAAGCGCTGCACGACGATGCCGCTCGAGCACACGACCGCGCTCTATCACAAGTGTTTCACCTGGAAGCACACGCGATATGCCCTCAAATGAGGTGCGACGTCCTGTAGTGAACTGAAGTTGGAGCAACTCCCCTGCAGCCGAGGCGTTCATCTTTCGGTCAAGCAGACCCGTTGCCAGCAGTGACTGCGGCTCTGATGCAAATAGGACACACTGTCCCAACACGGCATAGTAGAAGAGTTATATTCCAAATGGTTCCAGCGCCATGCTGAGCCGTACGCCCTCAGGTTC
>JBHJJF010000025.1:0-10911 GCA_050042885.1 Candidatus Phaeomarinibacter sp.
GTACCAGATGCCGCGGTCACCCAGATCGGCTCTTTGAATGTCAGCCGTGGCGCCGGCCAGAATGGTCGGGTGCTTCCGCTGCGTTGCCGCCCACTCCGTCTGTGCCCGTGCCTGGTCGCGGAACGACCCAATCTGAACGACCCATCCGCCGGATGCGACATTTGCTGGGGCGGCTGGCTGTACAACAGGAGCAGATGCTGGCTCAGGCTGCGGCGCTGGAGTTGGCTCGGGCGCGGCTGCCACTGGTGCCGCAGGTTCTGCCGCTGGCGGCGTTACTTCTGCCGGGGCGGGTGCTGAGGGGATGGTTGCGGGTTCTTCAGGCGGCGGCAGAAGGCGCTCGACGCCGGGCTCTGTTGAGGTTGCGGTGCTGTCACCCGTAATGCGCTCGAAAATTTCCTTGTCCTGATGAGGAATTTCCATGCCACCGGGTTCTTGCGGCGCCACTTTTTCCGGGCCGCCGTCAGCGCGCACGATGGGCGGAGCAGTACGAATGCCCTCCTCTCGGCCCTGCTGGTAGGCAAAGTAAACGACGCCCGCGAGCGCGGCCAGAACCGCGACCACGACCAGCAGCATCAGCCAGCCGCGACCGGCAGGCTCCTCGTCTTCATCTGTGGCATCGTAGGTGTCCATTTCATCGATCATTACCGGATCAAACGCGCTGCGCGCATACCGGTCATCATTTTGATCCATATTGGACATGGGCCCTTGCCCCTCCTGATCCTGTTATGTGCGCTATGGACCCTCTTCTGGCCGCCTAGCGCATTTCCTTAACCGGGGTCGCGCCCAGAATTCCAAGCCCCGCTGCCAGCGTTAGCGCTACTGCGCGAATCAATGCCAGACGAGCCATGGTAACACCCGGTTGATCGGTATGGATAAACCGCAACCGCGTGTCTTCCTTGCCTTTATTCCACAAAGCATGGAACCCGGCAGCCAGATCCTGGAGGTAAAACGCCACGCGATGCGGCTCATGAGACTGGGCCGCCTGCTCCACCAGACGTGGGAACGCCGCCATCTGCTTGATGAGGGCCATCTCGGACTCGTCATCAAGGGCAGACAGGTCCGCCGTGGCGAGACCCGCATCCGAGAGGTCCGCATCGGGGAAGTCATCAGCAGCCAGGCGCAGTACCGAGCAGATACGCGCATGGGCGTACTGCACATAGAATACGGGGTTGTCTTTCGACTGCTCCATGACGGCGGCAAAGTCGAAGTCCAACGGCGCATCATTCTTGCGGGTGAGCATCATGAAACGGACCACGTCGCGACCCACTTCATCCACCACATCGCGCAGTGTGACGAACTCGCCGGAGCGCTTAGACATCTTCACCGGCTCACCGACGCGATACAGCTTCCCCATCTGGCAGATCTTGACGTCCAGCGACCCCTCACCGGCTGACAGCGAATTGACAGCAGCCTGCATCCGTTTGATGTAACCGCCATGATCCGCGCCCCACACATCGATCATCTCATTGAAGCCACGCCGGTACTTGTCCAGATGGTAGGCAATATCTGCGGCGAAATAGGTATGTGTGCCGTCTGATTTTTTCAGCGCCCGGTCCACATCGTCGCCAAACTCGGTGGCCTTGAAGAGCAGCTGCGGCCGCGCCTCCCAGTCATCCGGCTTCTTGCCCTTGGGCGGCTCCAGAACGCCGGTGTAGAGCAGGCCTTTACGATTCAGCAGGTCAATGGCTTCTGCCAGCTTGGAGCCCTGCTCATCCGCGCGGCCCAGGTCACGCTCTGAGAAGAAGACTTCGTGGTGAATATCAAGGGCCGCCAGATCATCCTTGATCATAACCATCATGGCATCGATGGACGCGTTCTTGACGATAGGAAGCCACTCGGCTTCTTCCATGTCGGCTAGGGCCTTACCGTGTTCATCCGCAAGGGCTCTGCCCACGGGCACGAGATAGTCGCCGGGATAAAGGCCTTCAGGTATCTCGCCGATGTCTTCGCCAAGTGCCTCGCGATAGCGGAGGAACGCCGACCGCGCCAGCACTTCGATCTGGCCGCCCGCATCATTGATGTAGTACTCGCGCGCGACGTCATAGCCGGCCTTGGTGAGAAGGTTCGCCAGCGCATCGCCGAAGATGGCGCCACGGCAGTGACCCACATGCATGGGGCCTGTCGGATTGGCTGAGACGTATTCGACATTCACCTTGCGGCTGCCACCCACATCAGCGTCACCAAAGCGCTCGCCGGCGGCCAGAACGCCCTTCACCTGCGCCCGCATCAGGTCTTCGGAGAGACGCAGATTGATGAAGCCGGGGCCAGCGACGTCGGCGGACGCGATGGACGTATCCGACGTGATGTCAGCCGCAATCGCATCCGCAATGTCACGCGGTTTCATCTTGGCCTGCTTGGCCAATACCATCGCCGCATTGGTCGCGATATCACCATGCGACGGATCGCGCGGCGGCTCCACTGTGACGTTGGCGAGATCCAGCCCCTGGGGTAGCGTGCCGCCGGACGAGAGTGACTCAAGCGTCTTCAGAAGGACGGCACGTATATCGCTGAATAAATTCATGTGTGTCGATGTCAGATGGAAGTAAGAGAGGACGCTCGATACACCTTTGAGCGCTGTTTGTCATGCTGGGGCGCGGCCGTGCGGCGCGGACGCCTATCGGAAAATCGGATCCGGCTGGAACAGTCGTCGGTGCTCTTCGATAGCAAAGCGGTCCGTCATGCCGGCCACGTAGTCACATACAGTTTCCGCCGTGTTCATGGTGCGCGGGCCGTCCGTCATCTCCTGCCACTCATTCGGCAGCAATGAAGGCTCGTTGACGAGCAGCTCAAAGACCTCGGTCATCACCCGCTTGGCCTTGCTCATCATCCGGTTGACCTGGAAGTGCCGGTACATGCGCTCCAGAAGGAACGATTTCAGGGCGCGGTCATGGGCCTGCATCTCTTCAGAAAAAGAGGCGATCTGCATCCCGGCATTGCGGATGTCATCGCTGCTGCCCGGGCCGACCTTCTCAAGACGGCGTGTCGTCTCGGCGATCACATCCTCAACCATGTAAGAAATCAGTCTACGGATGGCTTCATGACGCAGGCGGCGCGGTGCCAGTCCTGGATAGGCATCATGCACCTCCCGGAACATGTCCCCCACCAACGGCAAAGACATCAGATCATCTGCCGTGAACAGCCCGGCTCTCAATCCGTCGTCGATGTCATGGTTGTTGTAGGCAATGTCATCAGACAGCGCGGCTACCTGCGCCTCTAGGCTGGCATAGGTGTGCAGGTCCAGTCCCTCGAGCCCTTGGTATTCACGGAAGGCGCGCGGCAGATGATCCGTCCCCTCGCCTTTGGCGATCACAGGGCCGTTGTGCTTCACCACGCCTTCCAGCGTTTCCCAGTTGAGGTTGAGGCCGTCGAAGTCGGCGTAGCGCTGTTCAAGCCGTGTCACGATGCGCAGGGTCTGCGCGTTGTGGTCAAAGCCGCCATAGGTTGCCATGCACTCGGCCAAAGCATCTTCACCGGCGTGGCCGAAAGGCGTATGGCCCAGATCGTGCGCCAGAGCCAGGGCTTCGGCGATGTCTTCATCGAGACCAAGAAAGCGGCTCAGCGAACGCGCGATCTGTGCCACTTCAAGCGAGTGCGTGAGCCGCGTCCGGTAATAGTCGCCCTCATGATAGACGAAGACCTGAGTCTTGTGCTTCAGACGCCGGAAGGCCCCCGAATGGATGATCCTGTCACGGTCGCGCTGATAGGGTGAGCGCGTACGGCTTTCCATTTCGTCGTGCAGCCGCCCACGGGTAGCCGACGGGTCTGTCGCATAAGGCGCAAGATCGCCGGTGCTCGGCTTTGTGAGGGCTGGAGCCACGGGCTAGAGCGCCCCTTCGATGGTGTATTTAAGAATCCGAACCACCTGAGCTGGCTCCTGTGCCCATGCGAGGGCTGCCCCGTCCACTTCCTTGAGGGGATGGCGCAGGTCGGGGTCATGCAGCGTAATGATCGGCTTGTTGAGTGCAGCCGCATAGCCCGCATCAAATGCGGCATTCCATTGCTTGTATTTGTCGCCAAAACGCACGACCACGACATCCGCATCTTTGATGAGGGTCGAAGTGCGGATGGCGTTCACCTTGGCACCTTTATTGTCGTACCAGAACTCATTGTCCTCTGGGCCCAGAATGTCCGCGCCGCAGGCATCAGACGAACCGTGGTCCGTCACGGGGGCTGAAAATACTACCGGAAGACCGGCGGCCGTGGTGCCCGTCTTGATCTGGTCCCGCCAGTCGGTATGGATTTCGCCGGATAGGTAAACCTGCCAGGTTTTGCTCATTTTAGGGCCCGTTTCTGCGCTTGGTATTTCTGCACTTGGATTGACAATCGCTTATGTGCGATTACCTAATGATAACAAGTCGCATCGCAAGGTTGAAAAACCGGCGCGATGCCACTTGGGCGATTTTTGAGTATCGAGGGTGTACCCATGAGCGACGTGCAAGTCGAGAGCAACGCTGCAGACGCAGGTCCAGCACCAAGCGGTGAATTTACCGTTTCCGACAGCGCGGTGAAGCAGATCGCCAAAATCCTCTCCGGCGAGGCGGACGGCACAATGATGCGAGTGAGCGTCGAAGGTGGCGGGTGCTCCGGCTTTCAGTACAATTTTACTCTCGATGACACGACGACCGACGATGACCTGGTGATCGCGCGCGACGGTGCCACCGTCCTCGTGGATTCGGTGTCGATGATGTATGTAGGCGGCTCCGAGCTTGATTTTGTAGATGATCTTATCGGCCAGTCCTTTCAGGTTAAAAACCCCAATGCCACCGCCTCCTGCGGCTGCGGTACATCTTTCTCGGTCTAGCGTTCTGGAAAATCGGCGCGCCCTCGCCTAGTCTCCGCAGCCCTGACCTGCGGAGTGCCCCATGAAGATCGCGACCTGGAACGTCAATTCCATCAAAGTGCGCCTGCCCAACCTTCTGGCCTGGCTGAAAGATGCCCAGCCGGACGTGGTATGCCTGCAGGAACTCAAATGTATGGACGATGCCTTTCCTCGATCTCAGGTTGAGGACGCGGGCTATAATGTCGAGACGCATGGGCAAAAGACCTACAACGGGGTCGCCATCCTCTCAAAAGCACCGATGGAAGACGTGACCCGTGGCCTTCCCGGCTTGGAGGAGGATGAGCAAGCGCGGTATCTTGAGGTCGTTGCTCCGGCCGGCGATCAGATGGTGCGTGTAGCCTCGATCTATCTGCCCAATGGCAACCCCGCGCCGGGCCCAAAATACGACTACAAGCTCGACTGGATGCACAAGCTTTACGACCATGCCCGGTCACTTCTGGTCCATGAAGAACCGCTAGTGCTGGCCGGTGACTACAATGTCATTCCGACAGCTGAAGACGTTCATGACCCAAAGGCGTGGGCAGACGATGCCCTGTTCCGACCCGATACGCTGGCGGCTTTCCGGTCGATCGCCAATCTTGGGCTGACGGAAGCCTTCAGGGCCTGCCATACGACGCCGCACCGATATTCGTTCTGGGACTATCAGGCCGGTGCCTGGCAGAAGGACAACGGTATTCGCATCGATCATCTGATGCTGAGCGCACAGGCAGCCGACCGCCTCACCGGTTGCGACATCGACAAGTATGTACGCGACTGGGAAAAGCCGTCAGACCATGTGCCGGTCTGGGCGGAGTTTGAATTTGACTGAGACGGCATCCAAACCAATGAAAGGTGGTTGTTCATGCGGCGCGATCCAGTACGAGATCACGACAGACAAACTTAACGCTGGCATCTGCCATTGCCGCGATTGCCAGCGCCATTCCGGTGCGCCGTTTGTTGTCTGGCTCGGGATTGACCCGGCAGCCTTCAAGGTAACCAAGGGCACATTGCGTGAATTCGCCTCGTCCAAATGGGCCCTGCGTGGTTTCTGCGCAGATTGCGGATCAACTCTGACCTATCGGGTCGAGTCTAACAGCGAAGAAATAGATGTGGCCGGAGGCTCTCTGGACAACCCAGATTTGGGGTCACCATCCTTCCAGATATTCTAGAACGACAGCCCGCGCTTCATGCATGGGTTTGATGAAGGTCTGCCTGAAAAAGACGTTGAAGCCTATTTCAAAGGTTTGCGGGATCGCTGAAACGCAGCCCCCATAGGCATCAAACGTACGCCGCTGCGCAGACGACGATACGGCAGGTCGAGATGGTCTGCAGGGTTCGGACCAGGGCTGCCGACGACGACAATGTCCCGCGCGATCTTCTGAAAATCAGCCCGGAAATGAACCGAGCTTTTGACGGCGATGATGTTCTCTTTCGCCGGATCCACACCGAAGGCTGTGAACATCGCCTGATCGGCGGTCTGCACCTTCTGGCTGGCAACAACAATCCGCACGTCCTCGATCATCAGCAATGCCGACTTGCCGAGCGACAGGTGTGCGCCACGGTAAAACGGCCCGTGCGCGTCTATTTCTCCATCATGCAGTTTCAGGACTTTGAATTTTCCGTCAATCGGCAGTTCCTTAGCACCACCCGTCCATGCGCCAAGCGCCAGGTCAATGTCTGCGCCCTCGCCCGCGGTCCACGCCGCACTCGCAGCTGCCGGATCAAACAGCACGCCGCATAGGGCGGTTTCTGCGCCGGAGATCAATGACCTCAGAACGCCGACCGTATCGCCATTGCCGCCGGCTCCGGGGTTATCCTGTGTGTCTGCGAGGATCAGCGGCCCGTCACGGCGATCCAGGTTGCTGGCGGCTTCGCCGTATGCCACCGCCTCTTCAGATGTCCAGATCTTCTGGCGGAATCCGCGTTCGAATTCCATGAAGGTTTCGGCAAGGCGGTCCACTGCTTCGTCAGCCGCCTCCTGCGTCTCAGCATAGGCCATCACCGCCGGGCCGCATTCCGCAATGTCGGCAGGTGGAAATCCCATGGTAGCCGAGGCACTCACAATGGAGGTTTCATCGACTTCGCTTTCCTCAAGCTTCAGGTGCTCAAGGGAAGTGACATCCGCATAAATGAGGGCGGCAGGATCGCTCATCGTTGATTGTGCAGTAAGCGGGATAAGGTAATTCAGCTTGCGAAAGGCTTTCGCTGGCCGGGCCGCACTACGAACGATGGTAGCGACAAGTTTGGCCGCCCGTGCGCCTGTCTCGGCCATGTCCACGTGCGGGTAGGTGCGATAGGCGATAAGCGCATCTGAATTGCGCATCATCTTTGCGGTGACATTGGCGTGCAGGTCGAGCGATGCCACGATCGGGATCTGACCATTTGTGACGTCGCGGACCCACTCAAGCAGGTCGCCCTCGCCGTCTTCCATCTCCTCGGTCACCATGGCGCCATGAAGGTCGAGATAGATGGCGTCCAGTGGCCCGTCGCGCAGGGCGCGTTCAAGCTCTTCAACCATCATCCCGGCGATATGAGCAAACGCATCAGACGTTACGTGCGCGGAAGGCGTTGCAGCGGCCCAAACCATCGGGACAGGGACCAGATCCTGTGTGGGAGCTTCCGCAAGAAACCCGGCAATGGGGATATTCATATCCGCTGCGCCATCGGCACCGGGTGCGAAAGTTGCCAGCAGGCCGGGTCCGCCCTGAAGCGCCGGCCAGGCATCAGGCCGCAGGAATGCGTCCAGGTCCGCCTTTTGAGGGGCGAAAGTGTTGGTCTCGTGCTGAAATCCACCGACCGCGACGCGCATTGAAGACGCCTTTTCAACAAGTGCAAACAGAGCCGTACACACGCTATGCCCGGCCACATACCAACTAGCTTAGGACTCGTTGGCGGCTCATGGCTACACTCAAACCCAGCAAAAACACGTCCAGAATGTGACCGCCGGTTGCTAATGAAAAGTCAGGCGATGTCAGGCGCCCCTCAGCGGAGGCTAAGGCCATGATCAAATTGATATTCTGTCTTCATCGTCTTCCATCCAAGACGCCGGAGGAATTCCGCGAATACTGGTGGACAGAGCATGCCCCTTTGGTAGAGGAACGTGCCCCGGCGCTCAGAATTGCCCGCTATGTCCAGTCACACGGGATGGAAAACCCGTTGGATGACGCCATGCAGGCCTCACGTGAGGCGCAGCCAAAATATGATGGATTTGCTGAATTGTACTGGAACAGCCAGGAAGATCTGAACTTTGCCATGACCAATGAGGCGGCCCTTAAAGCGGGTGCTGAGCTCTTGGAAGATGAAAGAAAGTTCATCGATCTGAAGCGATCCTCCCTTACCTTCGTCCATGAACGCCCGGTCGTTGGTTGAATTCGACCGCTACTTCTTTGGATGTTCCAGACGGAATGCCTCAGCAAGCCTTATCCCGGCATCCATCTGAGCGCGGGACATCTGCTTCTCCCGCATGCCCATAAGCGCATCCACGCCGGCACGGGTCTCGTCTGTCGCGCCTTGACGTGCCAGCAGCAAGAAACTGTAGGCCCGTGACTTGTCCCGGGGGAGAGGGTCTCCGTCCCAATAGATGCCCGAGAGCAAAATGAGCGCTGGTGTGTAGTATTTCTCGGCCGCCAGCTCGTACCAGCGAATACCCTCAAAGCGATTGCGATCTGCGCCCTCACCCACATAGTGCATCTCGCCGATTTTCATTTGTGCTTCGGCATGTTGAGCAAGGGCTGCCTTTTCATACCAATACAAGGCCTGATCGGCGCTTGGTTGAAGGTCAGTCCCTGCCAGCCCGGAACGGTAGTGATCGCCAAGCTCTACCTGAGCCTGAACGTGGTTGCCTTGCGCCGCGAGCATCAGATATTTGAGAACTTTCGGCGGATTGGCCGGCACGCCGTTGTTGCCCTCGTACATCTTGGCGGCGAGATAGGCAGAGGTGGCATCGCCCGCATCGCCACCGTCGGCCCAGGCTTGAGCGGCTTCCGTAATATTACCTGCGGAATAGGCCTCGATGCCTGACTGCAGGTCCGCTGCAGCCGGTCCAATGCTCCAACCCAACGCAGCGATCAGAATGGCGGCAGCTCTAGATATCCGCATAAACATGCGTCTCTTCCTTTGCACCCGGATGAGTCAATGCGCCGCCTCGGGCCGGGCCGACCAGCTGAACGTATTTCCACAATGTGCCGGAATTGTAGTCGGTCTTGCGGGGTTTCCAGTTCTTCTTCCGCTCAGACAGAACGTCGGCGGAAACATCGAGATCAAGTGTCCCGGCGTCTGCATCGATGGTAATCATGTCGCCATTTTCGATGAGACCGATCGGGCCACCTTCAGCAGCTTCCGGGCCGACATGGCCAATGCAGAAGCCCCGGGTTGCGCCGGAGAAGCGGCCGTCCGTTATACGGGCCACCTTGTCGCCCATTCCCTGGCCATAGAGCGCTGATGTGGTGGACAACATTTCCCGCATGCCCGGACCGCCCTTTGGTCCCTCATAACGAATGACGAGAACCTCACCTTCTTCATACTGACGGTTCTCAACCGCTTGGAATGCGTCCTCTTCACAATCGAAGCACCGTGCGGGGCCAGAGAATTGCAGCTTCTCAAGGCCCGCGACCTTCACAATGGCTCCTTCCGGCGCAAGCGACCCCTGCAGGCCGACAACACCCCCGGTTGGCGTGATGGGTTTGGAGACCGGATAGATGACTTTCTGATCAGCATTCCATGTGATGTCTTCAAGGTTTTCAGCCAGCGTCTTGCCCGTGACAGTGATGCAGTCGCCATGCAGGAAGCCGCCTTCGAGAAGCGTCTTCAGCAGCATTGGCACACCGCCCGCCTCATACATGTCTTTGGCAACATAGTTGCCGCCCGGCTTGAGGTCGGCCACGTAAGGCGTCTTCTTGAAGATTTCGCAGACTTCCATCAGGTCAAAGTCAATGCCTGCTTCTGCTGCCATGGCAGGAAGATGCAGGCCCGCATTGGTTGAGCCACCAGAGGCCGCAACCACTGTTGCCGCATTTTCAAATGCGTTGCGTGTGCAGATGTTTCGCGGACGCAGGCCTGTCCTGATCAGGTTCATTACGGCCCTGCCTGAAGCTTCAGCATAGGCGGCGCGGCTTTCATAGGGTGCCGGTGCCCCGGCAGAATTTGGCAATGCCAAGCCGATGGCTTCTGACACACACGCCATGGTATTGGCTGTGAACTGGCCACCGCAGGCACCTGCACTTGGACACGCAATGCACTCAAGCTCGTGCAGGTCTTCATCTGACATATTGCCGGCTGAGTGTTGGCCGACGCCTTCAAAGACATCGAGAACGGTCACGTCCTTGCCCTTGAAGTTGCCCGGCAAAATCGAGCCGCCATACATGAAGACACTGGGCACGTTGAGGCGCAGCATGGACATCATCATGCCGGGCAGGCTCTTGTCGCAGCCAGCCAGACCCACGAGCGCGTCATAGCAATGGCCGCGCATGGTGAGCTCAACGGAGTCGGCAATCACGTCACGGCTGACCAGCGAAGACTTCATGCCCTGATGACCCATGGCGATGCCGTCCGTCACGGTAATGGTGCAGAACTCGCGCGGCGTACCGGCCGCATCTGACACACCCTTCTTCACAGATTGAGCCTGACGCTGAAGCGCGATATTGCACGGCGCAGCCTCGTTCCAGCAGGTCGCCACGCCTACAAATGGCTGATCAATCTCTTCCTGAGTGAGACCCATTGCATAGTAGTAGGAGCGATGCGGCGCGCGCTGCGGGCCCACGGTCACATGGCGGCTGGGGAGTTTTGATTTGTCGAATTCATTGGCGCCCATGGGATGGGTGTCTCCTCCAAAGGAAGCAATTTGCGGCGGATACTAAGGGGTAAGACCCACGACATCCACTGGTTTTGGGGGCACCTGCCATGCGGTTCGGCAAAGGCCGTAGATGATGGCCTACGGGCTCAGGTTGAGGCCTACCAGCCACGCATAATCATCGCGATAGGTCTGGATCAAGCCATCGAGGTGTGAGGCGCAGGTCCCTCCGAGCCCCAGCTCCTCTGCCATCGCGAGCGATCGGCAGCGGTCGGCGGTCGTCTGCAACGCGTCAACCTCGGCG
>JBHJJF010000026.1:0-33517 GCA_050042885.1 Candidatus Phaeomarinibacter sp.
AAAGAAATAGACGAGAAGCAGGTCACGTATGGCGAGATCATATTCTATCTCAATGCCGCCGAAAGAGTAGAGGAGGAGCGCCACAAGCGCCGCCAGAATTCCGCCGGTCACTGGCTCTGGAATGTTGTAGTCGCGCAAAAAGCCAATTCTCTCGTTTGCGCGCATCCCGACAAAGAAGACGACGATACCGATCGTAAATGCGAAAAAGCTGTCTACCTGAACTGTCTCGATGATCAGCTTATCTCCTGCTGCCACAAACAATGTGTGGTGTTTATGCCTTCGCCTGTTCGGACTCTTTAATGCCGAAGAAGATGACGTAGAGCGCCGGGATGACGATGAGTGTCAGGACCGTTGCGAAGGTGAGACCAAACACCAAGACCACTGCCATTGCCGCAAAGAACGCATCCAGGAAAAGTGGTAGTACGCCCAGGACCGTCGTGAGTGAGCCCATCATCACGGGTCGTACTCGACTGGCGGCACTGTCAATCACCGCATCGTAACGCGGTTTACCCTCGCGAATTTCAAGGTCCATCTGATCCACCAGGACAATGGCGTTCTTGATCAGCAACCCCGAAAGAGACAGCAGACCGAGAATGGCCATGAATTCCAAAGCTGAATCCGTCACCAACAATCCGACGACAACGCCGATGATTGATAGGGGAACAACCAGCCAGATAATCAGCGGCTGACGGATGGCATTGAACAGAATGATGACTGTGAGCACCATCGCTGCAAGGCCAATGGGAATGGTGGTTGCAAGATTTTCATTGGCCTCGGCACTGTCGCCATACTCGCCGCGCCAGGTGAGGGTGTAGCCAGGTGGAAGCTCGATTGCCTCTACGCCCGGGCGGACCCGGTCGAAGGCCGTCGACGCAAGCTCAGAGGGACGTGAATCTGCTTGGGCCTTGATGGTCAGCACGCGATCGAGACGACGTATTCTTGAATCCCGCCACGTTGAGTTTAGGCCCTCAACAACCTCAACGAGTGGCACGGTGTTGCCCGTTGCCGAGCTGGGAATCTGAATAACGGGCATGCCATCAATGCCGGTTCGTTCCGCCGCTGGGGCGCGGGCAATAATGGGGATCAATTCATCCCCTTCACGATAGACGCCAATGTCGCGGCCGGAATAGTTTGATTGCAAGGCTGACGCCAGATCCTCCCGCGACACGCCAAGCCGGCGACCGCTTGTTTCGGAGTAAACCGGTTCCAGAACAGACACCTGCTGACGCCAATCTTCTTTGATCGATATCAGCCGGCCATCTGCTGCAAAAACAGCACGAGCCTCTGCTGACAGGCGGCGCAGGACACTACCGTCTGGACCGGAGAATTCAGCCTCAATGTCTGACCCGCCGCCCGGGCCAAGCTTGAATCGCCAGACCTTACCCTGAGCATCAGGATAATTCTGATCCACATAGTTCTGAATGCGAGGTATCAAAGTCTCGATCAGTGAGTAATCCGTTACCCGGACCAACAACTGGCCATAGGCGCTGTTGTTGGACTCCGGGGAATAAACCAACGTGTATCGAATGCCGCCTTCACCGACTTAGGTCGTGACGCTTTCTACTCCATCGAGCTCTGCCACCGCCTTTTCAAGCGAGAGCATGTCTGCATTCGTGCGCTCAATATCAGTCCCCTCGGTTAGCCAGTAATCAACAACCAACTGTGGCGTTGTTGACGCCGGGAAGAAGCCTGCCTTCGTGAACTGAAATGCCCACACAGCAACAAAGAACATGACGACAGCCGTCCCCACAACGCCCCAGCGTGCAGCCAGGACGATCCGCATCAGGCTTTTGTAGCCGCGTGAAAAGGCACCTTCCTGTGGGGGTGAGCCCACTGCGCTTGTTTCTTCCTTGAACAGAAGATCAGCGATCAGCGGCACCGCCGTAATGGCGAACGCCCAGCTAAACATGAGTGAGATCAGCACGACCCAGAACAGGTGACCTGTGTATTCCGCTGTACTACCAGGTGCAAAACCGATGGGCGCAAAAGCAATGATGCCCACAAGGGTACCGCCCAGGAGAGGCCACCATGTGCGGGTGACAATGTCCTTGGCCACGTCGAGCTTTTTGCGTCCCTGCTGCACACCCACAAGGATGCCTTCGGTCACAACAATCGCGTTGTCCACCAGCATGCCCAAAGCAATGATGAGCGCGCCTAGTGAGATGCGATGCATGGGGATATTGGCCAGATACATAGTGCCGAGCGTCGCTGCAATCGTCAGCAGCAGAACGGCGCCGATCACCAGCGCCGATCTCAACCCCAAGAAAATCAGCAACGTGACCAGCACAATGATCAGCGCCATGATGTCATTGACCTCGAAGTCCTGGACAGCAACCTCAACGAGCTTGCCCTGGTGATAATACTGATGGATTTCTATGCCGATGGGTCGGCGTGACTCTTCAGCTGCAAATGCTGCGTCAATGCCTTGGCCCATCTTGCTGACATTGGCTCCGGTGACATTTGAGATACCAATGCCCATTGCGGGCTGACCATTGTGGCGCAGGATGAAGCGCGGCGGGTCCTGCAGTTCGCGGCGAACGGTGGCGATATCCCGTAGATAGACGACCGCCGAAGAGTCGGCGCCGCTTGAGGAACTGGTTGAAACGATAACATTCTCTATGGCTTCAACAGAGCCGATGTCTCCAGTGGGCTGAAGGGTGAGGCGTAAATCGTCAACACGCACGGTGCCTGCCGAAACGACCGAGTTCTGTTTCGCCAGATCATTGTAGACCTGATCGACGGACACACCGAGAGAAGCTGCCCTGTCACGGGAAATCTCGACGTAAATCGCCTCGGACGGAACGCCGTTTATGTCCACTTTGGCAACGGCATCATCGGCCAGAAGATCAGCCCTCAGCCCTTTTACATATTCGTGGAGTTCGCGGTTGGTGTAGCCTTCGCCTGTCACAAAATAGTAAAGGCCAAACACATCGCCAAATCCGTCATTCACAGATGGAGTCTCGGCGCCTGGCGGCAGGGACGCCACCGCGTCATCCACCTCATTTCGCAACTTGGTCCAAATCAGCTGGAGGTCGTCTTTCGACGGTGAAAACTCGTACTTGATCTCAACCGTAATGCGCGACACACCGAAGCGGGAAACGGACGTGATCTCATCCACTTCCTGCATTTGCTGAATGGCGCTCTCAAGCGGCTCCGTGACCTCGTCAATGACCTCCTCGGGCGTGGCACCGGGGTACTGGGTGACGACAACCGCCTCCCGAATTGTGAACTCCGGGTCCTCAAAGCGGGGCATGTTCTGATAGGCGGTCCAGCCGGAATACAGCGCAATCAGAATAACGATGACGCTGATGAGGCGGTTCTTGATGGCAAACTCAGCAGGATGCATGGGGGTAACTCCTACTGTTCGAAGGCGCGAACTTGCGTGCCTTCCGTCAGAAACGAAACACCGGCCGCAACAATCGTATCCCCCTCTGCCAGGCCGGAGGTGACGACAACATCAGCGCCTACATCGGGACCTTCCTGACTGATCTGAATGGATGTGCGGGATACGGTCATGGTGTCTGTATCCACCTTCCATGCAAAAAGCTCATCCCCCTGGGACAAAACGGCCGTCCGGGGAATAGAGATGCTTCCGGCGGTTGCGTTTTGATTGGACATGGAAAGTCTGGAACGCAGTGTCCCCGTCATGCCTGGCAGGATAACGAGGTCCGCCGGTGGCTCAAAAGCGAACTGAGCCTCAAATGTCTGCGATCTTGGGTCGGTCTGGGTTGAGGTGGAAACAAGTTCCGACGGAATTTCCCGGTCCGGCGCGGCATCTAGGACCACATAGGACTCCGGCACATCGATCTGATTGGAATTGGCCACAAGAGTGGAGGGGACCTGGACCACAGCTTTGGCTGCGCCGGTCGACTGCAGCGTGACAATGATGGTTTGTGACGCAACAGTCTGGAACTGGTCGACATGCTTGGTGGCAATCACGCCGTCAAACGGTGCGCGCAGTGTGCTGTCGTCCAGCTGTTTCTGGGCATTGTCCAGGTCGGTTCTGGCGACATCACGGTCCTTCAAGCGTTCGTCATAGGTCCTCTGGGCAATATTGCCCTTTGTGATCAATTGAGCTGCGCGATTGAACTCTGATGAGGCGGCACGATACGTTGCTTGTGCCTGAGCCACCTGATTGACGAATACGCGCTGCTCCAGCTGACCTATGAGATCGTCCTTCTCAACCTCCTGGCCCTCAACAACCGGGAAGCTTTCAAGGATGCCGTTCACTTCAAATGTCAAATCCGCGGACGACATGGCGCTGATGACGGCGGGGAGGTTGATCTCCCTGGTGTTGTCACGCACGGAGATTTCCAGGAGTTTGGCCGGCCGGACACCGATTGCTTCTTCCGCAGCAGGCTCCTCGGTGCAGGCCGCCAAGCCGATACATGCCGCCACAACCCGCCCCGCAACGGCACGATGAAGCCACGCTTCCGCATTCGCTAGTTCAACCACCGGACACTCTCCACACTGAAAAAATCAGCGCCTGCCCGAAGGACTCATGACGCCTAGCCAACAGAACCATACTCGGAAGCTGCGCCGAGTACACCTTGGAAATGAGTGGTTCTTAGGAGGACTGCTGGACATCATTTGGAGAAGCCTTCAAATCGCGTGGCTAGGAATGGGCTGTTGTCACATACCGGCACGGCGCATCTGCAAACAGGACAAGCCTATGTTGCATCACGTAGGTCTGTTCGTTCCGACCTTGAGGCATTTGAGGGCGGTTGCCACGCAGATCGCAAGCCAATACATGGCGGGCCATGCCAGTCGATAGTACGAACTGTTCGTTGGCTATAGCCCTACGATGGAGGGTCGCCGCGATGGGACCAAATTTCAGACTGCACGCTGGGCCAAGCCATTTCGCGACGGCCCGGGTAGGCTTCAGGCTGCCGGTGGCCACTCTCTGCGGCGGACAATAGAGAGCGGTCACAGCCGGAAAGGGAGTCAAATAAATGAGAGATAGATATTTTAGTGAGCGATAGACATCAGGGATCCTGCCTCTGTGGGGAGGTACACTTCGAAGTCAGCGGAAAATTCCAGCACTTTTTCCTTTGTCACTGCGGGCGCTGTCAGAAAGATACCGGGTCAGCCCACGCAGCCAACCTCTTTTCATCCAACGCGACAATCAAATGGCTGTCCGGCCAGGACAGCATAAAAGAATATGTCGTACCGGATACTCGGCATACGAAGTGCTTCTGCCCACAGTGCGGTGCGGCTGTCCCGAGCATTCAAATGAACGGCACCCTTCTCGTTGTACCAGCGGGCAGCTTGGACAGCCCTGTTGAGATACGACCTACTGCTCACATCTGTGTTGCGAGCCGCGCGAACTGGGATCGGAAGCTGGAGGACATTCCGAAAATCGATGCTCTACCAAAATGAAACGAGCAACGGCGGCATTTGACGACAAATTGCCGTTTCGGTACGCCGCCTGAAACGAGATCGCGTTCTTGGGAGTGGCGGAGGGGGAGGGACCTTCCGTCGGTCGTCAATAAACTGCTGAAATCCTGGGCTCTTTGGACTTGCGTCGGGCGCGAGTGTACCAGTCTTGTGTACCAACTAACAGATAACCTAAGAGCATCCGTCGTATCCGGCACGATGGTCTGCTGTGAGCTCTGGAGCCCGCCAGGAGTCGCAAAGGTCCAGAACGTTTCATATCGGTAGAAATAAGCATCTACTCAAGCTTTGGCTGATAGTTGTCTGTCCGTCTCACCGCTCGTTGGTTTGCGTTGCGGGCCAGATTGAATGCGCGTTAGCTGTGCCGCGCGTGGGTCGCTAACGGACTGTACCCGGAGGACGACGAATGGGACTTTCTTCAAAACGTATTATGAGCGTCGCCATGGCGGCAGCGTTGACCTTGCCTGCCGCGCCGGCCTTCGCGGCCAGCTGTAACGAAGGCGGCAACTGGCGCTCCGCCGGCGTTGCTTCGGGCTCGCAGACCTTCCGGCTTGAGGCGCGGAACCGGTCCAGCGCTGATGTCCAGGGCAGGTTCGGCACCCTGGCGGATGACTGGACCTACTACGACGTGAACCGGTCCTACGAGCGGATCAAGAAGGTGGAGTACCGCCGCGACGATCTTGTCGACGGCCGACAGAGTCACAAGGACTCATTCGCTCTTGTCAACGCAGACGGGGTACCCTTGGCGAGTTGTGCCTACGAGTACCAGGTCAGGAACAAGACGACGACCCAGCAAAGCAGGTCGAGGACGGCAGCGCAGATCAGGTACGTGAGAGGCGAATGCACGGCAGCTGAGGGCTACAAAGTGTCGTGTGAACGCAATTACTCGCCGGACAATAAACGTTTGAAGGTCAGCGTGACCCTTCGGGACAATTAGCCAGACAAGTCAGTACGGAGACCACGAGATATGATGACATCATCCATGATAGTCTCAGCCCTCGCGCTCGGCATGTTTCTGTCCACGACAGTGGGGCCGGCCTTTGCCGCCAGCTGCGCAAAGACAGGGACTTGGCGAAAAGGTTCTGAATCGAGCCACGACGGCGGTGCGAACGAACAAAACTTCCGATTGGAAGTCCGCAACCGTTCCAGCGAGTCCGGCATGTATGTGCGCCTGAATAATCGCGGGCAGACATATGAGCTTGAGCGGGGATTCGAGACCATCAAGCGGGCCCGCCACACCCGCAAGGAGCTCAAGCAAAATGGCGGGCGGGACATCACCGATGAGATCGACTTCTACACAGCTGACGGGACCCGGGTCGCCAGTTGTGACTACCGCTACAAAGTGCGGCACGAGAACGAAGTGATGGAAAAGGGGGTACATCACGCTGAGATCAAGTTCATTGAGCTTGGCTGCAGCGGCCGGTGGGAAGTGATCACCCTGGCATGCGACCGTGCCTACGCACCGAATGAGCATCGGCTGAAGATCAGCCTGACGGTCAAGGACTCCTAAAGCCACGAAAGGCAGGTCGCCATCTTCCGTCAGGGGAGCGCGTCCTGCCGCACAGTTTGCGGGCCGGACTGACGGGTGGTCAGTCTCCAACTCAGCACCTCAAAAGGATAAGTTCGTGAAAAAAACGATTGCTTCAGCCCTACTGGGGGCCTTCGCAGTAGTGGGCCTCTCGGTCTCCCAAGCCAGCGCCAAAGACTTTGCCATCAGCAATGTCGTCTACGAAAACAAGGGCGTTTACCAGGCCACCGTCGAGATAAAAGTCCGGATGCTGAATGTCAGGGGCACTGCCATAGCGGATGGCTGCTTCATCAAATTCATCAGAGGCGACAAGCACGACGCAATCAATAAAGGCAAGAAATGGTCCGTGAACTTAAACAATGAGCGGCATGTCAGCGATGATCCTGCATTCAGGATGAGGCCCGATCATTGCGAAAACAAACAGCTGGAAATCTGGCGCCAGCGGGCGGAGGCAAACATGGAGAACTATGCCCTGGCACCGGGCTCGGAGATTTGGCCGGTCGTTGTCATCGACAATGCCACCGGGAAGGGAAATCTGAGGAGCTGCCGCAAGGATGGCAACAAGTTCTATTTCCACCCTGAAGGCGGGACACTCGTGGTGAAGACAAGTGGCACCACGGAGAACAACAACAGGTGCAAGCTGGTGTCCAAAGGCGGCATCAGCTGGAGTGCCGCAGGTGGCCAGGACGACCCGGACCAGTACATCGCGCATGTGAACGAGTAACAGCTTTGATCGCGCCGTGCGGACGGGCATGGCAATCCGCGATCAGGCATCTTTCTGGCACAACGGCAAGCGATCCATGAAGCGGTTAGGGCAGGGCGCTGCCGCCGGTCGGAAGATGCGCCCTGTCCCTGAGACCACATGCGGGTCGGTGGGAGGCGACTGGCCACCTATTTCAGGAACTTTCTCGCTTCCTTCTTCATGTTCTTGATCCGCTTGCAGCGGTTGTTGTTTTTGGTCGTTCCGGAGCTTCCAAACTGCAGCAGCTTGCCGTCACCTCCGACCTCGAACTCGGCGTGACATTCCTCTCTGTCACCGTGCCTGATGTCGTATTGCACGCGCAGCTTATACTTCTCATTCAGCTGCAGCTTGCGCCCCAGGAAAAACCCACCCTGGCCGGCGCGCATGTCTTCATTGATGCGGCCGACATAAACCTTGTTCCACCACCCATCACCGGTGCCGTCCCTGCGCCAGAGCGTGAGCTCCGTCCATCGCACGGTATACCCACCGAGATTGCAGTAGGACACAGCCAGCGGCTGATGGGTAGCGGAGGCCTTGTTGGCTTTGTTGTAAAGGTTCCGGCTGCGGTCGATGACCTTCTTGCAGCCATCAACTTTGTCGCCGGTGACGATCCCCTGCCAGGCTTTGTCAAACACGTCCGCTGACGCGCTGGGTATCAACCCGATTGTACCGGCCGCGACCAGAGCAGCGGCGGCCAGGAGCTGCGTCGTCCATCTAGAAGTCATTTTCAGTCTCTCCTGATTGAAAGTCCGGTTCCGCACCCGCGCCTAAGTGACTCTCAGTCTCTTGCCCGCCTGATCGTTTGTGCCCCTTCGACGATCCACGGCCGGCCTTTGGAATCCACATCGACAAAGGCTGGAGCAGTCACATTCGTGACCCGGTCAAATGACCGGTTGGTTGCATTGAACCGCACGAGATTGAAGTTGCTGCCCACCGAACTGGCAAAGACGGTGCCGTCGAGCCCGACACCCAGGGCGGATACCTGTTGCTGCCTGCGCGCGGGCGCCACGAACCGGCGGCCGTCAAACCTGAGAACCTCATTGCCGTTAAAGCGGGTCACCCAGAGATTGCCCGCAAGACCAATGGCCACGAGGTTGAACTCTTCATTGGAGAATTGCCGGAAGCTCCGCCGGCTCGCCTCTTTCACATAAAGCGTTCGGTTGGCGACCACATAGACAGTGCCGCTGGCATCGACAGCCATGCCATTGACGAAGACACCGCCGCCGACCGGCAGGGAGAAGCTCTGGACACGCTGGCCCCTGTTGCGCGACCTATAGACTGTCGCCGTGGCGCCGTCACTGACGCCCCAGAAGGTGCCGTCCGCCTCCACGTCGAAGCGCCGGCCATCCTGGGGGAAGGGGTCAACGCCGAGGGGCACAAACAGTCTGCGCCGTTCGTCAAAGACATCAAACCCCTTAACAAAGCCCGCCGTCCGGCCCGCGAGGTAGACGCGATCGTCGTGGCCGATGACCAGACCTACAATATTGGCGAAACGATTGTTGGACGACTTAAAATTGTCGAACCGCAGGGTTCTGGAAAACACGATTCCAGTGGATTGCTGCGTGCTGGTGACCACCGCTGTGGCGCCGCTGCCGACAGTATCGCCACCCGCGGACAGCCGGGTGCGGTCGTCACGGCTCTCATCACGGTCGAAGAATCTTGAGGACAGGACCTCGTTGTCGACAGTGACCACCCAAGGTGCACCGAAGGGGCCGACGGCGACGCGATCGACATCCCGTCCAAGCGTGCGGATGAACTCGAAAGTCTGGCCCTCGTCGAGAGACCGAAACAGCCGGTTGTCGGTGCCGACGATGAAGATGCTGTCGTCCGGTCCGATCGATATGGCCTGGGCGGAACGACCAACGTTCTGACATATTTGGACTTCACATCGCTGGACGCGGTTGGTGTCAGAAATGACGAAGGGGGTACCGTCGGACAGGAGCGCCACCTGTACACCGCGGAAACCGCGTTCGACCTCAAACTGATTTGTGTCCGGATTGAACCGCTCAACGCGCTCACCCTGCCGCGTGATGACCACATCGCCATTCCGGTTGACGGCAATGTCGGAAGCCGTTACCCGGGGAACCTGGAACCAGCGGCTGCCGTTGAAGAAGAAAACACGGCCAAGCGTGTTGATCCCCCACAATGTGTCGTCAGGGCCGGCGACCACGCGGGCAAACTGCCCGTCGCCAAAAGCTCTGAAATCGCGCCGCCGATTGGACCAGATGAACAGGGCGCCGGACGTGTCGATTACAAAGACGCGCCCTTCCGGCCCTAGCGCAAGAGCGGACGCGTTCTCATTGATGTCGACAAAAGTGATCGGGTCTCTGGAGGTGATGGCCGTCGGCGGGCGTGTCAGGCCGCCGCCGCTTCGGCCGGATCCGTCGGTTGCGCCATCACCGTCTTGCGTGTCACCGTCCTGCGCATCACCATCGTCACCGTCATCGCCACCCCTGTAGCCTTCGGTCAGCTCGAAACTGGTTTCCCGCTCATCTGAAAACAGCGGCTTGGCTGTTGGAACCTTTGCCGTGGGTTTCTCGGTCGCCAGCGGCTCGGTTTCAGTGGCATCCACCTGCGGAACGTTGACTTCATAGCTGGGCGCCTGGGGCGTGCGGGCCCCGCTTGAAGACTGCGCATAGCTCTCGCCCGCAAAAAGCACAAGCGCGCAGGCAAGGAATGCAGTCGATAGGGTCCTAGACCCCGTCCGACAAGAGATAGGTCTCAAGGTCTTCAGCATCATTTATGAGGCCGCTGTTTTTTCGTTTCCACTCCCGGACGGGCAGGTCGTCCATCCGGAACTCTTCGGCAAATGCCGTGCCGCGCAGACTATCGAGCAGCTCGGAAAAGACTGCCCGTGGAACGAACCATTCATCGTGGCGCCGCTCGAAGCGCTCGATGTCTCGTTCGATGGAGCTCAACTGATTGAGTTTTGCCTGTCGGTCTTCCGCAGATCTGTGTGTGAAATGGGACCGCCGGGGCGTGAGAAGAATGAGGATCGAACGCTCAAATTCACGGCTGGCCTTTTCAGAAAACAGGAGGTTGATGCCCGGCACATCGCGTATGATCGGCACGCCGCTGTCGGACTTTGTGGTCTCTCTTTCCGTCAGACCGCCGAGGATCAGCGTCTCATCAAAGTTCATGGTGACGGTGGAGTTGATCGTCGTCTTGGTCGTATCAAGCCTGAACTCGAACAGAACAGAATTCGAGGGATCGGTTAGGAAGGTGCGTTCCGCGACGACGTGCAGCCGGATCTTGCCGTTGTCCAGGATTGTCGGTGTCACCGCAAGTTTGACACCAACTTCCTTCTCAACAGCCACCGAGTCACCGTCGCCGCCGGATACGGCGGCGGCCAGCACCTCGGTACCGGAGAAGAACTCGGATGTCTCCTCGTTCATCGCCACCAGCGATAGCTTCGCCAGAATTTCGCTGAAACTGTCGAGCGAGTTGGCGATGTTCAACGAATAGGTGACGGCAGGGATATTGATGAGCTGGGTGATGGTTTGGGTGTTCTCGTCGAGACCACCATCCACATTGAGCCGGTCGAAAACCCGCGTGGAACCGAAACTGAAACCAGGGATAGCGTCCAGGGCATCGCCAAACTGAAGCTGCAAACCGTCAAGGAGATTTATACCGCGGGAGCGCCGGGCGGCTTCCTGCATACCGATCAGGACTACATCGACGACAACCATTTCTTCGTCGGCTTCGCCTTCGACTGTCTCAGCGATGCTCGCAGGCTGAATGACCGACGACATCTGCGACGCAAAATCGTGTCGATAGAAGTCGCCCCAGTTGTTTAGGCGCCGCTGGACAAAGGCGGTGTTGTCCAGATTGGAAGACCGGCTCAGAAACGCCGATGCACCAAAAGGGTCATTTACGGCCGCTCTGGAAATCGCCACTGCCTGAACAATTTCAGGCTCCTCAGCGAGCTCGGGCGCCGTGTCGAGCAATTTTCTCAGCACAACTTCAGCCGTGACCGGGTCACGAGCGTAGTAGGCTGCGGTCGCCAGATTGTAGAGCGCTGCCGGATTGTCCTCATCGTCAAGAACAACCGCTGCAAAGTATCCTTTCGCAAGTCCAAAGCGCCGCTGTGCCATATAGAGCTGGCCCAACTGGTACTGCGCCCTCAGATTTCCCGGGTCGAAGCGCAGTACCTGAAGATAGCCTTGCTCGGCCAATTCGAACTTGCTGGTGTCACCGCTCAGCGCCATCTGGTGATAGACGTAGGCATTCAGGAACTGGAGGCGCGGGTTCGCCACATCCAACCGCAGTGCGACATTCGCTCGGTGCGAGGCTGTTTCGATATCCCGGTTCTTGAGAGCACCAAGAACGTCAGTGACCAACTTTTGGCTGACGCGCTCGTCCTGGCCGAACGACAGCGCATCGCCATCCTGACTGTAGAACCCGTTATCCTGAACTGCTGCCGCAGGCGGCACGCTGTCAAACGATTCAATGGCGCTGCAGCCCTGCAGGATCGACAAAAACGCGGCCAAAGACAGAAGCCTTATCGCTCCGAGCCTGACATTAGCCCAACTTTGCAGAGTTTTCCCCATGTCCTGCTTTGAGTCTGGTTTGTCTTCACTACGCATGGCCCAACGACCACGCGTGAAAGCCAGCGACGGGACGAATCCTCATCAAAGCGCGTGTCTTTCTGTTGAGTCTGCCGAGATTCTAATCACACATTCGCGCACACTTTGTTGTCTGTGCGTCTCATGAGGCCCGCATTGGCGATGCAATGCGCCGATGCCAGATTTCAGATCGCTGCGTACCAGGGAGGCACCCCACGGGCGGTTACCTTGCCCATCTCGTGTGGATCGTCCGGCATCAGTTTGAACAGCCAGGTCGCGACTGTCTGACTTGGCGACACGCCGAAATGACGCTTGAACTCGCGGGAAAAATGCTGAACCGAGCTGAACTGCCAGCGCTGCGCGACCTCTCCGATGACGCCTCGGGTGTTGTCGCCAAACGCGAGATCTTTGCACGCTTCCTCAAGCCGGCGCCGTTGCACGTAGCGGTCAAATCCACCCAGAGTCGACAGTTCGCGATAGACAGACGCTCTGGATAGACCGAAAGCCTCGGCCACCAGCTCCGTGCTCAGTTCCGGGTTTGACAGGCTCTTTTCCAAAAACGCGCGCATCTGCAGCTTCCTGAGATCCTTGGGATGCGGCTCGTCTGGATCAGCCTCCACACAGTCCAGATAGCCTGTCAGGAGATCGATGAACTGCACCGCCACGGCGTTGGCTTTTTCGAGCTCACCATACACCGCATCCGTAATCAGATAACGAAAGATGTCTGCGATTTCACAGTCATAAGACTGCGGCGGAACAACCGGGACATGTGCTGGATGCCGTGCCGGGTCATAGCCGATTGTGGTATGCGCCAGTGCGGCGCCATAGAAGTGGGCGTCCGTTGCGACGCCGCTCCACAGTTCGGTCAGGTCGGTGATATGCACATCACCCGGCTTGGCGTGATAGGCATCAATACCAATCTCGTTAGATGTCTGCCCTGAAAGGTGATGACGAACCATCACTGTGTCATTCGGATACTTACGCAGGTGGATTGGACGCCGGAGCATGACATGCGCCCTCATCTTCATTTCCGTGAGGATGACGCCGTCAAGCAGCCACATCCGAACGATCTCGAGCCCCTCCGAACCGGACCAGCCGAGCCCTGCAAAGTCCGCCGCCGGCCGCATCATTTCGGACATTGCCTGGACCTGTGCGTCCGGGTCATCCGACACTTTAAAGATATCGAATTGCGGTACGCTTTTGGCGCCGTCTGATGAAGGCAATGCTGACATTACGCCCCTCCGCCTGTCAGTTGGTATGACGTCCACGCGAGCGCAACGGTTCACACTTCCAGCTCAGCACTTCAATTGTACCATTATTTACGGGATGGCAGGCGGGCGGCAAGAATTCCGAAGAACTAAAACCCCATTGATCCAGCCGCGCCCTTTGCAATCCGGAGGGCAAATCAACTGAGTTGCCGGCATCGACAAATGGCGGAGGGGGAGGGACCTTCCGTGGGCCGTCAATAATCCGCTGAAATACGGGCTTCTTTGAGTGTGTGTCAGGGCCAAGTGTACCAGTGCTGTGTACCAGCTGCCAGCCGTGCAACAAGTTTCATGCCGCAGTCTAGCAGAGTGCTGAGTCCCCAAGTCCTTTCAGCCGCTTCTGGGCAATCGGTTTCATTAATCAAGAGACAGACCAAAGCGGGTGACCCTCAAGACGTTGTTGTGGGTCACTTCGGCATGTCACCAGAGGTCTGCTTCGCCTACCTATCGCTTTGGCACAGGGTCTCTGCGTCTCAGCTTTGCAAGGCCTGCGTTACCCGCTCAGGCGTAAACGGCAAATGCCGCAGGCGCTTGCCTGTGGCCGCATGGAACGCATTGGCGATGGCCGCCGATACCATCGGTGTGCCGACCTCTCCCACGCCGACAGGCGGGGCGGCCACGTCGGCCATGTAGATGTCGATGGGCGGCACCTCGTTGGCGCGTAAGACCTCATAGTCGTAGTAATTGTTCTGAACGATCTCTCCGTTCTCGATATCGATCCGCTCTTTCAGCGCGCTCGAAATCCCGAAGATGATGCCACCTTCGATCTGGTTGTGGCTGTTGTCGGGGGAGACGATTTGGCCGGCGTCCACGGCGGTCCAGAAGTTGGTGACGCGAATGCCGCCCCAGTCCTCCACTTCGATTTCAGCCACACCAACGCCCATGGACGAACTATACCCGGCAAAGGACAGGCCCAGTGCGCGACCCCCTCGGGAGCGCCATCCGGACATCTCCGCCACCTTCTCCAGAAGATGCCGCCCGCGCGGGTTTTCGGCCACCAGGTCCAGCCGAAAGTCCAAGGGATCGCGCCCGGCCTGCTCGGCCAACTCGTCCATAAAGGCTTCGGCTGCAAAGCTGGTGTAAGAGGCGCCAATTCCCCGCCAGGGCGCAAGCCGCGCCTGGCGGGGCGTGATCACGTGGTCAGCCCTAAAGTCATCGATGCCATAGAACTTGCTTTCGGCGCCACGCATGGAGATGACATCGTTTGGTTGCACCTGGCCCCATCGGACCGGGTTGAAAAAGCCGATGACCGTCGGCGTTGCGACCCGGTGATACCACCCGTCCAAACGGCCTTGCGCGGTTAATCCCGCGTCGATCTTTTGCGCCGCCGCCGGGCGCAGTGTGCCATTCTTGACGTCATCTTCCCGCGTCCAGATGACTTTGACGGGGCGGCCAACCGCCTGCGAGCTGAGCACGGCGTCGCGGACATAGTTTTGCACCAGCGCCGTCCTGCGCCCGAAGCTGCCGCCCATCGTCATCATGTTGAGGCGTACATTCTCAACAGGGATGTCCAAAGTCGTGGCAACTGTGTGCGCGGTCCAGGACTGGGTCTGGGTTCCCGCCCACACCTCAGCACCTTGTCCATCAGCGTCCACACTCGCGACTGCGGCCATGGGCTCGATCTGGGCATGGTAGGCATAGTCTGACAGATAGAGCTGACTGAAGGTCCGATCAGCCGAAGCGATTGCACCCACTGCGTCTCCCTTTTCCGCCCAGGTTGCGGCTTCGGCTGCGGCATCCTCTGCAGCCGCTGTGTAGAGGTCGAGCGTCTCGGCGCTGCTGAAGCTCCGCGCTGGCGACGTACTTGACCATTCGACAATGAGTAGGCCTCTTGCTCCAAGCGCAGCCCACAGGCTTTCCGCAATTACGGCTACACCATCTGGCAATTCAACGACATCGATGACGCCTGGCATTGCTTTCGCTTGTGCATCATCAATGGACAGGGCGCGCTCGCCTTCCACAGGTGCGCGGAGTACTGCGCCATAGACCATTTCGGTAACTTCAACATCGATCGCGAATTCAGCGCGGCCTGTGCTCTTTGCAACCACATCACGCCGCGGAAGGTCCTTACCAATAATCCGAAACGCAGACCGATCCTTGAGCGCGACAGTTTCTACGTCCGGGATGACAACACCCTCGACACCGAGACCCGCCAGGTCGAAATAGCTCAGTCGCCGGCCATCCGGCGCAACCACAGCGCTTGGCTCGGTTTGAAGCGTCGTTTTCTCAACGCCCAGCTCGCGGGCGGCAATCTGCAGGAGGACGTCGCGGGCCTGTGCGCCAGCGCGCCGCATGGGCTCATAATAGGACTGCACGCCCGTACTGCCGGCCGTGTAGAGCACGCCACCAAACAGTGGGTTGCCGAACCGGCGGTCATCCTCGTTCAACTGACGGATCTCGATATCATCCCAATCAGCATCCAGTTCTTCAGCCAGGATCTGAGGCAATGTCGAATAGCTGCTCTGGCCCATTTCAGTCGACGGGAAGACAATGGAGATCACGCCATTGCTTTGAACGGAAAGCCAGTGATTGACATCCAGGGGCACCGGTGGCGTGCTTTGCGAACATCCGGTTACAGATGAAACCCCTACAGCGCCAAAGGCAAAGACCAGACCGGTCCCTTGCAGGAACTTGCGCCGCGACAGGTCTGACGTTGGTGTTGAATTGGTCATCTTATCCCTCCTGTGCGGCGCGTTCGATGGCCTTGAAGATGCGGTTGTACGTTCCGCAGCGGCAAAGGTTCGCGCTCATATAAGCGGTTATGTCCTCGCGGCTGGGCTCCGGGATGTCAGACAGCAGCGCCGCTGCGCGCATGATTTGCCCGGGCTGGCAGTACCCGCATTGCGGGACCTGCTCTTCGACCCAGGCTTTCTGCAAAGGATGGGTCCCATCGTCAGACAGCCCCTCAATGGTCGTGACTTCGGCCCCCTCCACATCGCCAAGTGACATCTGGCAGGAGTACATGGCGACACCGTCGACATGGATTGTGCAGGCGCCGCACTGCGCTGCGCCGCAGCCATATTTTGTGCCTTTGAGGTTCAGTGTATCGCGCAAGATGAGGAGCAGCATCTCCTCCGGGGCATTTGCCACCTCAACGTTCTGACCGTTCAAAACAAATCCTGTCATCTTCGCCTCTCTTGGAGTTTCGAGGGGTTAAGCCGTATCGCGAATACTTCACGCTCCATCGGTCGCGCAAAATCCAGCATGTCGTTTTGACGGGTTCATTACATCCAAGCGCCGCTGATCATGGCGTCAGCACCTGCAAACCCAAGGGTCATCGCCACGACCAGGAGCGCGCCAACGAGTTTTGGAGGCGCGGGAAGGGGAATGTCGAACCAACGGCAGCCCGCCCCGATACCGAACCCCAAAACCAACCCCAATACCGCCTCCATCAGTTCACATCCTTATGAGTTTCGCCTGTTGGTCCACCGCACAGGGGTTTGGACTTTGATGCGCGGTCTCGGGCATATCGATCCATGACCAGATACCCGACGGTCATCGCCACAACGAGCAGCGCACCAATAAGTGCGGGAGGGGCGGGCACGGGAATGCCCACCAGCCGCGTCCCGGCGCCAATCGCCAACGCGAGTACGAGGCCCAACACAACTTTCATTGCAGATCTCCCTTTGAAACGGGGGTTTGCGTCTTCGGGCGACGGGTCAGATAGTGCGATACGGACGGCTCGTTGCTCGTGAGCGCTTTCACCTGGTCCTGCAGGGCGCGGGCGCTTTCCGTCACACGTCCATGATGGCGCAAATGGTCGGCCCAGGACGGCTCAAACCATGTCTCGACAAACCTGTCCGGGGTTTCAGCGTCCTGCATCAGGCTCCAGCGATAGGCACCGGATCGCCGGCGTGCCTGGCCCATTCTAACCATGAGTGTCTCAAATGCCGGATGATCGTCGACGCCAACATGATAGGTGATCTGGATCATGACCGGCCCCGACGTATCGTCTGCACCCTCGCTCAGCACCGGCTCCGGCCAATGGGAGGATGGCGCGAGATTAAGCGCTTCGCCTTGCCCAAGCTTGGCTGCCCAGGTGAGTGGGACGAAAGCCACCGCGCCACCCGCAGCAATCAACAAGGCCATCTCAATGGAGAGGCGCGACGCGACCTGTCCCCAGATCAGACTGCCGGCGGCCATAGCGCCAAAGAAGATGGTCAAGAAGACCGAAAGACCTCTCGCACGCACCCAGTCGGGCAGGGCCGTCTGAGCCGATACGTGCAAGCTTGAAAGGACTGCAATCCACGAGACACCGGCTAGCGCCGACGCGGCGGCCGCAAGGCCGGCCTGCGGCGGCAGAGCAAAGCTCGCCATCGCAATCGCGGTCCCAAGGGTGCCAAGCGCCACCGTGCCATTGGCGCCAAAGCGGGCGCGAATGGAGGGAAGTATGAGCGCGCCAAGCACAGCGCCTGCGCCGACACTGGCCAGTAGCAAGCCATAGAGCGTTGCCCCACCTGCAAGGACGTCCCTCGCAATGAGCGGCAGCATCGCCCAATAGGCGCTGGCGAAGATGAAGAAGAAAGCAGCGCGGACCAAAGTCGCACGAACGGGTCCCGAGTTAATCGCATAGCGAAGTCCGGCACGGATTGCCTCGCCGACATGCTCTCTTGGAAGGGTAGCAGCGGGTGACGCAGGCGACCGCCACCAGATCAGAGCGATGACAATACCAACAAAGCTGAGGGTATTGAGGGCGAAGGGCATGGCAATGCCGACCGAAACAATCAAAAAGCCAGCGAGGGCCGGGCCTATGGCGCGGCTCACATTGATGCCCATGGAATTGAGCGCGATGGCACTGGAGAGGTCTTTCCGGTCGACGAGTTTGGGGACGATCGCCTGCCATGCCGGGGCGACAAAGGCAGCGCCAGTCCCCATGGCAAAAGTAAAGGCGATCAACAGCCACGGCGTCATCACCTCCAGATGGACAACAACGGCGAGGCCCGTGGCGACTGCACCCATCAGCAGATTGACCAGTATCAGGAGCTTTCTGCGGTCAACAATGTCAGCGACCGCACCCGCCAGCAGCGCGAAAAGAAACACGGGCAACGTCGTCGCTGCCTGAACCATCGCAACGACGCTGGGCGATGGATCAAGTTCTGTCATAAGCCATCCAGCGCCGACATCGTGCATCCACGTGCCGACATTTGACACCACGGTCGCGATCCACAGCACCGTAAACGAGGCGTAACCAAACGGTGCCCAGGGCGACGCTTTTGCATGTTTCGGCGGCGAGGTGTTGTCAGTTGACGGCGCTGTTGACGTTGGTGTCATTACAATCGACCCCGCCGCCACAGACTGCATGGTGTCAACGCATCAATAGTTGCCTCGCGCATGATACCGATGTTTGCCATTTTCAGTTTCCTCAAACGGCGAAGCACGAGCACCCAAGAGCACCCCAGAAGGCCCCCCTGGCGCTGTCGGCAATCGGCAATGGCTTCGTCCACGCGATTTCATGATTGTGACCATGAAGGCCGCAGTTTGAGGTGCAGCCATCGTGGCACGCCCGCGCATGAACCAGTGGCGCATCTGCGTCCGGGCGCTGGGCCGGACTCTCAACATGATTGACCGGGCTCCAGCTCGGCGACGCAGGTGGCAATGGCGGTGCCAGATCAACAAAGGCGTCATCACCATGAACCACCCGGCCATCGACAACCGTCAGGACGGATGCGATGCGGCGAATGTCTTCAGGCGGAACGCTCATATAGTCCGCCGAGAGGACGGCGAAATCGGCGTACTGTCCTGGCGCGAGTTTGCCTTTCACCTCGTGCTCGCCTGAGAACCAGGCAGAGCCCTGTGTCCAGAGCTTCAGTGCTTCTTCACGCAGGAGAACGTTATCTTCCGAGTAGAGGCTGAGGCCACCGAGCGTCTTGCCGGTCGTCAGCCAGTATAGCGCGACCCAAGGATCGTAGCTTGCCACGCGCGTCGCATCCGTCCCGGCGCCGACGGGAACATCTGCACGCAACATCTCCCGCAGCGGCGGCGTTGCCTCAGCCGACCCCTCACCATATCGGTCCACGTAGAATTCGCCCTGAAACGCCATGCGATGCTGAATCGCAATGCCGCCGCCAAGTGCCTTGATGCGCTCAATGTTGCGCGGACTTACCGTTTCTGCATGATCGATGATGAAGCGGGTTTCAAACGGCTGACGGCCATTTACCCGCTCAAACACCGAGAGGAACCTGTCAATGCTCTCGTCATAGGTCGCATGAATCCGAAACGGCCATTTGTGCGTTGCCAGCAGTTCCACAACCCCTTCCAGCTCGCTCTCCAAACGAGGTGCCAGATCAGGGCGCGGTTCGAGGAAGTTTTCAAAGTCAGCTGCCGACCAGACGAGGTTCTCGCCGGCGCCATTCATCCGCAGCATGGCATCGCCAGCACCGGGTTCAGTCATGGCGACCCATCGTTCATAGTCGTTGAGCTCTTCACCACCGGTCTGTGCGAAAAGATTGTAGGCGACGCGCACCGTCAGTTCGTCCTGATCGTGGAGGCGTTGGATCACATCATAGTCTTCGGGATAGTTTTGTCCGCCGCCGCCGGCATCGATGACAGACGTGATGCCGAGCCGATTCATCTCGCGCATGTAATGCCGCGTCGAATTGATCTGATCCTCAAGCGGCAGGCGCGGGCCTTTTGCGAGCGTCGAATAGAGGATCAATGCTGACGGTCGCGCGATGAGCAGACCCGTCGGATTGCCCTGCGCGTCCTTCTCAATTACACCTCCAGGCGGGTTTAGCGTATCCTTGTCAAAACCTAACACCTCAATGGCCGCTCGGTTGAGAAGCGCCTGTGCATAAAGTTGGAGCACGAACACCGGTGTGTCGGGCGCGGCCTCATTGATCTCCTCAAGCGTCGGCATGCGCCGCTCGGCGAACTGGAACTCTGACCAGCCACCCACGACCCGCACCCATTGCGGCGCAGGTGTGCGATCAGCCTGTTCCTTGAGAAGCCGGAGGGCGTCGGCAACCGACGGAACATTCTCCCAGCGAAGCTCAAGATTGTAGTTCAGCCCACCGCGAATAAGATGCGTGTGGCTGTCATTCAGGCCGGGGATAACCCGCCGTCCACCGAGGTCGATCAACGTCGTTTCGCCGGACCTCCACGCCATCACATCCTTGTCGGATCCGACGGCTACGATTTTACCATCTGCAATGGCGAGTCCGGTGGCTGCGGGCACCTTGTCATCCAGCGTCGTTATCTTCCCGCCGGTCAGGATCATGTCGGCGGAGCGCTCTGAAGATCTGTTTCCAAATAGGGTCACGGGGATCGTCTCCTGTCAGGTGGCCTTGGTGCCACAGTGTGGTGTGACGGGGCTCCGGTTGCGTTGGATCAGCAGCGACATGGAGGCCGGTTTCCAGCGAGGTTAAAGGGTGTAACGCAAGGTGAGCTCGACGAAGTCCACCGGCGCCGACGGTCCAGTCTCATCGATAAAACGTGCAGGTTCGGAATGCGCATAAATGGCTTCGAGCTGAAGCGCGTCCGACAACTCGTGGACTGCGCTGAACGACACAGCGGTTGCGACAAACCGAGCGCTGCTGCCGCCCGGGGGGCGCAACAGATTGCCCGGCGGCCCGTAAACACCGTCCGCAGCGTCCACCCGCCAATGCAAGTTGACGTCCGCGCTCAACTGCCAGCGATCTGACGGCGAGAGCCTCAGATAGGGATTTAGGTTGTAGAAATTGGCAGGGCCGAGAATGGCGGCGTCAGAAAAATAGTTTCCGCGCGGATACAGAGCATCGAATGTTTCGAGGAGTCCGTCGTCGGCCTCACCATCGCCGGACGCGACATTGGCGGACAGCATCACTTCCGGAGACCAGGGGCTGTTGAACTTCAGCCCGGTATTGGTGGCGAGTGTCCAGGCGGAGATGTCAGCGCTACCATGTCGGCCCCACTGATAGATGGCCTCCCAATTCCAGAACATACGGCCGCTTTCACCAGCGCTTCGAACGCCCGCGCTGTAGCGACGCTGATCCGCGATGCCCTCTATGGTCTGGCGATCATCGCTCTTGGCATAGAGCAGGTAGAGGTCCAGATCACCGACACTTGCGGGGCCAGTTGCGTAGACACCCGCCAGAACACGATCCGCATTCGCCCGATCATTGAACGCGCCTTCTGGTTTGACATCGACAAGCGCGACGGCAATCGCATCGATCGACCAGTCGCTGATGTGAAGCTGGCCGACGATGCCATCCCAGCCGCGCCGGACATTGGTCCCATCGCGGGTGCCTATCAAACGTTGGGACCCATATGTGAGTTCTTGCCGGCCAACGCGGACAAAAGCTGTTTCAGGGCCCACTTCAATATAGGCTTCGCGCGCATCAAGAACGTTTGCGTCGACGGGGCTGCGCTGCCCGCCGGACATGAGAGCGCTCTGTGCGACACCGCGGGCACGCAGCCAGGATGTGAACTCAACGGCCGCGGCCACCGCTAGGCGCTGGGTCCAGAGTGTTCCGCCTGCCTCGTTGTCCGAAATGAACTCTGCGTTTTTGACGTATTGCACCCTTTCGCGCACTTCGAGCTCGGTCGACAAAGCCTGAGCATGCGGATCAGCGTAGGCCGATGTGGCACAGAGGCTGATCGCAAAAACAGAGAACGCGAGACGGGTCACTTCTGGATCTTTCAAAACGTCCGTTAGCAAGTCACGAGTAGTGCAACTGAGAAGCAGGGTGATGGGTGGGCAGAGGACTCAGCCATCACGCGCGAGGGGCGAGGCGCGTGAAGACATATGCACCCAACGAGAGCCGGCCCACCTGACAAAAAGAATCGGCCGGGGGGCAGGAGGACTGGATCTCGCTATTCGGCTGCCGCGGGGGACTTCTCAGCCGGGACTGGGTCCAAAACCGGGCCGCCACTCACACGGGCAGGACCTTTGTGCACATGGGTATAGGAGTAATCGATACCCATGCCATATCCGCCGCCGTGCTCTTTGAAGATGGCCATCAGCTCATCATAAGTCTCACGGCGTGCCCAGTCGCGTTGCAGCTCAAGCGCGACCTGGATAGTGGTCACCGGCACGACGCCCGCCTGGATGAGGCGTTGCATGGAATAGGACTGAGCGGCGACTGATGTGTCCCCGGAGGCGTCATCGACCATGTAGATTTCGTATCCGCCTTCGTCCATCGCGCTGAGTGAGAACATCGTGTTGCAGATCCCCGTCCACAGGCCCGCAACAATGACCTTTTTGCGACCCGACTTTGAGAGCACGTCGCGGACCTTTTGGTCATCCCAGGAGTTCAAGCTTGTGCGTTCAAGGATGGGTTGGTCGGGAAACACCTCCAGAACCTCAGGATAGGTGTAACCTGAAAAGGATTCGGTCTCGACGGTCGTGATCGTTGTCGGCAAGCCATAGAGCTTCGCCGCCTTCGCCAGCATCACCACATTGTTTTTCAGGATCTGGCGATCAATTGACGCTACGCTGAAGGCCATTTGTGGCTGATGGTCAATGATGATGAGCTGACAATTGTCAGGCGTCAGAATGTCGAACTTCGGGTTGGTGGACACGGAAGAAACTCCTTTTTCGGCTCCTGATGTGCAATCGCGTCTGGTCTTAATCATCGGCAGCCTTCGGACATGGCTGGCCTGGAAGGACATAGTGGTATGCAATTCCGTGTGTTTCTTTCACGGATGTGCGCCGTTTTTCAGATTTGTGCGAAAATGCGCCTGACCATGCTTGAGCAAGGCGGCCAAACGAACCAAGTCACTGTTCATGAGCAAAGAAAAAGATGGCGGAGATAAATCACCGTCCAAGCGTTTCCATCTGAAAGCTGAAGAGAACCGGAAAGTTCTTTTTGACGGTCCTCCCGTAACCACGATGCCTGAGTGGGGCGGTGTCGCAGATGCGGGTCCGGTCAAGTTTGTGCTCCATCCGCCGCTCGACTTCGAACTTGCCTATCGGGTCCAGGAGTACGTGATATTTGTGCCCTATGCCCCGGCCTTTCTCGACATCTCGGTCAATGATGGACCGGTGCGACGCCTCATGGGGCCAGCGGGGTCTGCTTTCATCGTGCCACCGGGATGCCTCGTTCGAACGCGCATGGCGGAGCCGGTCGAGTTTCTGTGCATGATCGTTGACGCAGACTACGCGGAAGGCATCTTCCAGCAGGTAGCGAAAGACCGGGTCTGGGCCCCGGAGATCGTTGAAGCCTTCTCCGATGCGGGCTTCACAAATCTGCAAAAGGAAGTCCGACGTTCACTTCTTGGCGATCCTGTCGTCGAGCCCACTTATTTACGCGCGCTTACAGATGCGGTGCTGGCGCGCATTGGCTGCCACTATGCTGGCAGCGCTGTTGCCCTGCGGACATCCAATGAGACCATCTCTCCAGCGACGCTGAGGCGGATTTTGGCAAAGATTGACGCAGATTTGGCTGAGGACTTGACCGTCGCGGCGCTCGCCGACGAGGCAGGCCTGTCGCGGTCGCACTTTACGCGCGCCTTCCTGAATGAGACTGGGCAATCGCCCCGAGACTTCATTCTAAACCGCCGGGTCGCGCGCGCCCGCGAACTGCTCTCATCGACAACGATCCCGCTCGCGGACATTCCATCACTGCCCGGCTTTTCGAGCCAGGCCCACCTCGCCTCAGCATTCAAAAGAATCGTCGGCGTCAGCCCCGGCCGCTACCGGCAATCGTTCGGCGGGACGCCCGAAAGCTAGCAACCGCGCTTGCACTCGGCGTCGAACATAGTTTTCAACAGCTTGGGAGTGGCGGAGGGGGAGGGATTCGAACCCCCGGGACCGTGAAGCCCAACGGTTTTCAAGACCGCCGCATTCGACCACTCTGCCACCCCTCCGCATTCAGGGTGCTGGCCTGCGAGGACAGCTTTAGCGGTGTGAGACGGTTTTCGCAACATCAATGGTCGTGTTTGTTTTTGGCTGATTTCCGCGGGTGTTGCCGGCCTGCGGCACAGCGTTAACGGCGTTTTTCGGCGCGATTTGATCCATAGGCATTTCGCGGCAACAATGCCCGGTATTGCTTGCTTTTCCGGGGGTGCCCGTGCATTGAACCGGGTATGAGAAGTGAACACGGCTGAAAAGGCCGGGCAACGTCATCTACTACGCATGCGCGGGGCGCGCTGTGGCACCAACACAGCGATGCAGAACGCAGGCCCAAGGGGAGTTTTTGAATGTTCGAATACGATCTGGTGCAAACATGGATTCCAGCGTCCGTCATTGCCGCGCTGTTTCTCCTGATTTTCCTGGACAGCATGTGGATCGCCCGGCGCGACCGCAAGGCGATGGAAAGATCGGGCGGTGACGGCGGCCCGAGTTCCGGTGGTGGTGGCGGTGGTGGCCGCGATGCGCAGGCCAAATGGCATGAGCAGAACAAAGCCAACTACGCGCAGCGTCAGTGGACAGAAAAGAATCGCGAAATCCTGCGCAACAAGAACGGCACCGCAGCTCAGGCTGTGGGCGCCGCTCCTGCAGCATCTGTCGCCATGGGGGGCTCCTCAGCCCCCCATGACGCCGGAACCCGTGGGGGCTATTGGGGACCATGGCTGGTGCTGACGAGCCTTATCCTCGGTGCGGGCGTCGCCTTCTACACAGTCTTTCCGATGCTTCAGAACCAATAGTGCCGATCCGCTTCCCCCGACCCGTTCCCCAAGTCTGAACAGACGTCAGGCGAACAGCGGAAGATCGGGCAATGTTTCTGCCATCGGCAGAGCGAGTATGGCTTCAGCCAGCTGCTTCGGCGCGGCGATGCCCCCAAACTCCATCAGACCAATAGACTTTTCCACAACCTCCGGCGGCGTCAGCGGCGCCTCGGGATCACCCTTGGCGAAGCTACGTTCTGCTCGATAGGTGGTACCATCGGTCATGACGACTTCAACCGCGCTTCCCCAATCAACCGGATAGGCGGAGGCATAGGGGTCGATCACCTGGATCGATATGCCGGATGCCAGCCGCCGCGCCTTGAGGCGGGCCGCATCATCAAACGAATTGAGCGTGACCTCACCATTCTCCAGCGCCGTGGCGATGCAATGTTGCAGAGAGAATTTTGCTTCGTACTCACTGTCCGCATGGGCGCGATCGCAGACGTCTTCGGCGGCTTGATATGTCTCGACGGTAACGGATCGGAATTCGTCCGCACTCGCATGTTTCAGCTTCTGAGACAGCTCCAGAGACGCATCAATCGCCGGATGGGTGTGGCGGCAGGACGGCCACGGCTTCATGGATGTCTGGCCCAATTGCCAGGGACCGTCCGGGTCTGACATTACCTGTGCAGGGTCGCCATCGGGGCAGGCGGCGGCAAAGAAGCCTCGGTCACCTTCAAGAATGCGGGGCGGGCCGGTGAAGCCCAGAGCTGCCAGGTCTGCGGACTGAACACCTGCCTGCGCCGCATGGCCTGCATGGAGGTGTTTCGTCATGGCGCCGGTATCCAGAAACTCCCACAGGCCCGACGACTGACTGCCGGCATTGCCAAGGGCATTGACGGTCTGGTCTTCATCGAGATTGAGCAGAGTGGCCGCGGCCATGGCTGAGCCGTAGGGGCCACAGGTCGCGGTGTTGTGCCAGATGCGGTAATGCGCCGGTCCAACGCCCATGCCGACCCGTGTCGTCACCTCGAAGCCTTCGAGGATTGCGCGCAGGAAGTCAGCGCCATTTGCATCTTCCCGCAGCGCCATGACCCAGGCAGCAGGCGCCACGACACAGCCGGGGTGCACCACGGACGCGCGGTGGAGGTCATCGGTTTCAAGAATGTGGGTGAGAGCGCCCATCAACAGGGCATGGGAGCCCGTATCGAAGGGCGTGCCGGGTCGGCTTGGACCGTTGCCAGCCCAGCGCAGCAATTTGCGGCCTTGCTCGCTGGCGCACCCGCCAAGCGCGTTGGCAACGGCATCGAGCACAAAGAGGGCTGCCATCGCCAAATCGTCACTTGTGGCCGCCTTGGCACGGGCATGGCGGACCAGCTGGCGGGTCAGGGAAACATCTGGGTTCATCAAATCGTAAACGCCTCGTTTACCAAATTGCAGGCATTCTAAATGTCTGAGTTTTGGGTGGAATCGCTGCCGTTGGAGCGGCCGTTACACCGAGTATGAGTTTTCTCGACAAATCACGGGGATAATGGGGCCATGAACGCGATGATGTCACGCACACTTACGCCGCGCTTTCGTACACCGATGGCACCGCGCCTTCGCGCACTGATGGTCGGCCTTGGCGGAATGCTGGTTCTTGCGGGCTGTGCAGAAACGCAATTGGCCGGAGCGGTCATGAAGGAAGTCAGCCGCAGCGAGGTGCCCAGCGGGCAGGGCGGCTACTGGAAAGTCGGCAATCCCTACCAGATCGCTGGCGAATGGTATTACCCCAAGGAAGATGAGCGCTACGACAGCACGGGCATCGCGTCGTGGTACGGCCCCCAGTTCCACAAGAAGATGACCGCCAATGGCGAGATCTTCAACATGTACCAGGTCTCCGCCGCACACCCGACACTGCCGATGCCGGTAATGGCGCGGGTGACCAATCTTGAAAATGGCCGCCAGATCATCGTCCGCGTCAATGACCGCGGACCGTTCGCCCGTGGCCGTGAAATCGACATGTCCATGCGGGCAGCAGAACTGCTCGGCTTCAAGGAGCAGGGCACGACGAAGGTCCGTGTGCAATATCTCGGCAAGGCGGATGGCTGGACGGGTGAACAGGGGCTGCAGACAGCTGCAGCACAGCCTGCACCGACACCTCCACCGGTAGCACCTGTTGTGGCTCAGGCGGCAACACAGATGCAGCCCGTTGAAGATGATGACGACACCATCGCCACGGCTGGCCTGCCGTCGGCGCCGGGCCTTCCGTCTGCACCGGTCGACCTCTCACTTCTGGCAGGCGGCGCTTCTGCCGCCGGAGCTGCCGCGGGAACTGTGCCTGCCGCTTCAGCGCCCAACGCACCGGCGGCACAGACAACCGCGATGGCACCGGTCGTAGACAACTTCTTTGTTCAGGCCGGGTCGTTCCGCAGCGCGAGCAATGCAAATGCCCTGGCGTCCCAGCTTTCCGACCTTGGCCCTGTAGAGGTTTCCGAGTCGGTGGTGAACGGCACACCTTGGTATCGCGTGCGCGTTGGGCCGGTGAACAACGCCCAGGGTGCCGACGGTCTCCTCGAATCAGTGATCTCACGCGGCCAGAACGGCGCCAAAGTTGTTATCAACTAGCGCCAAACGCTGCCTCAAAGGGTGACGTTTACGTCAAATCCCTGATGCCCTCTGGCACAGGCTGCCAAGACGCGGTAATCCAGTATCTGCCTGTTATTTGATGGCGCCGGTGATGCGCCTTCGTGCTGGATGGAGTCCCGCTTTCTATGATTGCCCCCCTCAGCTCTTTACGCTTTTTGCCCCGTCTGCCCGCACTTGTTTCCGCCGCGCTGCTGCTCACTGTTTTGCCAGCGCGTGCCATCGAAACACCTGCGGATTATGTCTCGCTCATGGATTTCGACAGCGGCGAGATCATCTACGAAAAACAGGGCAACGACTTGATGGCGCCCGCATCCATGTCGAAGCTCATGACCATGGTGATGCTATTTGATGCACTAAAGGATGGTCGGGTGACGCTGGAGGATGAGTTCGTCATCTCCGAAAACGCATGGCGCAAGGGTGGTGCCGCATCCGGCTCGTCGACCATGTTTGCCGAGCTCAACAGTCGCGTGCCCGTTCGCGACCTGATCTATGGGGTGATCGTGCAGTCCGGCAATGACGCCTGCATCGCAATCGCAGAAGCGCTAGCCGGATCCGAAGAGGTCTTTGCCGAGCGCATGACCGAGCGCGCGCGTGAAATCGGGCTTGAGACATCCACCTTCAAGAACTCGACCGGCTGGCCCGATGATGGTCATCTGATGACGGCCAACGAGCTGGCCATCCTGGCGCGCTATCTGATTGAGACGCATCCGGAGTTTTATGAAATCTACTCGGTGCGCGACTTTGAGTGGAACGGCATCAAGCAAGCCAACCGTAACCCGTTGATCTACATGAATATGGGTGCTGATGGCCTTAAGACGGGCCACACATCTGTATCAGGTTATGGGTTGACCGCGTCCGCTGTCCGCAACGGGCGCCGCCTTGTGCTGGTGGTGAACGGCCTTAGCTCCGAACGGGAACGCGCCAACGAGACGCAACGGTTGATGGACTGGGCATTCCGCGAGTTCCGCAAGTATGACTTGCTGAGTGCCGGTCAGGTTTTGGAACGTGCCCCTGTCTGGCAGGGAACAAGCCGGACAGTGCCGCTGGTACTCCCTGCTGATGTTGCGCTAACCATGTCGCGGGATGCCCGCAAGGGCATGGAAGCCAAGGTGCGCTATGACGGGCCCCTGTCGGCTCCGATCGCCGAAGGAGATGTGCTGGGGCAACTGGTCATCACCGGCCCGGGGCTGCCGACACGGACCTATGACCTGCAGGCGGGCACATCGGTTGACCAACTTGGGTGGTTCGGAAAAGCGATGAGTGCGCTGGCGCAACTCATTTCCGGCTGATGGGACAGGGCGGACAGGGCGGCCGGTTCATCACCTTCGAAGGCGGCGAAGGCGCCGGTAAGACCACGCAGATACGCCGGTTGATTGACGCGCTTGGATCGCGCGGCGTTGAGACCGTTGCCACGCGCGAACCGGGCGGTACGAAAGCCGCCGAAGAAGTTCGTGCGCTGCTTGTGCGCGGGGCTGCGGACCGCTGGACGCCCCTCTCAGAGGCCCTGCTGCTGAATGCTGCGCGGGTAGACCATCTGGAACGGCTGATCCGACCGGCACTGGCCAAAGGTCAGTGGGGGGTCAGCGACCGGTTTGCAGATTCAACAACGGCCTATCAGGGCCGCGCGCTCAAGCTGGGCGCGGATGTCACCGGAACCTTGGAACACCTGACCGTGGGCGAAACTCGACCCGACCTGACATTCATACTGGACCTGCCCGTGGCCGACGGGCTTGCCCGCGCGCGGGCACGTGAGGCAGATGCAAATGCAGGTGAAGACCGCTACGAAGGCTTTGATGTGGCATTTCACGAGCCCCTGCGGCAGGCCTTTCTGGACATTGCCGAGAGCAATCCGGATCGTTGCGTAATCATTGATGCCACGGAGCCTCAGCAGAATGTTGCTGAGGCAATCTGGCAAGCCGTCGCTCAACGCTTTGCGGAATTGGAGACGTAGATGGCGCGCTCTCCAGAACCCGCAGATGTCCCCCAGCCGGATCAACTGGAAGGCTTTCCGCATCCGCGTGACACAGAACTCCTGTACGGCCATCACGCCGCAGAGGAGGCACTGCGCGAGGCGTTCATGGCGGGGCGGCTTCACCATGCGTGGCTCATCACCGGGCCCGCGGGTATTGGCAAAGCAACACTGGCCTATCGGTTCGCGCGCTTTTTATTGAAGTATGGCGATCCGCGAATTGCGGAGGCAGCAGGTGTTGAGACCCTGCATTTGCCGCCCGAAGACGATGTCTTCAAACGTGTCGCCTCACGCGGGCACGCCAATGTGCTGACCCTGCGCAAGCCGTGGAATGACAAAACCAAGAAATACATGACCGTCCTGTCTGTGGATGAAGTGCGGCGGACGCACGACTTCTTCGGCATGAAGGCGGGCGAGGGTGGTTGGCGCATCTGCATCGTGGATAGCGCGGACGATATGAATGCCAGCGCCGCAAACGCCCTGCTGAAGGTTCTTGAGGAACCACCGGCCCAGACGATCTTCATGGTCCTGGCAAACCATCCCGGGCGCCTACTGCCAACGATCCGCTCGCGCTGTCGCACACTACCTTTGAAGCCCCTCAGTCATGACCAACTGCTGTCTGCGGTGCATGGGCATCTGGGACACATGGCCGACGGGGACATGGAAGCGATCGCCAAACTTGCCCAGGGCAGCGTCGGGCGGGCTTTGCTGCTGGCTGGTGGTGGGGGCATTGAGCTTTACCGCGAGATGCATGATGTGATCGTCAGCCTGCCCAAGCCGGATGTGCCGGCCGTTCATGCGCTGGCGGACAAGCTGGCGCGGCGCGGCAATGATCAAGCATACGAGATGTTTCGCGAGCTTCTGTCTGACTGGCTGGTGCGGCTCGTCCGCCAAGGCGCTGGCGGACCTGCAATGATCGATGAAGTGATTGCAGGGGAGGCCGACATCATGAATCGCCTTGCGTCCGGCAGCTCGCTTGATCGCTGGGTGGAGGTATGGGAAAACACCGCGCGCACCGCCGAGCGAGCGGAAGCGCTTAATCTCGACCGGAAACAGGTGGTTCTCGGCACGTTTGCAGCGCTTGAAACTGCAGCGCGCGGATAGTTTCCTTTATCGCCCCCCTGTTTCACCAAAGCTGAAAGCCACCGCCATGTCAGGCGACAAGAATTTTTATGTCACCACCGCCATTTCATACCCCAATGGCGCGCCGCATATCGGCCACGCCTATGAAGTGCTGACGACGGACGTGCTGGCACGCTTCAAGCGGCTTGACGGCTATGACGTGTTTTTCCTGACGGGTACGGACGAACATGGTCAGAAGATGGTGGAAACGGCAGAGAAGGAAGGCATCAGCGTTGACGAACTCGCTGACCGCAATTCAAAAAAGTTCAAGGAACTGCCGTCGGCGCTCAACTGCTCCAACGATGACTTTATTTCAACCCGCGAGCCGCGCCATGCCAAAGCCGCGCAGGAATTGTGGAACCGACTTGCCGCCAAGGGCGACATCTATCTCGACAAATACGAGGGCTGGTACTCGGTGCGCGATGAGGCGTTTTATACCGAAACGGAACTGACCGACGGCCCCAATGGCGAGAAGCTGGCACCCACCGGCACGGAAGTGACGTGGATGGAAGAAGAGAGCTACTTCTTCAAGCTCTCCGCCTACCAGGACAAGCTGATGGCGCTGTACGAGAGCAAGCCCGGCTTTGTGCAGCCGGACGCGCGGCGCAACGAGATCATGTCGTTCGTGAAGGGCGGGCTGAAGGATCTGTCCGTCTCCCGCAAGACTCTCAGCTGGGGCGTGCCGGTGCCGGGCGACGATGACCACGTTATGTATGTATGGATCGACGCCCTGACCAACTATCTGACTGGTGTGGGCTTTCCAGACACGGACCCTGATCAGCTTGCGACGTTCTGGCCTGCGGACCTGCACGTCATAGGCAAGGACATCCTGCGGTTCCACACGGTCTACTGGCCTGCCTTCCTGATGTCTGCGGATATCGAGCTGCCCAAGCGCGTGTTTGCGCACGGGTTCCTCTACAACCGTGGTGAAAAGATGTCGAAGTCGCTGGGCAACGTGCTCGACCCTTTCGAGATGATTGAAGAATATGGCGTCGACCCATTCCGCTATTTCTTCTGCCGCGAAGTCTCGTACGGGCAGGATGGCAGCTATGGCCATGAGGCCATGGTCAACCGCATCAATGCGGACCTCGCAAATGACCTGGGCAATCTTGCGCAGCGCTCCCTGTCGATGATTGGCAAGAACTGTGACGGCGTGGTGCCGACACACGGCGAACTATCCGCTGAAGATCAGGCCATGCTCGCCATGGTCGACGGGCTGCTTGATCCTGCTCGCAAGGCAATGGACGCGCAGGCGATCCACACCTATGCAGGTGAGGTCTGGAAGGTGGTTGCGGAAGCCAACCGGTATTTTGCTGGTCAGGAACCCTGGGCGCTGAAGAAGACAGACCCGGAGCGTATGGGCACCGTCTTGTATGTGACTGCTGAGATCATCCGGCAGATCGCCATTTTGGCATTACCGATCATGCCCGATTCTTGCGGCAAGCTGCTTGACCTTGTGGTTGTCCCGGATGACCATCGCACCTTTACAGCACTGGGTGCCGGCGGGCGCCTTGCCTCCGGAACGGCGCTGCCAAAGCCCGAAGGTGTATTCCCGCGATATGTGGAAGCGGAGGCCGAATAATGCTGGTCGATAGTCATTGCCACTTGGACTATCCGGGTTTGATTGAAGATCTGGACGGCGTTGTCGCCCGCGCGGGCGAGGCGGGTATCGGACGCATGCTGACGATCTGCGTGAAGCTCTCCGAGTTTGAGCGCGTGCATGATGTGGCCAAGCGGTTTGACAATGTGTGGTGCACTGTCGGTGTGCATCCGCACGAAGCTGACAGTGAGACCGAAGTCACCGCCCATCGGATTGTTGCGGCGACCAAGTCACCAGATGTTGTCGGCATCGGCGAGATCGGCCTTGACTACTTCTACGACAACGCACCGCGCGAGGAGCAGAAGGCCTGCTTCCTCGCCCATATCGAGGCAGCTCGTGAGACGCAGCTGCCGCTGATCATTCATGCGCGCGATGCGGATGACGACATGGCGGAGATACTGGAAGCCGAACACGCCAAAGGCGCGTTTCCGTTTCTGTTGCACTGCTTTTCGTCCGGGCCTGATCTTGCACAACGGGCCGTTGCCATCGGCGGTTATGTTTCGCTCTCGGGGATCATTACCTTCAAGAAGGCGGATGACATTCGAGAGACGGTGACGCTGTTGCCGCTGGACCGTCTGCTGGTGGAAACGGATTCGCCCTATCTGGCACCGGTGCCTCATCGCGGCAAGACCAACGAGCCTGCCTTCACTGCGCACACAGCCACAAAGCTGGCGGAGATCAAAGACGTGACGCCCGAGGAAATTGCTGACGTAACGACAGCGAATTTTCACAGGCTCTTCACGAAAATCCCGCCGCTTGCAAGCTGATGCTGGTCGCCCTGAGCGGTGACCGCGGTCTGCTCGACGAAGATGCGTCGGCGCTCGTTATCCACGCCAATCCGGACGACCATATGTCCCAGCCTGTTGGCGGTGCGGGCGGACGGGTTGCATGTGGCGTCATCGGCGGGTAGTAGCCTTAGAGACCCAAGCAGAACTGGCGGTGCTTTGGTGACCAAAGCACCGCTTGTTTTGTGTCTGGGGCCTGCCTGTCCCACCTATTAATCATCTGCGTTGAGTTATGAGCGGATTTCTCAAAGTCACCATTCTGGGTTGCGGTTCTTCCGGCGGTGTGCCGCGCATCGGCAATATCTGGGGTGACTGTGACCCCCAGGAACCCAAGAACCGGCGGCGGCGCTGCTCAATCCTGGTGCAGAAGTCGGTGGAGCAGGGCGGGCCAAC
>JBHJJF010000027.1:0-3213 GCA_050042885.1 Candidatus Phaeomarinibacter sp.
GCTCTGCAGGACTATGAACTGCTGGAGATGATCCTGTAAAGTGCGATCCCCCGCCGCGACACCAAGCACCTGGCAAAGGATCTGTTGAATCGCTTCGGAGGGTTCAACGAAGTCATCACCGCGCCCATGGAACGGCTGGTGGAAGTGCCAGGTGTCTCGGAAGGCGTGGCGACAGAACTCAAGCTTATTCAGGCAGCGTCCCTGAGGCTGGCGAAATCAAAGGTGCTCGACCGCCCGGCGATTTCCAGCTGGTCGGCGCTTGTGGATTACTGCACGGCCGCCATGGCGTATGAAACGCGCGAGCAGTTCCGCATCCTGTTCCTGGATCGCAAGAACATTCTGATTGCGGACGAAATTCAAAGCCACGGCACCATCGACCATACGCCGGTCTACCCGCGCGAAGTGGTGAAACGCGCGCTGGAACTGGGCGCAAGCGCCATCATCCTCGTCCACAACCACCCCTCCGGCGACCCGACCCCCAGCCGCGCCGACGTGGACATGACCAAGAAAATCGAAGACGCCGCCAAGCCCCTGGGCGTGGCGGTGCATGACCATCTGGTAATCGGCAAAGGCGACCACGCCAGTCTGCGCCAGTTGGGGCTGCTTTAGACATGACTCTTCAGATTATCGTTGGATTGGTCAGCGCAATTTTTGGCGGAATCATCTCTCTTGTTGGCAGTCGATGGCTTGATATTTGGCGTCGAAAAAAAGACGAAAGCCTCGGTGTCATGACTTCGCGGGTTGCTGAAGCGCATCCGCAATATGAACACGATATTGAACTCAACTTTCTGATTGATAACGCATCGCCAGTTTCAGTAGTGGCAAAATCTATTGCTTTCAGCAGTCCAGCGGGTTCGCAACCAATGCACTATTATGAGCTCATAAGCGAGCGACTGGTCGTTAATGAGCTACCACTAAACATACCGATCCCGCCTTACTCGGTAGTACAGACGAGTGTGCCAGCCAAGGCATCCGAAAAGACCATCAAAGAAGTACATGAAACCGGGTTTGCAGGTACCATCGTCTATTCAATCCGGGGCAAAGAAACCTCTTTGCACTTCGAAATCACCCGTGATGAAGTGCAAGCACACTATCAGGATTAGACTTCCGCTTGCGTTGAAAACTAGCCATCCTCAAACGCATCCCATGGCGGCACCGGGCCGAAACGCTCGGCCAGAAAATCAATCAGCAGACGGACTTTTGCGGAGAGTGCCTTCCCGGGCGGATAGACCGCATACATGGCGATGGTACTCGCGCACCAGTCCGGCAACACGCGTTCCAGCGCGCCGGACTTCAGGTCTTCACCGATGATGAAGGTGGGCAGGCTGGCGATGCCGATACCGCGCAGCATGGCTTCGCGGATCATGTCGCCATTGTTGACCCTGAGAGGTCCGCTGGTCTTGATCTGCGCCGCGATGTCGCCCGGACTGCTCTCGCGTTCCAGGTCCAGCGTGTCGCTGCCGATGGAATAGCGCAGGCACCAGTCGCCGTTGAGATCGTCCGGTGCGTCTGGCCGCCCCACCCTGTCGAGGAACGCGGGCGAGGCCGCCAGCACCCGGCGGACAGGGGCAATGCGCCGGGCCTTGAGGCTTGAGTCCGCCAACTCGCCGATACGGATCGCCACGTCAAAGCCCTCATCCACGATGTCGACGAACCGGTCGTTCAGAACCAGGTCAATTTCGAGCTTTGGATGCGCCGCCATGAAGTCTGCAATCACCGGCGGCAGATGGCTGAGGCTGAACGAGAACGGCACCGACATCTTAAGCACGCCGCGCGCCTCGTCATGCAGGCTGGCGGCGGCGGCATCTGCCTCTTCAAGATCGGCAAGCACGGCCTTGGCGCGCTCCCAATAGGCCTGCCCCACATCCGTGAGGCTGACCCGCCGGGTCGTGCGGTTGAGCAGCCGGGCACCCAGCCGCTCCTCAAGGGCGGCCACCTGCTTAGACACTGCCGAGTTGGACAGGTTCAGATCGTCCGCCGCCTTGGAAAAACTGCCCCGCTCCGCCACCGCCACAAAGACTTCCAAAGTTGAGAGCCGGTCCATATCACTTATCCCATTCAGGAAATAATATTGTTCTAATCTACATGATTATCCCGCTCATGGGAACACCTACCTTCCTCTCCATCAACGCATTCACATACCCAATCGCATCTGGAGATGACCCATGTTCAAGTCCCTTCTGGCTCAAAACGAGCTGCACACATCCACCGCGCCCCTCGCCGCCACGCTGCTGCGCGTCACACTCGGGGTCGCCTTCCTCGCCCACGGTCTGCTGAAAGTGCTGGTGTTTACGCCTGCGGGCACCGTCGCCTTCTTTGAAAGCCAGGGATTTCCCGGCGTCACGGCCTACGCCGTGATCTTTGCGGAAGTCGCCGGCGGCATCGCCCTGATCCTCGGCCTGCACACTCGCGCAGTCGCGCTGGCTCTCGTCCCCGTCCTGCTTGGCGCCGCGCTGGTGCACCTGCCCAATGGCTGGGTGTTCTCCAACCCCGGCGGAGGCTGGGAATTCCCGGTGATCTGGGTATTCGCCAACCTCGTCCAGGCCCTGCTGGGGGACGGCGCCTATGCCCTGCGCTCCCCACTCGCCTCAGCCTTTGCGTCAGGTGGCACCCGCTAGGGTCGTCTCCATCCCAAGAGCGGATCATGCCGCTCGACGCATCCAAGCCCCGCATGCCTCATGTCCGTTAATCGCGGTGGAAGTGTGCGGGGCCTTGGCGTATCAACACCCGCAACAAACAGACTCGCGCAGGTGTTGGAGCCGCCACCGATGCTCCCCCGATCCAGCCGCAAGGAAATGGCCGATATCTGGTCGCCCGAGACCAAGTTCCGCATCTGGTTCGAGATCGAGGCCCATGCCTGTACCGCGCTGGCCGAGCTGGGCGTCATCCCCAAGGAGGCCGCCAAAAACATCTGGGATAAGGGCTCGAAGGCCGAATTCAACGTGGCGCGGATCGACGAGATCGAGCGCGAAGTGAAGCACGACGTCATCGCCTTTCTCACCCATCTGGCGGAATTCATCGGCGAGGACTCACGCTTCGTTCATCAGGGCATGACGTCGTCCGACGTGCTGGACACCTGCCTCTCCGTCCAGCTCACCCGCGCCGCCGACCTGCTGCTCGCCGACATGGACATGGTGCTCGACGCGCTCAAGAAGCGCGCCCACGAACATAAAGACACGATCACCATCGGCCGCTCCCACGGCATCCATGCCG
>JBHJJF010000028.1:0-31675 GCA_050042885.1 Candidatus Phaeomarinibacter sp.
ACATCGAACGGTATCCCAATGTCCACACTCATCGGCTTGGTGTCTGTGAGATGCAGAATGGGGCGCTTGCCGTAAAGGTCCGGGCCAAGCTGGTAGGTGTATCGCAGGAGAAAGTCCTGCCGGTTGACCACGCCAATGACCTTGCCGTCGTCGACAACCGCCACACATAACGCATCAGGCTCCCGCATGAACTGCTCATATACCTCGTGGCAGGACGTTGACGGTGTCACGGGGAGACGGCGTTCTATGAGCTGTTCTACATAACTGGTCATCAACGCTTATCCGAAATGCAATGGTTTGTTGCCTGGGTGGCGACAGGGCCAGTGGTGCAAATATCGAGCGTCACGCTAGAAAAAAGCACTTGCCATTGGCTTAAGGATCAGGCCGCAATACACATTGACATGGAAATTTCACATCGCCGTCACAGTCACAAACAACACCTTACCTGGTGGCACCCAACTGGATTGTGATCCAGTTTGTGGCCCGGTGCTCTTGCCCACTCGAAAGCATGCCTCTTGACCGATCAGACTACGGATACACGTGAGCCTTCGGACCCTCCGCTGTTCGGGTGGTATCTGGGCGGACAAGCAACCTGGTTCAGCAGCATCGGGCTGCAAATGGTGTTGTTTGCCTGGCTGGTGACAGATGTTCTCGACGAACGCGCCTTTCGGGTTGGCCTGGCGCAAACCGCCCTTATGGCCCCATCCCTGCTGTTCATGATTTTCGGGGGTGCCTTTGCTGACAGAAGTGACACCCGCGCCGTTCTCATCCGACTGCATTGTGCCGCCGCTATTCCTCCGCTTGCTTTGGCGCTTATCATCTTTTCAGGTGAGCTGCGGTACGAGTGGCTGATCGTTTACGGGTTGATCATGGGCACGCTTTCGGCGTTTGCCATTCCCGCGAGGGACTCTCTCCTCTCCACGGTCGCCGCCAAGGCCTTTGGTGCCGACATCCAACGTGCGGTGACCATGGCGTCCGGTGTCCAGTTCATGGGGCAGTTGGGTGGTATCATTGTCGCTGGCGCCGCAGCGGTTACCGGAGCTCCGGCGCTGCTGGCCCTGCAATCCGTCGTGATGATCTCCGGCGCGGTGATGGTACGGCGGTTGCCGCCGGCACCCCCTTTGGACCGCGAGCCGTCTCATCCCCTGGCTGACATGCGGGATGGTGTTTCGCAGGTGGCGTCGTCTCCTATTCTGCTCCCCGTGGTGCTGGGCATGTTTGCTGTGGGCGTCCTTTATGTGGGCAGCTTCATGGTGCTGCTGCCGCTTTTGGTCACCAACTACTATGATGGCGGTGCGAGCGGTATCTCCCTTGTGAACATCTGTTTTTGGGGGGGGACGATCATTGCCACGTTCGCGCTTCTACGCTTCGGGCATATCCACCGGCGTGGACTGATCATGACGTGCAGCCTCTCGAGCGGGGCGGTCATTCTGTTTCTCATCGGCGTCCCGGCGCCGTTCTGGGTCATGTGTGCGTTGTGCTTTATCTGGGGCCTTGGCGCGGGAACATCCATGACCATGAGCCGCACAATTGTGCAGCTGGCTGCGCCACCGACGCACCGGGCACGGGTCTTGTCGATCTTTCAGCTTGGTTTTGCCGGCGGCGGACCGATTGGGGCTTTTGCTACAGGGTTTGTTGTGGAACTGACGAGCATTCATCAGGCCGCCTGGATTTCTGCTGGACCAATGGTACTGGTGCTTCTGGTCCTTGCGGCAACGACGCGGCTTGTGTCCATTACGTCCGATGATGTGGCCCCGGCGACTGCCTGACCCGAAATCGCCGGATCTTCTGGTTTTTCCAGCGACGCTGCAACTGACTGGACTGTCCCTGCGGTTTCGCTGACAATACGTCAGACATTGGGCGTTCCAACCGGGGCGCCTGCATTTCCCCACAGACTGGAAGCACCCGCGTGACCGACGCCACACCCTCCCCTTCACCGGCTCCACCGCCGCGATCAAACGAGGCACGCTGGTACATGACAGGCCATGCCGCCTATTTCCTGGCGGCAGGGTTTCAGGGCGTGCTTGTGCCGTGGCTCGTAGCCGTCGTGCTGGCGGAAACACCAGAGCGCGTCGGCATCGCGCAGATGTTCTCCATGCTGCCGATGCGTTTGTTCATCATGGTTTGTGGGGCAGCTGCAGACAGAGCAGAACTAAGAAGCCATTTGGTCCGCCTACAGATTTTTGTCGCATTTCCGTCAGTCGCGCTCGCAGCAGTCATTGCAACAGACTCACTGTCATATTGGGCGGTGCTGGCCTATGTGGGCGTCATGTCATCGACAGCCGCGTGGATTGTGCCTGCGCGCGACTCGATGCTTACGCGTATCGCCATGCGCTCCATGAGCGGCGCCATACCGCACGCTGTTGCGATGGCAACGGCTGCACAATTCGCAGCGCAGGTGATGGGCATGCTTGCCGCGGGTTTCGCTGGTGTTGTTGGTGCTGTGCCATATCTGGCAGTTCATTCCGCCATGTCACTGTTGACCGCTTTCACCACAAGCAAGCTGGAGGAAGCACCTCCTCCACCGCGCGAAGCTCAACATCATTCCCGCTTCAAGGAAATGATGGAAGGCATGTCGATGACGCTGGCGGACCCGGACATCCGCGCAATCATGATTTTGATGGGCCTGGGCGGGGTTTTTTACATCGGCGTCTTTATGGTGATTTTCCCGCTTCTGGCGCGTGACGCCTATGGCGGGGGTGCGCTGGAAATTGCCCTATTCACCTCGTTTTTCTTTGGCGGCATCGGGGCGTCAAGCTTTGTTCTGACGCGCCTACCTGAAATCAGGCGTCAGGGGCGCGCCATCATGCTGTCCATGTGCATGGGGTCCGTCACCATGACGCTGGTGCACTTTCAGCCACCGTTCTGGGCAGTGCTGGCGTTGGTTCTGGTGTGGGGCATGTCTGCGGGCGTGAGCATGTCGACGGCCCGGGCAATTGTGCAAGCACGTGCGCCTGACAGCCATCGCGGGCGGATGCTGGCCGCGTTTCAGGTTGCCATGATGGGTGGGGGCCCTGTTGGCTCCCTGCTGGCTGGGTATGTCGCCGGCGAGCTGGGCCTGTTCGACGCCATTCTGGTGCCGCCGGCCTGCATGGTGCTGCTGTGGCTCGGCGTCTTCTTCTTCACGGATTTGTGGAAAGCGGACGCGCGGATGCAGGTGCCGCAACCTGCCGACTAGGCAGATCGCGGCACGGCTGTTTCGCTCTCTAGCTGCAAGGTCCTAGCTGTATTTGCGCTCTTCCCACCAGGGGTAGAAGCTCGGCATGTCCTTGGACGGGGTGCAGGGATAGTCCGGCTGGCGCTTTTCAAGGAACGACATGACGCCTTCCTTGGCGTCTTGCGTCTGGCCGCGGGAGTAGATCGCGCGGCTGTCGATCTTGTGTGCCTCCATCGGGTGATCCGCGCCCAGCATTCGCCACATCATCTGGCGCGTGAGAGACACGGATACAGATGCTGTGTTGTCGGCAATCTCGCGCGCGATGCGGCGGGCTTCCGGCAACAGGTCTTCAGGCTCATGAAGCGAGCGGACGAGACCGCCATCCAGTGCTTCCTCGGCATCAAACACGCGCCCTGAATAGCACCACTCAAGCGCCTTCGAGATGCCGACAACGCGCGGCAGGAAGTAGCTTGAACAGGCTTCCGGAATAATGCCGCGGCGGGCAAACACGAATCCGAAGCGCGCCTTGGTGGAGGCAATGCGGATATCCATCGGCAGCTGCATGGTGACACCGACGCCAACGGCAGCGCCGTTGATGGCGCCGATGACCGGCTTGATGCTTTCAAAGATGCGCAGGGTTAGGCGGCCACCACCATCACGCACCTGCTCGTCAGACCAGTTGATTTCGCCATCCTTCATGGCCGAGCCCTGCTTGTCCGGACGGTCATCGCGGGCTTCATAGTCAAAGGTCTTGGCACCCTGGGAGAGATCAGCGCCGGCGCAGAAGGCACGGTCGGCGCCGGTCACGATGATGGCACGGACGGCGTCATCCGCATCGGCGCGATCAAACGCATCGATCATTTCCATCATCATCTTGCCGGTGAAGGCATTCATTTTGTCGGGGCGGTTGAGGGTCAAGGTTAGGACGCCGTCGTCCAGATCGTAGAGAATTGTGTCGTAGGTCTTGTCGGTCATGGGGCGGTCTCCTGAACCTGGGTTTTGGATTTGTGTGGAGGGTGATGAATTTCTGTCGGCGGGGAGTTTAGCGCGGTCTACGCCCATGGCTAGTTGCCGTAGGGTCAACCAACACCCCAAGCGATACTCACTGCAAATGCTTGTGGACAATACTTGTGGATGGGGCAGATCGCCTATAACTCATAGGGAAAGCCGCAAAAAAGCGGCATGACGACACAAACTGCTCAATCAGGGAGAGCAACGATGCATCCGGCAGATCACGCCCAAACGTCGCCTGACAAGCCCGCCTACATCATGGCGTCCACCGGCGAGACGGTGACTTATAAAGAGCTGAATGACCGCTCCAACCAGGGCGCGCAGCTGTTTCGCAAACATGGCCTCAAGCGCGGTGACGCAATCGCGATCTTCATGGAAAACAATGCGCGGTTCATGGAGCTGTGCTGGGCGGCGCAACGGTCCGGGCTGTATTTCACATGCATCTCGTCGCGGCTTACAGCGGGCGAAGTTGAGTACATTGCGGGAGACTGCGGCGCCAAGCTTTTCATTACATCAGCCGCTATGGGCTCTATGGTGGATGAGCTTGTTGACCTTATGCCTGGTGTTGAGCATCGCTTGATGGTGGGGGGCACGCGGCCAGGCTACGCATCCTACGAAGACGCACGTGACGCGATGCCGGAAGAGCCGATCGCGGATGAGAGTGCCGGGACGGATATGCTGTATTCGTCGGGCACGACGGGGCGTCCCAAGGGCATCAAGTCGCCGCTGCCGGAAGGGCCGATCAACGAAGTTCCCGCGCTGCTGGCCCTGATCATGGGGCTGTATGGCGCCGGGGAAGACTCAACCTATCTGTCGCCCGCGCCGCTCTATCATGCGGCGCCTCTGCGCTACAACATGGCCATGCATCGCGTTGGTGCCAGCTGCGTGGTGATGGAAAATTTTGATGCTGAAGATGCATTGAGACAGATTGAAAAACACAAGATCACCATCGCCCAGTGGGTGCCGACGATGTTTGTGCGGATGCTGAAGCTCGAAGATGACGTGCGCAAGAAGTACGACGTGTCCAGCATTACCTGCGCGATTCATGCGGCAGCACCCTGCCCTGTTCCCATCAAGGAGCAAATGATCGAGTGGTGGGGCCCGGTCATCAATGAGTATTACGCCGGCACGGAAGGCAATGGCTTTTGCGCGCTCAACTCGGAAGAGTGGCTGGCGCACAAGGGCTCTGTCGGCAAACCGCTGATGGGCGAGCTTCATATCTGTGACGAAGACGGCAATGAAGTACCTGCCGGCGATGTCGGCACCATCTTTTTTGGCGGCGGCAACGAGTTCGAGTATCACAACGCTCCCGGCAAGACAGCCGAAGCAAAGCACCCGAAGGGATGGACCACGCTGGGCGACGTGGGCCGGGTTGATGAAGACGGATACCTTTATCTCACGGACCGGAAGTCCTACATGATCATTTCCGGGGGCGTGAATATTTATCCGCAGGAAGCGGAAAATCTGCTCGTCACCCATCCAAAAGTGGCGGATGTCGCAGTGATTGGTGTTCCGAACGAGGACTTTGGCGAGGAAGTGAAGGCCGTGGTGCAACCCATGAACTGGGCGGACAAGGGACCTGAGCTGGAGGCGGAGCTGATCGAGTTCTGCCAATCCCAACTGGCCAAGATCAAATGCCCGCGGTCGATCGATTTTGACCAGGAATTGCCCCGCCACCCCACCGGAAAGCTGTATAAGAGGCTTATCCGCGACCGGTATTGGGGCAATCGTGACTCGAAAATCGTCTGACGACCGCACACGCACGGGCGACACCGACCAGTCTTCCGAAACGATCCTGAAGATGTCTCCCGACGGGATGATCCTGCGGGAGAACTTCACGCCTGAGCGCATGGAATCCCTGCGCCAGGAATTGGCCAAGCGCGGCGAGACCTATCTGCTCAGCGACGAGGAACGCGAGGACAACCGGCGGCGGTTCATGCGCCGATGGGACGGCAAATCCGACATCTGGGTGTTCGGCTATGGCTCCTTGATGTGGAACCCGGCCATTCATGTGGCCGACACGCAGCCGGCAAAGGTGCATGGGCTGCACCGGTCGTTCTGCCTGAAGCTGCCGCTTGGGCGCGGGACGCCGGACAAGCCGGGCCTTATGCTGGCTCTGGACCATGGTGGCTCGTGCCAGGGCATGGCGCACCGCATCTCAGCGCATCAGGTGGAAAGCGAAACGGAAATACTGTGGATGCGGGAAATGATCGGCGGTTCCTACAAACCAACCTGGATCAATCTACAGATGGACGGCAAGCCTATCCGCCAGCAAGCCTTTACCTACGTCATCAACCGCAGCAGCGAGCGCTATGCGGGAAAGCTCAAGGAAAACACGATGGTGCGGCGCATCGCCAGGGCCGAAGGGCAATTGGGGACCAACCGCGAATATCTTTACCGGACCGTCGAACGCCTGGACGCTTTGGGGATCAGCGCAGGTCCGATGCACAGACTGTGTGACAGGGTCCGCGACGTCGCCGGGGATTGATGAGCTGGAATTGCCGTCTCGCCAGTGCACACTCACTGCGCTAACATGTCACCGCGTGTGTGGTGCGGATCAATTGTTTCATCAGGGATCAAACTCATGAACCGCCTTCTTCTATCAGTCGCTGGCGCCGCCGCTCTTGTCTCTGTCGGACTCATCGCCTCCAGCCCGGCGCAGGCCTGGGCCGACAAATGCCGTGAAAATGTGGATGCGCAGATCGATGACGAGTACCGCATCTATTTCCATACATCCGGCAATGAGCTGAGTGAGGAATCAGTCGAGCGCATTGACCGTGCCCACTCGATTGCCTCGGCGCGGGACGTGGCGCAGCTATGCATCATCGGTCAGGCGAGCAAGGAAGGAAATTCCAAGCGCAATGCCAATCTGGCCTATGCGCGGGCTGAGGCAGTGGCGAATGCCTTTGTCGCCCGGGGCTGGAAACGTGATCAGATCGTGGTGCGGTCAAAGGGCGAAAGCTGGGGCTTCATGACTGACTGGCTGACCGACGACAGCGCCGCTGCCCGGCGCGTGGACGTGACGTTCTCCTACTAACGCCGCAGTGCACTCATGCAAATTGATCGACGAAGACGCCTATTGGCAGCAGTGCATCCACGCGGCTAAAGTCCCGCCTGACTTTTTCGCTCGTCCGGTGCGCGGAGTTTTCCTGCGCGATGACGGGCCTGCACAGCACAACAATCAGGGAGACCACCCGCCATGCGCATGTTTGAAAATATCGAAGAAATGACGAAGGAAGTCGGAAACGAGATCGGTGTCAGCGACTGGGTTCAGATTGACCAGGACCGCATCAACCTGTTTGCGGATGCGACGGGCGACCACCAATGGATCCACCTCGATGGTGAGCGCACCCAAAAAGAACTCGGCATGCCGACGATCGCGCATGGTTATTTGACGCTGTCCCTCCTGCCGATGCTCCAGGGCAGCGTGTCCGGCATCAAGAGCGTGACCCGCGGCATCAACTACGGCAGCAACAAGGTCCGCTTCACCGGCATGGTGCCCGTCGACAGCAAGGTGCGTGCGCGCGTCAAGCTCCTCAACATGGAGCCGAAGTCCGGCGGTATGCAGATGACCAACGAAGTGACAATGGAAGTGGAAGGCTCTGACCGCCCGGCGATGGTCGCAGAGACGCTGTCTCTGGTTTTTGAATAGGCCTTACACGTCTTATTCCCAGTAAATTGACCGGCGGGTTTCCTTGAGAGGCCCGCCGGTCTTCCTATATCTGGCTATATCTGGACATACACACCCACCTCACACCGGGAGCACTGCCATGAGCGATCCGACACGCGCCCTTTGGACAACGACAAAGCGGCCCAACAAGGTCGAAAAAACCGACGCGGAATGGCAGGCTCAGCTGACTCCCGAACAGTTTCATGTAGCCCGCAAGGCAGGCACCGAGCGGGCTTTCACCGGACCGAACTGGGATCAGAAGGCAGCCGGCATCTATAAATGCGTGTGCTGTGGCCAGGCCCTGTTTGACGCGGACACCAAGTATGACAGCGGCACAGGCTGGCCGAGCTTCTACGCGCCGGTTACAGAAGACGCCGTTGAGTATCATGCGGACAAATCGCTGTTTTCCACCCGCACGGAAGTCGTGTGCTCCAACTGTGACGGACATCTCGGCCATGTCTTCCCTGATGGGCCAGCACCCACAGGGCTGCGCTATTGCATGAACGGTCTGGCAATGGAGTTTGACCCAAAAGCATGACGACCTCCGCCCCTGCGCCAACAGCCGCGCGCATACCGACCAGCGAGACCCGTCACGGCCGCACCCGCACCGACGACTATGGGTGGCTGCGGGCGGACAACTGGCAACAGGTGATGCGTGAGCCCGAAACGCTCGATGCCGACATTCGCGCTTATCTTGAGGCCGAGAACACCTACACCGAAGCACAGCTGGCGCCCACACAGGGATTGCAGGAAACGATCTTTGGGGAGATCAAGGGACGCATCAAAGAAGATGACAGCTCCGTCCCCTCCCCTGACGGGCCCTATGCCTATTATTCGCGCTGGGACACGGGCGCAGAGTATCCGCTCTATTGCCGCCAGCCGCGAGACGGTGGGGACGAGACTGTCATTCTTGACGGGCCGAAGCTGGCTAAGGGCGAGAGCTACCTGAAGATCGGCGATGCCTCGCACTCCCGCGATCACAAGCTGCTGGCCTACAGTGTGGATGTTGCCGGGTCCGAGTATTTCACGGTGTCGGTCAAGAGCCTTGAGACAGGTGAAAAGCTTTCGGACGAAATCCCGGACACGTCCGGAGGCGTGGTGTGGGCCGACGACAATGCGACGCTGTTCTACACGGTGCTGGACGGCAACCACCGCCCGCACAAGGTGATGCGGCATGTGCTCGGTGCGCCGGTCGCGGATGATGTGTGTGTTTATGAGGAAACCGATCCGGGATTCTTTGTCGGCGTCGGCCAGACCCAGAGCGGACGGCTCATCCTCATCGATAGCCACGACCACCAGACATCAGAAATCCGTTTTATTCCTGCCGATGCGCCCGACAGTGCGCCCACACTGATTGCCGAGCGCGATGAAGGTCATGAATATGATGTGGAAGAGTGGGAAGGCCGCCTGATCATTCGCACCAATGCAGCGAATGCGGAGGATTTCAAGCTCGTGGAAGCGCCCCTGGCGACGCCCGGGCGCGAGACCTGGAACGATATTGTTCCCCATGCACCGGGCACGCTGGTGCAGGCGCACTTCGCGCTGAAGGGTTACCTGGCAAGGCTTGAACGCCATGGTGGATTGCCCCGCGCGATCATTCGCGACATGGCGACCGGTGAGGAACACGCCATTGCATTCGACGAGGAGGCCTATTCGCTGGGTCTGTCTGCCGGATATGAGTACGACACGACGAATGTGCGCTTTACCTACTCGTCCATGACCACGCCTGCTGAACAGTATGACTACGACATGGCAACCCGCGAACGCGTGCTGCTCAAGCGCCAGGAAGTGCCAAGCGGTCACACCGTTTCCGACTACGTGACGCGGCGATTGATGGCGACCGCAGAAGACGGCGAGCAGGTGCCCGTTTCCATCGTTCACCACAAAGACACGCCGCTGGACGGCTCAGCACCCTGCCTGCTCTATGGCTATGGTGCTTATGGCATTTCCATCCCGGCCGGGTTTTCTGTCGCCCGCCTTTCCCTTGTTGATCGTGGCTTTGTCTATGCCATCGCCCATATTCGCGGCGGCAAGGACAAGGGCTACCAGTGGTATCGCGGCGGCAAGTTGAAGCAGAAGACAAATACGTTCACGGATTTTATTGCCGCAGGTGAGCATCTGATCGCGCAGGGCTTTACGTCAAAAGGCAAGATTGTGGCGCAGGGCGGCAGCGCTGGCGGCATGCTTATGGGCGCCGTTGCCAATATGCGGCCGGACCTGTTTTCGGGCATCGTGGCGGAAGTGCCATTTGTCGACGTGCTGGCCACCATGCTGGACGACACCCTGCCGCTGACGCCACCGGAGTGGAATGAATGGGGCAATCCGATTGCCGATCCTGAGGCCTATGACTGGATTGCTGCCTATTCGCCCTATGACAATGTGAGCACGAAGGACTATCCGGCGATCTTCGCACTGGGCGGTCTGGCAGACCCGCGCGTGACCTATTGGGAGCCGGCCAAATGGGTGGCGAAGCTGCGGGCGCTCAAGACCGACGACAATCTGCTGATGCTCAAGACCAACATGGAAGCCGGCCATGGCGGCAAGTCCGGCCGGTTTGAAGGCCTGCATGAAGTGGCAGAGGTCTTTGCGTTCTGCCTGAAGGTGTCCGGTAAGGCCTGAGTGCCGTGACTGTCTCTGGTGGGCCCTCCGGTCAAGCCGGAGGGAGAGCGGTGATGTTGGGTGGTGTTCGCACTGACTGCCCCACTGTCACCCGGGCGTCAGGGCTAAGTTGATTGACCTTGTGATCAGAGTGGCTTTTTCCGTGTCCCCGGACTTGATCCGGGGCCTACTCTCAGAGGCCTTGCCTCGCAGCGGTTGCGAGTGGACCCCGGATCAAGCCCGGGGATACGGTGTGTTTTCGCGTGTCGAGTTGACGCTGCCACGCGCTCTCCCTCCGGCTTGACCGAGGGGAGAGCGGTGATCGGTATCTAGGCCCCGGACGAGGGTTGCACCACGATTTCGAGCCGGCTGCCTGCTGATCCTGAGATCGTGACGACCTGGCCGTCGTCCACAAAAGACGTGGTGCCGGAGGTGACGCTGATGTCGCAACCGGACCCGTAGTGTAGACGCGGAATGTAGAGTTCCGTCTCAGCGGCATCTCCATCGAGCTTTATTTCGGCTCTAAACTTGCGCGTCGCCAGATCAAAGCTGTGGGACAGCAATTCGCCCTGGGCGCGGCGCACATAGGGGCGGCAGAAGCCCTTGAGACCACGTCCGCCCGAGTCCTTGTCGAGCGGATTGTTCTGCTGGTCACGGGAGAAGATGGACAGGTCTTCCTGGTTCCACCCATCCCCAATGGCCTGATCGTTGCTGTTGGATGCGGTGTAGTTCCAGTGAGCCGTTGAGAGCAGAAGGGAGTCCATGGCGTTGTACATCAGGTCGAGGGACGTGATGTGCATCTCCCAGGGTGTCTCGGTGTGATCGCCCGCCGCCCAGGCCTTGTAGGCGGCGGCCTGATCAAGATCGTACGGAATGCCGAATTCGCCGATGAGCGTCGGCGCGCCTTTGCCACCGTTGAGCGTGCGCGCGGCCTGCTTGATGAGTGCCAGCTGCTCTTCATACTGGCCCTGAATGGCCTCCGCGCCTTCAATAACACGGCCATTGAAGGGGTTGATCGCGGTCGGGTACATGAAGGTCTTGGTGACCAGTGTGACAATGTCATACCAGTGGCTGGCATTGACTGTGTTATCTGGTGAGCCTTCCGGGAAGCCTTCACCGCTGAGGCCGCGGAAGGGATCGAGCTCAGCAAACACCATCCACTCCTGCTTCACCTCGCGGATGCCGTCCGCGACCATCTGGAAGAACGGTGCCATGTAGTCCGCTTCCAGATCGACAGGCTTGCCGTTTCGATGGGTGAAATAGGTCTCGTTGATGTCTTCTGCTTCGCCATTGGCATTCAGGCGGTAGGCGCCGGCCTGCTCAAACGGGCATTGCACACCGTCACGCCAGATGGGGACGCGATTGTCGTTGGCGCGTTCCTCGCCGCTGACTTTCATCTTCATCTCGGCTGCATCAAAGCTCAGCATGGGGATGGAGCGCGGGATGCCTCGAGCCACCAGCAGGCCGTCCAAAGGTGACCAGGCAGGGCCTGGGGACACACGCTCGGAATGTTCCTTGGATTTTTCCGGATGCTGATAGCTTGTCTCAAGGCCGATCCACCCGGAGCCCGGTTCGTTGAGCGTGTCGAAGCCGAGGACATGGGGCATGTCCTTCACACGATGGGCGATCTGCTTCATGGCGCCGAGATAATGGCTCTGGAGATATTCCTGTGCGTTGACACCATCCACCATCAGGTCAGGCGCAAAATCGGCCCCGGCGAAGAAAAGCGTCCACATGATGGCATTGCCCGGACGGCGATAGTTCTGCGCCCAACTCATGGTGGGGTAGTTGTCTTCCTGTCGTCCACCTTTGTCGAAGTCGTAGCAAAGCTGCATGACTTTGGCGGAGCCGCTGTCATGGAATTTGGTGAAGTCGAGGCCGCACTTTTCAAACGTCCAGCCGGGGGCGCCGTCGCCGCCGGACATGCGCGACCAGACATCCTGATGGAAGTCGATGAAGACATAGAGGCCGTGATCGCCGGCGCGACGGCAGACGTCAGCGATGTAGTCCAGATAGGCCTCGTCATATTGTCCGGGGCCGGCGTGCTCACAGGATTCCCATGTGGTCAGCAGGCGCAGGCAGTTGAAACCCCAGTGCTTGAGGCGGCCCAGATGTTCATCCGCTTCATTGATGGGGAACGGACGACCGATAAAGCTGACATCCTTGTGGTCTGAAAAATCCGTCGGGATATGGGTGCCGCCGTCGGGATAAGGCAGCTTGCAGTCGCCACCGAGATTGACGCCGCGCAGGATGACGTGGCGCCCCTGCTCGTCAACGAACCGGTCCCCATCCAGATGCAGTTTTGGCATTGCCATGTGATTGAGCCTCCCCAGGCGCCGGGTGTTGGCCCGGCCGCATTGCGTGTTTTTTCAACTATGCCAGAAAGGTCACGCCCAAAGGGAGCGCAAATTTGCACCCGCACCCGGAAATCAACCTTGCCAAGTGCCGCGTCTGTGGCAAGGTGCGGGCCATGACAGACACACCAGACCTTCCCGCCCTTCCTTCACAGCCTGCAGACGTTGGATGGCCAGAGCCCGAGTGGCCGACCGGGACGGCACCCACCGCCGACCATGTGGCTCTAGGCGATTTGCTGGACCCTGCCTTTTCTGATCCCAATGGGGACGGAAAAGGGCCGGATGATCTGGGCCCCACGCATGCCTTTGTTGCCATTCAGGGTGGCAAGCTGGTGTCGGAAGCCTACGCGGAGGGGTATGGGCCGACACAGACCTATCCGTCCTGGTCTATGGCCAAGAGCATGTTGCAGGCGCTGCTCGGTATTGCGGTGCGCGACGGCAAGATGTCGATTTTCGACACGGTGGGCGCGCCCGAATGGCCTGCGGATGACCCTCGGGCTGAACTGACCATCGACCAGCTGCTGCGGATGGCGAGCGGGCTTGAGTTTGACGAAGACTATGTGGACGGCGACATCTCCGACACGATTGCCATGCTGTTTGGCGACGGCAAGGGGAATGTGGCGCAGTATGCGGCGGACAAGCCGCTGATCCACCCGATTGACACGGTGTTCAACTATTCCAGCGGCACCTCCAACATTCTGGCGCGGGCGCTTTCAACGGTGCTGGGCGGCGGCGAGCCTTTATCGGCGGGAGACTTTGAAGCGTTCATGCGGCGGGAACTGCTGGACCCCATCAGTGTGACCAAGGCGATCCCCAAATTTGATGATGCGGGGACGTGGATCGGGTCATCCTACTGCTTCATGACTGCGCGGGATTTTGCCAAATTCGGTCTGCTGTATCTGCGTGGCGGCTGGTGGAACGGCACGCAGATCCTGCCCAATGGTTGGGTCGATTATGCGCGCACGCAAAGCAAGGTGCCGACCGGCGAGGACGAGTTCATGGGGTATGGCGCCCATTGGTGGCTCGAACTCGCGGGACCGGGCACCTTTTCGTGCAACGGCTATGGCGGGCAATACATCGTGCTGGTGCCGGAAAAAGACCTGATCCTGGTGCGCCATGGGGACAGCCACGATGTGCAGGGCGACGGCGTGAAGCGCTGGATTAAGGATGTCGCCGGCTGCTTTGGTGTCGCTTAGGCGACATTAGCTCGGGTTTGACGGCTTCTTCTCAGGCTTTGGTAATCTTAAAGCGGGAATGGCGGGGTGAATCTGCTCAACCAGGGCATCTGACGCTTGCCCTGCCGCTGCGTCTATCGAACAATAGCCCTCAGAAAAACGAAGACAGTTGCGCTGGTCCTTGAGAAACAAGGCAAGCCACCGCAGCGTGGCCGACTATGCGGCCTCTGGGGGAATTGTGGGCAATATTGTAAACCTTCCGCTTGACCGGATAACCGAACGCGACCGCACGCGGCTGTTTCAGGCCGTGGCGGGCACACCCCTTGATATTGACATTGTGACTGACGAAGACGGTCGCCCGTGCGTGCTGGTCTACCGGTGCGGCTGGGCCAATCCGAGCTTCCGCATCGAGAAGGCGGCCGGGCTGTGGAAGGCGTTTGACCTGGAACATGGCAACGACCAGCCGGCCTATCAGTCGCGCATGCCCGCGGACCTCGTCACCGCGCTCAGCTATCCCGAAGAACAACAAAACAGGCCGACAGCATCATGAACGCGCCCCTTATCAGCGACCCCACCAGTGCCGCCAAGCAGGCGGGCATGTGCCCGGAGCGGCTGGCCCGCATCACCCCCTTCTTTCAGAGCTATGTGGACCGCAAGAAACTCCCTGGACTCTCGACGCTCGTCTGGCGCAAGGGCGAGCTGGCGCATTTTGATGTGCAGGGACAGATGGATGTGGAGCGCGGCAAGACGCTGACACACGATACTAATATTCGCATCTATTCCATGTCGAAGCCGGTCACCTCGGTTGCCGTCATGATGCTGTTTGAAGAGGGTCGCTTTCAGCTCGAACATGAAATTGGCCGCTATATCCCGGAGCTTGGTGACCTCAAGGTCTATGCAGGCGGGCCGGCACGCGGCATGGCCGTCAAGGCCGCCAGCCGTCAGGTCACAATCCGCGATCTGCTGACGCACATGTCCGGCTTTACCTACGGGTTCATGGAAGTGCACCCGGTGGATGAAGCCTATCGCCACTTCAAGATCGGCGGCGTAGACCTCACGACCTCCAACCTTGAAGAATTCTGCACGCTGTTGGGCCGGATGCCGCTGTTGCACAATCCCGGCGAAGCGTGGAGCTATTCGGTCTCCACCGACGTGCTGGGGCGGCTTGTTGAAGTCGTATCCGGCATGTCGCTGTTTGATTTCTTCAACACGCGCATCTTCCAACCGCTGGGGATGATGGACACGGCGTTCCAGGTGAGCGCAGACCAGATGCCGCGCTTTGCGGCGAACTATCAGCGCAATCCGAAGACCAAGTCTTTTGATCTGGCGGACGACCCTGAAACCGGGCGCTACGCCAAGCCGCCAGTGTTCACATCCGGCGGTGGCGGGCTGGTGTCGACCCAGTCTGACTACCTCAAGTTCTGCCAGATGCTGCTGCGCGGCGGCACGGCGCCGGACGGCAAACGGCTGCTGTCGCGCCCGACAATCTCACTGATGACGAAAAACCATCTGCCGGACGGCCAGGACCTTGAAGGTCTGGCGCAAGGCGCGTTCTCCGAGACCACCAATGCCGGCATCGGCTTCGGGCTCGGCTTTGCCGTCACCGTGGATGAGGCCAAGTCGCAGATCACCGGACCAGACGGCACGTACTATTGGGGCGGAGCCGCCAGCACGATCTTCTGGATTGATCCGACCGAGGAGCTGATTGCCATCCTGATGACGCAGCTGATGCCGTCGGGTGCCTACCCGCTCAGGCGACAGTTCCAGCAGCTGGTGTATGCGGCCATCGACGACTAGGGCCGCACGGTCAAACCTTGGCTGCATGGCTGACATGATTGGCCTCGTTCGGGGCATAGGGCGTAGAACAGGGGCTCCCTTCCCTGCCCGGCCTCATTCATGTCGCTCTGGATTGCTTTTACCTTACTTGCTGCGTTCGCCCAGAACGTGCGCTCCGCCTTGCAGCGGGGCCTTGCGGCTGATCTGACGGCGACTGGCGCGTCCTATGTCCGCTTTCTCTACGGGCTGCCCTTCGCAGCGCTGTACCTGTTCGTGCTGCTGCAGGCTACCGGCGAGAGCTTTCCACAGCTCAATACGACGTTCCTTGTGTCCATCCTTGTTGGCGGCGCGGCGCAGGTCGTCGCCGCGGTCCTCCTTGTGCGCATGTTCGCCCTGCGGGTGTTTACGGTCGGCACGACCTACTCCAAGACGGAAACAGTCCAAACAGCGCTAATCGGGTTTCTCGTCCTGGGAGAGGTCGTTGGGGCTTACGCCTTCGCCGGAATTTTGATCAGCTTCATCGGCGTGATCGCGCTGTCGGTCGCACGGACGGCTGTAACGCCTCGGAGCATCATCACATCGTTAGGATCACCGGTCGCGCTGATGGGGCTTGGCTGCGGCGCCGGATTTGCCATTGCGTCGGTCTGCTACCGGTCGGCCTCGCTGGCGCTTGAAAGCAACGGCTTTGCTGTCTCGGCGGCCACGACACTGACCGGTGTCCTGATCTGGCAGTCGCTCATCATGACCGTGTGGCTGGCAGCACGAGACCGGGCATCGCTTGTGCAGAGCTATGTGCGCTGGCGTCCGGCGCTGGCTGTCGGTATCGCCAGCGTCGTTGGCTCCATCGGGTGGTTCACAGCATTTGCGCTGGAGAATGCAGCCTATGTGAAAGCGCTGGGCCAGATCGAACTGGTGTTTGCGCTCGCAACGTCGACGCTGTTTTTCAAAGAGAAAACCAACCGGGCCGAACTGTTTGGTATCGCGCTTGTTGTGGCAGGACTGGTACTGATCGTGATTTAGGCCCTCACCTGCCGCGACCGCGAGTGGACCCCGGATCAAGTCCGGGGATACGGATTTTTGTGGGTGGACTTTCGACCACGCCCGCCTTCCCTCCGGCTTGACCGGAGGGTCTATCCGCGATGCCCATGGGCCCTCCGGTCAAGCCGGAGGGAGAGCGGGTTTTGCGGTTCGGTTTGCTCATGACAAAGCCCCGGACGCTGATGGCATCCGGGGCTCCTGTTCTTGCGCGGTAGAAAAGCGCTTATTCGGCGGCCTGTGCGGCTCTGCCTGAGACAAAGCCACTGAGGCGGCTCTGGATGATGCCTTCGGCTTCGGCAACGATGCGGCTTACCAGTTCATCCACTGTGGGGATGTCGTGGATGAGGCCCTGGATCATGCCGGCGGACCAAATGCCGTGATCCGGATCGCCTTCGGAATAGACCAGCTTGCCCCGGGCACCGGCGACGAGATGCTGGATCTCTTCGAACTTGGCGCCTGCACGCTCCTTCTCAAGAACTTCCTGAGAGATGGCGATCTTGGCCACACGTGCTGTGTTGCGCAGGGTGCGGAAAATCAGGTCCGTGCCGCGCTCGTCGGTGTCGACCATCTTCTGCTTCACGTTGTCGTGGATGTCGGCTTCCTTGGTGGCGCAAAAGCGCGTGCCCATGTTGATGCCTTCAGCACCAAGGGCCAGCGCTGCGACAAGACCGCGGCCATCGCCGAAGCCGCCGGAGGCGATCATCGGGATCATGACCTTGTCGGCGGCTGCCGGGATCAGGATCAGGCCGGGAATGTCGTCTTCGCCGGGGTGACCGGCACACTCGAAGCCGTCAATGGAAATGGCATCGACGCCCATCCGCTCTGCCGAGAGCGCATGGCGCACGGCGGTGCATTTATGAATGACCTTGATGCCGTGTTCCTTGAAGTGGTCCACATGCTCCTGCGGCTTGTAGCCGGCGGTTTCCACAATCTTCACGCCACTGTCGATGATGGCCTGACGGTACTCAGCGTAGGGTGGAGGCTTGATCGCCGGCAGAATGGTGAGGTTCACACCAAACGGCTTGTCGGTCATCGACTTGCACCGCTCGATTTCCTTGGCCAGATCATCCGGCGTCGGCTGGGTGAGCGCAGTGATGAAGCCGAGGCCGCCTGCATTGGCAACAGCCGCCACGAGCGGCGCCTTGCCGACCCACTGCATGCCGCCCTGAACGATGGGATGCTCAACGCCGAACATCTCCGTGAAACGTGTTTTGATCATGGGATACTCCCCCTGTCTGTCTTTTGATGCTGTCGTCTTGTTCTTGGTGGGCGCCTGTCGGCACCATGTCTTTGGATAGCTTGATGGGACCTGTTCTAGCAGGTTTGCAAAGCACCTTGCACCCCGCCCCTTGTTCAGATTTGTACAGGGCACTGTTAGTCTGACATCAAGGCGGCGAGAACGCTGCGGAATCAGGACGAGGCAAAGTCAGATGAGCCAGGCAAACTGGGACCTCTACCGGGTGTTTCTCGCGGTGGCGGATGCCCGCAGTTACTCCGGTGCCGGGCGGCAGCTGAAGCTCAGTCACGCAACCGTCGGCCGAAAGATCGCGGACCTGGAAGCCGCACTGGGTACAAAACTCTTCGTGCAGACCAATGATGGTTTCGGCCTCTCACCGGGCGGCGAGAAGCTGAAGGCTGAGGCCGATGAGATCGCCACTGCGGTGTTGCGGGCGGGCCATGCGCTGTCCGATGCCAGCGGCACACCGCAGGGCATTGTGCGCGTATCCACAGCGGCCACACTGGCGGGCTACTGGCTGATGCCGCATATGAGCGTGTTCACGGAGCGCTACCCGCAGATCGAGATCGAATTTGTGACCGATGCCTGGCCTGCAAGTGTCACGCGGCGGGAGGCGGAAATTGTTATTCGGCTGTATGGGCCCGGCGAAGAAAATCTGGTCGGCCGCAAGATTGCCCGCTGCGGCGTCGCGTTTTATGCGTCACGCGATTACGCGGACTCCAATGGCCTGCCACAGCAGCGCGGCGAATGGGCCGAGCATCGACTGATCGGGTTTGCCGGGGAAGCCAACGAAGCCGAGCTGGCGCGGTGGGCCGGACATGTCACCCGTGGCGCGCCGACCTATCTGCGTTGCTCCTCCATGGCCGACATGGTGAGTGCCGTGCGCACCCATGCAGGCATTGCGCCGCTGACCTGCCTTCAGGGTGACGCCCATGAGGACCTGGTGCGGGTCGCGCCGGACAAGCTGTTCAGCGCAACAGACGTCTGGCTTCTGGCCCATCCGGACCTGACAAACACCCCTGCTGTGCGGGCTGTGCTCGACTTTATTGCCGAAGCGGCCAAGACTGACCGGGACATGCTTCTGGGGAGGGTCTGATGGGCATCCGTTTTGCTGCAACACTTGGGCTGGCTGCGCTTGTTTGCGCGACCGGCGCCGCATGGGCTGAAGACACCCGCGATTTTTCTTTCATTGAGGCGAACGGCATTGAGCTGGCCTATCTGGAGGAAGGCACGGGGCCGCTGGTCGTGCTGCTGCACGGCTATCCGGAGACGGCGCGGGGCTGGAAATCGGTTCAGGGCAAACTGGCGTCAGCGGGCTACCGCGTGGTGGCACCCAACATGCGCGGCTATGCCCCCAGCGGATTTGCACCGGATGCGGATTATACGGTGGGCACGCTTGGGGCAGACGCTCTGGCGCTGATCGAAGCGCGTGGCGAGGACAAGGCGGTTGTGGTGGGTCATGACTGGGGCGCGACGGCGGCCATGTCAGCTGCGGTGACGTCACCTGACACCGTCGTGGGGCTTGTATCCCTGACCATTCCCCACCCGATGGCAACCCAGCCGAGCCTCAGCCTGTTCTTGAATGCACCGCATTTCATCTACTACCAGTTTCCCTGGGCAAGCTGGATGGTGGCGCGCAATGACTTTGCACATATAGACGGCATCATCGACGCGTGGGCACCCACGCTCGACGTGGACCGACGCGATACAACATCAGTCAAGGAGAGCCTCGCGGTCGAAGGCGGCGTGGAGGCCGTGCTGGGCTACTACTGGTCCATCGGCGCCGACCCGACACCGGGCACTGCGCGCGCAGACGCTGATACCCGCTTTGCCATGCCGACCCTGATGATTGCCGGGGCCGATGACGGCGCGCTGGACATCGGCCTGTTCAAGGACGGTGAGGCCGGGTTTGCCGGGCCCTATACCTATGTGGAACTTGAGGGTGTGGGCCATTTTCCGCAGGTTGAAGCGCCCGATGAGGTGGCAGCGGCTTTGCTGATGTTCTTGGACACACTCGACCCATGGGACGGCGGGAGTCCCGCACCTGTTCAATAGTGATGGGATGACTGTTCAATACTGAACTGGACTTTTCGGCCGGGTGCGCCAAATATCCCCTCAAGAATTATCCCTTTTCCTGTGGAGACGTCGCATGGCCATTCCTGCTCATATTCGGGACAATCTGCGGATGCCGGTTATCGGTTCGCCGCTGTGCATTGTGTCCGGTCCCGAACTCGTTATCGCCCAGTGCAAAGCGGGCATTATTGGCTCGTTCCCAGCGCTCAATGCGCGGCCTGAACCTGTGCTCGAAGAGTGGATCGTCCGCATCAAGACGGAACTGGCCGAGTAGCAGGCGGCTAACCCGGACAAGAAGGTTGCGCCGTTTGCGGTGAACCAGATCTGCCATGCATCGAATGATCGGCTGCAGCACGACATGGATGTGTGTGTGAAACATGAAGTGCCGATCATCATCACGTCCCTGCGTCCGCCGGCATTCGTGGTGGAAGCGGCACACTCCTATGGCGGCGTTGTCTATCACGATGTCATCAATGTGAAGCATGCCAAGAAGGCGGCCGAAGAAGGTGTCGACGGGCTCATCCTGGTGTGTGCCGGTGCCGGTGGCCATGCGGGCGCGCTGTCGCCGTTTGCTCTGGTGCGCGAGGTGAAGGAGTGGTTCGACGGCACGGTGATCCTGTCCGGTGCCATCTCGGACGGGTCATCCATCGCCAGCTCTCTGGCACTGGGCGCGGACTTTGCCTATATCGGCACGCGCTTCATCGCCACGGAAGAAGCCAATGCGGACCAGGGCTACAAAGACTCGCTGATCAAGCATGCGGCCAACGACATCGTCTATTCCAACCTGTTTACCGGTGTGCACGGCAACTATCTGGGGCCATCAATCGAAGACGCAGGTCTTGATCCGCACAATCTTCCCGAAGCGGATAAATCGAAGATGAACTTCGGCTCCGGCGGCAACACCAAACAGAAGGCCTGGAAGGACATCTGGGGCTCCGGTCAGGGCATCGGCAGCATTGAAGATGCACCACCTGTGGCAGAACTGGTGGACCGCCTCGAAGAGCAGTATCGCGCAGCGCTGGATGATCTCAGCGGGCGTACGCTCTTGTCCGCACCCGCTGCCAAAGCAACCGCCGCTGAATAAAACTCCTCAGCACGACAAGAACATGACCGGTCATGCGGCTGCCGCTGCGTGGCCGGTTTTCTTTTGCGCGGACATGGCGAGGCAGCCGTGACCGGCAAGGGTCATGCGCAGGGCCTCTTCCAGAGGCGTGTGAGGTTCGTCGCCGATGGCTGCGACGAGCTTTGCATTGTCGAGCCGGTGCGCTGTATCCCACAAATAGCGCATGTTTACGAGTTCCCGGTAGGTCTCGTTGAACAGGCCCAGCGCGCCTACCGCCGCCCAGGGCAGTCTTTTGATCGGTGCTTCCGGCACGCCGGCAGCCTGTCGCAAAGCGTCGGGGAAACTGACAACGGTATCGCCGCCGGTAGTGAGACCTTCAAAGTGAAAAATCTCGAAATCCGCAGCAGAGATAGCCGGTTTACTCAGTAGACGGATGAATGTCTCGGCCAGATCCGGGAGATAGGCGAAGGCGTGCAGCGTTTTCGGGTCGCCGGGGTACGTGATCGATGAAACCGGCTTGCCCGGCTTGATCATGCCGCCGCCCACCCAGGAGCCCGGGGCGTTGGGCCCGAAAAAGTCTCCGGCGCGGACGATGAGCGCGGGCTGCGGCGTGCGGCGCAACATATATTCCATTTCGGTGCGTATATTTCCCTTCTCGGTCGGTGGATGTTGCGGTGCATCTTCGCCCAGGACGGGAAAGGCGTCGTCGCCATACACGTAGACATTGCCGGGGAATGCGATGCGGGCATCAACCGCTTCCGCCGCTGCAATCGTGTTGCGCAGCATCGGGATCGCCAGCTGTTTCCACTTCTTGTAGCCCGGCGGATTGGCACCGTGGAAAATTACGTCACACTTCCTGGCCGCACGGGCGACATCCCTGGCCCGCATGGCATCGCCCTTGACCCATTCGACATCAAGATCAGCCATCGATCTGGCTGCCTTTCTGGGATGGCGGTGCATTGCCCTGACGGCCCAGCCGGCGGCTCGGGCGGCTTTTGCCACTTCGGAGCCGATTCCTCCGGTGGCGCCAATCACAAGGAGGCGGGGCTGTGAGGTCATGGTCTTGCTCCTGAAATCCCAAGGAAACGCTTGGTTGCTGCGGTCAGGAGAAATATGGCGTCCGTCTTTTAATACATAAATTGACGAAATACGTGCATTTGATAAACATATTTGTATGTCACGGGACACCTTGAGCTGGGACCACTGGCGGTCCTTTCTGGCGGTTCTGGAAAGCGGCTCGCTGTCCGCTGCTGCTGAGCAACTCGGCCTTACCCAGCCTACCCTTGGCCGCCACATAGAAGCGCTGGAAACAGGCCTGGAAACCAACCTGTTCGTGCGCTCCGTCCGCGGCCTGACGCCTACGGATACAGCGCTGGCGCTGAAACCGCAGGCGGAAGCCATGCAGTCTGCGGCTGCCGCCTTGGTGCGCTCCGCCAGCGCACCGGCTGAGGCATTGAGCGGGACGATCCGCCTGACGGTGAGCGAATTCATGGGGGTGCATGTGATCCCCGGCATTCTGGCACCCTTCCTTGCTGGCCACCGCGACATTGACGTTGAGCTGGTTCTCTCAGACCGGACTGATGATCTTTCGTCACGCGAGGCAGACATTGCGGTGCGGATGGTGGCGCCTACGCAGGATGCATTGGTGGGGCTGCGTATCGGCTCCGTGAGGATCGGCCTTTATGCGCACCGGTCTTATGTGGAGAAGCACGGCGTGCCGACATCTCTCGCGGAGGCTGTGACAGACTACCGGTTTATTGGTTTTGATACCCAGATGTGGGTGATGGAACCTTTGAAGGAGGCGGGTCTGCCACTGCGCCGGGACATGTTTTCGCTGCGAACGGACCAGGATGCCGCGCAGATGGCCCTGCTCAAGGCCGGTGCCGGCATCAGTGGGTGTCACATACCAGTGGCGAACCAGATGCCTGATCTTGTCCCTGTCTTACATGACCAGTTTGGCTTTGATCTCGAGATGTGGCTGGTGATGCATGAGGATTTGCGCCGGATCGCGCGCATGCGGGCGCTGTTTGACCATCTGGACCAAGGACTTAGGTCCTATCTGGGGATGTAACTTCCTGTGCCCCTGTTGGCTTGTTGACGCAAGGGCAAGGGGCTAGTGTCCGCCCTTGTCGCTGATTGAAAAGAGTATTTGCACCATGTCTGAAGCCGCCAAGCTGTCACCCGCTGATACCCCGTTTGATCCATCGCCGGAGGCATCGGCGCCGTTTTCCTGGGAAGACCCGTTTTTTCTGGATGACCAGCTGAGCGAAGATGAACGGATGGTGCGGGATTCCGCCAAGGCTTATTGCCAGGACAAGCTGATGAGCCGGGTGCGCGAGGCCAACCGGCATGAGGTTTTCCACCGCGAGATCATGACGGAAATGGGCGAGTTGGGCCTGCTGGGATGCACTATCCCGGAAGCCTATGGCTGTGCCGGGCTCAACTATGTGTCGTACGGCCTGGTTGCGCGCGAAGTCGAAAACGTCGACTCCGGCTACCGCTCGGCGATGAGTGTCCAGTCGTCGCGCGTGATGCACCCGATCTATGCCTATGGCACCGAAGAGCAGCGCATGAAGTATTTGCCAAAGCTCGCCACCGGCGAGTGGGTGGGCTGCTTTGGCCTCACGGAGCCCGACCATGGATCCGACCCTGCAGGCATGGTGACCCGCGCCAAGCCAGTTGACGGTGGCTACATCCTCAACGGCGCCAAGATGTGGATCACAAACTCTCCGATTGCCGACCTGGCGGTCGTTTGGGCGAAGCTCAAGGATGAGGGCGGTCAGGACAAAATCCGCGGCTTTGTTGTGGAGCGCGATTTTGAAGGATTTGAGACGCCCAAGATCGAGGGCAAATTCTCGCTGCGAGCGTCCATCACCGGCGAAATTGTTCTCAATGATGTGTTCGTGCCGGCGGAAAACCTGCTGCCGAATGTGGAAGGTCTCAAGGGCCCGTTTGGTTGCCTGAACCGCGCCCGCTACGGCATTGCCTGGGGTGCCATGGGGGCGGCTGAGTTCTGCTGGCATCAGGCACGGCAGTACACGCTGGATCGCAAGCAGTTCGGCAAACCGCTGGCGCAGACACAGCTAATTCAAAAGAAACTTGCGGACATGCAGACGGAGATTTCACTTGGGCTTCAGGCAGCGCTTCGGGTCGGGCGTTTGTTTGACAACAAGCGAGCTGCCCCACCGATGATCTCACTCATCAAGCGCAACAATTGCGGAAAAGCCCTGGATATCGCCCGCCAGGCGCGCGACATGCACGGCGGCAACGGTGTGTCTGATGAATATCACGTCATCCGCCACGTGATGAACCTTGAGGCCGTGAACACCTACGAAGGCACTCACGATGTGCACGCCCTGATCATGGGGCGCGCGCAGACAGGTCTTCAGGCGTTTTTCTAAGACGTGACCCGCGCAGCATCCTCTTTGTCGTCACGGCCCGCACCCAGCCGGTAGGCGATGACAAAGCTGGTCGCCCAGGTGGCCGGCATGATGAGCCAGCCGCTGAACGGTGCATGCGCGACGTATACGGCGAGAGGCAGATAAATGCCGATTGAGATTGCCCAGAACCGGTGCACAACAGGCTGATGCCCGCCCAGACGTCGAGAAAGGCGCTGGTAGACATGCGCCCTATGAGCACCGAAGAGGTCGCCATATAGTTTGTAACGCATGGCCCGTGTCACAGTTGCATCCGCCATGAAAGGCGTCAGCAAGATGCCCCAGGCCCACAAGTTGAGGTGTTCTGCAGTTGCGATGGCAATGATGCCTATGACCAGGCCCAAAAAACCTGATGACACGTCTCCCATGAAAATGGTTGCCGGTGGCCAGTTAAAAACCAAAAAGCCCGCAGAGGCTGCGGCAAGCAACAACAGGTAGGACGCAGTCGATTCAGCGCCCGCCAGCCAAAGCAGTCCTGCTCCGGACAGGCTCACGAAGATGGTATGGCTTGCGGCCAAGCCGTCGATCCCGTCCATGAAGTTTGTGAGATTGATCATCCAGGTCAATCCTATGACTGCTATCAGACCGCCCAGTATCCCGGGCTCCCAAGTCAGGTGTCCAACCGGCACTTTGCTGACACCGCCTATCATCAGAACCGCCAGTCCTGCTGCGGTAAACTGGACCACCAGTCTCAATAATGCGGGGAGCCCACGGCGATCATCAACATGTCCGATCAGGGCAACTAGCCCGCCACCGAAACCAAGCGCAGCCGCCAGGCCAGCGGGCAAATGTCCGCTCCGATACAGCACAGCAGTGGCGATGAGAGCCGTCACGACGATCGCTATGCCCCCGCCCCGAGGCGTCGGGACTATGTGCGAGCTTCTCTCGTTGGGAACGTCGAGCTGATGGGTCTTTGCCCACATTGTGACAAAGGCCACCATGTTCAGGGCAAGCGTGAATGCCACAAGTGTAGCTAGATAGAAATGCTGCATCAGTCTTGTCTCGCGGGGTCAAACATTAGCGACATCATGGCAACCACCAGACCCAAAGAAGCTATCCACCAGTATTGCCATATCCCGTAGCTCAGATGCGCAATTGTGATACCGGACAGCCAGCCTGCCACCAGCAACGCCCGCGAAATGGCCTCATTGGAGTGTTCAGACGCCTTTCGCGTCATCATGACAACAAACAATGCGAACATCAGTGCCCCGACGCCCCCCAATTCAAGCCATATCTGAATTGCGGCATTGTGGGGGTGGAGGGGCAAAGCCTCGAAGTTCAGAGGGTGTCCCGGCACCAACTGATCAAAATCAACCCCTTCTCGACCGAGCACGCGGGCGGCCTCAATGCCGCTGCCGATTAAAGGCTGTTCTGCAACAACGCCGGCTGCATAGTCCCAGATTGCAAACCTGTGGATGATGCTCACGTCTGACCCGGCCAACTCACCATGCGACAAGGCAAACAGGGTCTGAGCGAGCCAAGGTGCCAGAACGATCGCACCAGCAGCTAGCATAGCCAAAACGGCAATAGACCGACGGCTCTGTAATCCTCTTGCTGCAACCAAGACCAGTGCAAATGATAGCGCCACTAAAGCTGCAAAAAGTGGTGTATGGGTTGGTGCAAGAGCAAGACCGACAAATCCAGCAATCAGCGTTGCAGCTGCGACAGGCAAAGAGCCACGTTGGAAAACGTATCCGGAGATCGGAACTAGCAGTATCGCGACTATGCTCGCCAGATGGCTTAGGCGGTTCGCGAGATACAGATTTGCGTGGTAGGTGACCCCCTCCAGCCTCTGTGCCGCGATTGGCAGCACATCCGTGAAAATTTCATTGTTGAACATGTATCGCGACGTCCGCAGCAGCGGCATATCGAACAGCGTCTCTATGAGCAGCAGAACAACCGCGAGCGAACTGGCATACGCCGCCCATCGGCCCGCCTGCTCCTTTACATGAGTTGGCTGGGCAAGACACAAGACGGGCAAAGCAACAGCCGCTAAAATCATGAGTGCAATGCGAGGTCCATTGTTCAGTGCCTCAGTGCCCGCGATCGACCACCCTATAGAGAGTAAAAGCCAAGCTACAAACATGCCCGATAGCCAAAGGACTGGGCTGGAGGTAAGCGTTTGGCGCACTTTGGGAAAGTCAGCTGCAACGGCGGCCAGGATCACGGCAAACAGCGCAACTATCGGTGGGGCACGCTCAATAAACAAAAGCACCAGCGCAAACAGGATGAAAACAGTCGCGAGCCCTGAGGCAGCTATTCTGTTTCTCACTTTGCTCGTGCTCCACCTGGCTAAATCTGCGATCAGGTTTCCTGACGCGTCCCAGTCGTGATTACTGGAGCGAGGGCTGTTCTGCAACTTTTGTCATTTGCGCAGTCACAACTGACTATGCCGGATCACGAATAACGAGCAGACGGGTTTCCGTCATGTCCTCAATTGCCCAGCGAATACCTTCGCGCCCAAGGCCCGAATCTTTCACACCGCCATAGGGCATATGATCCACACGCCAGGATGGCACATCGCCAACCACCACACCTCCGACATCCAGAACGTCCCACGCCCGCATGGCCTTGTAGAGGTCTTTGGTGAAAATGCCGGCCTGCAGCCCGTAGCGGCTCTCATTCACGCTGCGCAGTGCCGCGTCAAAGTCACTGAATCGGCTCAAAACGGCCACGGGGCCAAAGGCTTCTTCCTGCACGACGTCACACTGGGCAGGCACACCTTCCAGCACTGTTGCTTGTAACATTTTGCCGTCCAGTTTTCCGCCAACCAGAACAGTCGCACCCTGTTGTTCAGCGTCGCGCACCCATCCCTGCAGGCGCTGAGCTTCTTTTTCAGAAATCATCGGCCCAATGAAAGTGTCCTCGTCGTGGGGGTCGCCGGCCTTCAGCTTCGATGTGGCCTCAACGAAGCGCGCCTTGAATGCTTCGTATATGTCGTCATGTATTAGGATACGCTGCACCCCAATGCAGCTTTGGCCTGACTGATAAAAGGCGCCAAAGATGATGCGGTCTACCGCATCGTTAAGGTCAGCATCTGCATCAACAATGCAGGCCGCATTGCCGCCAAGTTCCAGAACCACAGGCTTGCGGCCCGCTTTGGCCTTCAGGTCCCAGCCGACTTCAGCAGACCCGGTGAAGCTTAGAAGCTTCAGACGATCATCCTCCGTGAACAGCCGCGCGCCATCTCGCCTGCACGGCAGAATGGAGAAAGCGCCCTTTGGCAAGTCTGTTTCAGCGAGCGCCTCGCCGATGATAAGCGCACCGATGGGTGTAAGGCTGGCCGGCTTTAAAACGAAAGGACACCCTGCAGCTAGGGCAGGTGCCACTTTGTGCGCTGCGAGGTTGAGGGGAAAATTGAACGGCGAAATAAATGAGCACGGACCGATGGGAACTCGCTGCCACATGCCACGGTAGCCCGAGGCGCGCTCGGCATTGTCTAGCGGCATGACTTCACCATAGATGCGCTCTGCCTCGGCCGCAGCGATCCGAAAAGTCTCGATGAGCCGGGTCACTTCACCGCGCGCGTCCTTGATCGGCTTCCCAGCCTCGATGCACAACGCGCGGGAGAGTTCTTCATGCCGCTCTGCGAACCTGCGTACGCAATGATCCAGCACTTCACGGCGTTGGTATGACTTCATGGATGCCATAGGTTCCGCTGCCGCAACAGATGCGGCGATAGCCTGGTCGATCGCCGCTTCGTCGGCCATCGCTACTCGTGTTGCGACCTCGCCGGTATATTTGTCCTCAACCTCCAGATCAGTGTTCGGCTGATGAGGCACATTTGCCAGGTAGTAGGGGTATTCGCTTTTGAGCGCATGTGCCGTAGACATCTGGAATTCCTTATGGGTGCGTCGTCAGCATTTAGATCGTAACGTCAATCTGACCAAGGCGCTCGGTCAGCAATGCGTTCTCACGATAGTCGATGGGGATGACAATCAATGACGGGCCGTCATGTGCCAGCGCTTCATCGATGGCCGGGCGCAGGCCTTTGGCATTTTTGACGTGTTGCCCATGCCAGCCGAAACTGTCCGCCAGTTTCATCCAATCCGGATTGGTGAAACTCAGGTTGGTATGCCGGTTGAATTCGTTGTCTTGTTTCCAGGAAATCAGCCCGTAGCCGCCGTCTTCCCAAACCATAACCGTCATGTCGGACTTCATTCGGAAAGCTGTTTCCATTTCCTGCACGTTCATCATGAAGTCGCCATCGCCCGCGATCGCAAAAACCTTGCGGTCCGGATGCACCATGTTCGCCGCAATGGCACCGGGAAGTGGCAAGCCCATGGAGCAGAATCCATTGGGTATCAGGCAAGTATTTGGCTCGTGGCATTGGTAATGCCGGGCAATCCACATTTTATGTGCGCCGACGCCCGACAACAGGATGTCATCTTTCCCAAGTGCATCACGCACGTCCCATAAGGCCTTTTGAGGGCGAATGGAGCCCTCAGTATCATCATCTTTGTACTCTTCCAGTTCAGCCTTCATCCGCTGGCGAATATCCCGCTGCGCTTCTAGTTCAAAGGACAGTTCGTCACGGTGGCGCCAGATGCGTTCATTCAGCATCCAAAGGGAGTGGGCGACGTCACCGATCAACTCGCACTTAGGATGATAGTTGCGGTCGATCTCTGCGGGCAGAAAATCAATGTGAATAATGTCCTTCTTGCCGCCAGGGTTCCTGAGGTTCGGGTGGTACTCCACCATGTCGTAGTCAAGGGTGATGATGAGATTCGCATCATCGATATCCAGGGAGACAATATCTCTTTTGCCAAGACCGATTGTGTAAAGGCAGTAGTCCGCATCCATGTCCACAGCGCCTTTGCCCATGAACGTCGACATCACGCCAATACCGGTTGTCTCACACAGCGTCCGGAGCTGCGAGGAAGCCCGTTTCCGGATAGCGCCATTGCCGGCGAGGATCAAAGGCCGCTTGGCGCCGCGGATCATGTCAAACGCGCGGTCCGTGATCTTGTCATCGGGCCCGGGACGCCGGAAGCGACGGGGAACCATAGGTTCGCGGTCGGTCTCGTGCTTCGCAACATCTTCAGGCAACTCAACAAGCACAGCGCCAGGCTTCTCCGTCCGCGCCAAACGTACCGCCTTGCGTACAATTTCAGGGATAGCATCGGCATGATGCACTGAGTACGCCCACTTTGTGACGGGCTCATACATGCCCACCACATCCATGATTTGATGGCTTTCCTTGTGCTGGCGAGCCGTCGCACCCTGCCCGGTCAGTACCAGCATCGGTGCACGGTCCATGTTCGCGTCAGCGACGCCCGTGAGCAAGTTGGTGGCGCCAGGCCCCAGCGTACCGAGACACCCGGCGGGGTTGCCTGTCAGCCGCCCATAGACTTCCGCCATAAAGGCCGCACCCTGTTCATGTCGCGTGAGAATGAACTGAATGGAAGAGCCTTCCAGCGACATCATGAAATCAGCATTCTCTTCCCCTGGAACACCGAAGATATGAGTGATGCCCTCTTCCTCAAGGCAGCGAACGAAAAGATCTGATGCTTTCATCGACTCCGACTCTTCTGAAGACCGAGCACATGGGAGTGCACATATCTGTGGCTATATAGGTAGTGCCACTGCATGGACAAACATACAGTCACAGCTCGTTCAATAGTAGCGGATTGCAAAGGGGTGGTGCGTCGGGATCTGCAGCAAACTAGAACTTGTAGAAGCTCCGCCGGGAAAGACGCTGTGCTTGCGACACGCCGCCACCCAAATCATCGAGATCGGCGCTCGGCTCTTTCATGTCCCAAATGGAACCAAGAACGCGGTTTATTGAACCGTCTTGCGACGCAAGCGGCATCCACATGTTTTCCGTCGTGAATTTGTTTCCCGACGGCGTAGTCCACTCGCTGTAGGCCACTGCCACAGCAGTTTGATTGACGACACAGGCAATCATTTCGACCACCTGATCCGCACGCTCGCCTTCATAGAGCGAAAAAAGGTTCTGTCCGGTGAGATCAAGGCCCAGCCGCCTGGCCAGAGCCGTGCCAAATATCCGGATGTTTGCGCTGTCTGGAATGGAGGGCTCCAGCACTATCAGGTTGGGTAGATGCTTGGGCTTGTCCATTGGATTGAACTTTGTCCGTAGCGGAACAGCATCGGCTCCGCGCAGGGCCTCCCAATGTGCCAGTAGGTCACGATTTTCCGGCAGTTCCAGATCGGGTCTTGATGATTTGAGGTCTGGCACAGAAACTCTGGACGGATTTGCGATGAAGGAAAAACAAGGACGTCGGCGGAAGACACCTTTGTCACGAATATGACACAGTTAAGTTAACCGAGTCTCTTCAGTGGGCTTGGAAAATTCGGTGTTCTGCCGCCAAAATGAGCACTTGATCCTTGTTTCATTTGACTACATCAACCAGTTTTCTGATTGGAGTTGAGCTGAAACCGTCTACGGGAAAGACGAGCATTGGGCCTTTTTTCACCTCGGAATCATGCCAAGAAGCCTCGCCGACGGGGCGGGCGTTCATCGGCAGATTTGCTGGATGCCTACAGCCACGCTGTAGCCGGCGCTGTTGATGCTGTTTCGGGATCCGTGGTGCACCTTCAGGTAAAATCCAAGCTTACATCCGCGGGCCAGACGTCCGGAGCTGGATCCGGCTTCATTTTCACGCCAGACGGGTATGCCTTGACCAACAGCCATGTTGTGAACGGTGCGAACTCACTTACGGCTGTTTATCCAGACGGCCGCGAGATTGAAGCGGAGGTTATTGGCGCTGATCCAGATACTGACATTGCGATTGTTCGATTGCCCGGGAAGCATCGGGAGTGGGCAGAACTGGGCGACAGCGCCGCACTTCGGCAGGGGCAACTTGTGGTCGCAATCGGCAATCCCCTGGGATTTGATTGCACGGTCACAACTGGCGTGATCTCGGCCCTTGGCCGCTCCTTACGAAGCCAGTCTGGAAGGTTGATTGATGATGTGCTGCAAACGGATGCGCCGCTCAATCCTGGAAACTCCGGCGGGCCTCTGGTAACGCCGGATGGAAATGTGATCGGTATCAATACCGCGGTAATTGCCGGCGCGCAGGGGCTGTGTTTCGCCATCGCATCCAATACTGCTGAATATGTGTT
>JBHJJF010000029.1:0-4719 GCA_050042885.1 Candidatus Phaeomarinibacter sp.
GCACGACGGCAGCGTCACTTGCCCCTAGCACAATCTGGTCATTGACCTGGCAAGCGGGGTAGCGCAGGGGCCTGACGGAGGCTGCGTCTAAACCTATCCCCTCAACGTCGTGGACGGGCGCATCCTCATCAAACCCATCAAAATGCCACGCGAGAAGGTGGCTTGATTGATGACAGCACCCGCCTGCATCAAGACGACTTGTCCTTATTGCGGCGTAGGCTGTGGAGTGACGGTTCGTCCAACGGGTGCCGGCGGAGCCACTGTTGAAGGTGATGTTGATCACCCGGCAAACTTCGGACGGCTGTGTTCAAAGGGATCCGCCCTTGGTGAGACCCTGTCCCTTGAAGCCCGGCTGTTGACGCCGCGGGTGGATGGCAAGGATACAGACTGGGACACCGCACTGGACCACGTGGCTGACGCATTCCGGACTGCCATTGACGCGCATGGCCCGGATGCTGTTGCGATCTATGGCTCGGGGCAGCTTCTTACCGAGGACTACTACGTCGCCAACAAGCTGATGAAGGGCTTCATTGGTACCGGCAATATGGACACCAACTCGCGGCTCTGCATGGCATCTTCAGTGGCCGGTCACAAACGCACGTTTGGCAGCGACACTGTGCCCGGAAACTACGAAGATCTGGAAGAAGCAGATCTGGTTGTACTGGTTGGGTCCAACTTTGCCTGGTGTCATCCCGTTCTGTTTCAGCGCTTGCAAGCCGCACAGCTGATACGGGGCACGATGATCGTTGTGAGTGATCCGGCGCGCACGGCAACTGCCCAGGCTGCAGATCTTCATCTTGCTATCAAGCCAGGCAGCGATGTCGCCTTGTTCAACGGGCTCCTTACACACCTGTCGGATGCCGGCTGCACCGACACTCACTACGTCGAAGCTCACACCAAGGGGCTGGACGAGGCACTAGCGGTAGCTGGCAAAGCCGACCTCTATGAGCAAGCGGCGCTGACCGGTATCGAGCCGATAACGCTGCGGCACTTCTACGAACTGGTAGCTCAGACTGAAAGGACAGTCACGGTCTATTCCCAAGGCGTCAACCAATCGACCGCCGGAACTGACAAAGTCAATGCCATCACCAACTGTCACCTCCTCACAGGCCGGATCGGGAAAGTCGGGTGCGGGCCGTTTTCAATCACTGGCCAGCCGAACGCCATGGGCGGTCGTGAGGTTGGCGGGCTGGCCAATCAACTTGCCGCCCACATGTCGATTGGTGATGCGACTGATCGGGACCGGGTGCGACGGTTCTGGGATGCGCCAGCCATGGCAACTGAGGCTGGGCTCAAGGCCGTCGACCTGTTCAGGGCCGTTGAGAGCGGCGAAATAAAAGCCATCTGGGTTATGGCTACAAATCCGGCGGCCAGCATGCCCGACGCAGACTTCGTAGCGCAGGCTCTGAAGAAATGTCCCACCGTTGTTGTGTCCGATGTTACCGACACCACGCGCACGGCCAAGCTTGCTGATGTTTTGTTGCCGGCGGCTGGCTGGGGTGAGAAAGACGGAACGGTCACTAACTCGGAGCGGCGCATTTCGCGGCAACGCAAATTTTTGTCCTCTCCAGGCGAGGCGAAGCCGGATTGGTGGATACTTTCGTCCGTTGCCAGGCGGTTGGGGTTTTCGGGCTTTGACTATTCCGGCCCGGCAGAGATTTTTGCAGAGCACGCCGCGCTCTCAGCGTTTGAGAACAACGGCACTCGCGACTTTGATATTGGCGCCTACGGTGGCCTGTCGGTCGAACAGTATGATGCAATGGACCCGTTTCAATGGCCGGCCTCAAAGGAAAAGCCCGGAGGGACACCGCGTCATTTTGCGCAAGGTGGATTTTTCACACCCGACCAGCGCGCCCAGTTCGTCGCTGTAGCTCACCCACCACCTGAGGCACAGGTCAGCGACGAGTTTCCGTTGGTCCTCAATACTGCGCGCATTCGGGACCAGTGGCACACAATGACGCGGACCGGCAAAACGTCACGCCTGTTTGCCCACATGGCAGAGCCCTACGCCGAAATTCACCCGCTTGACGCCGCAGCCGCTGGGATTGAGCCAGCTGATCTGGTGCGGGTTGAAAGTGAACGCGGATCAATCACGGTACGGTCGCTGGTAACTGATCGCCAGAAACCCGGCAACGTACTTGTGCCGATGCATTGGACAGACCCCTATGCCAGCTGCGCGCACCCTGACGTTCTTGTAGGGCCTCATGTGGACCCGGTGTCCGGACAACCCGAACTGAAGCACACGCCCGTGCGTATTTCCCACGCGGCAAGTGCCTGGCACGGTTTTGTGCTCTCAATCGAGAAACCGAGCGTTGACCATCTGGACTATTGGGCGCTCGCGCGGGCCGAGAACGGCTGGCGTGGCGAGTTGGGTCATGGAACGCAACCAAGGTCTTTGGAAGATGCGGCGCATGAAATGATTGGTGCCGGGATCAAGTCATCCCATCAAGTGCTTGCCTCCCATGACAGCAAGATTGGGAGCTACCGCATGGCTGTGTATGACGGAGGCCGTCTGCACGCACTCTTGCTGCTAAGTCCCGAGCCCATTGATGCCGCCCGTGCGTGGTTGTGCGACCAGCTTGGCAAGGATGTGGAGGCGACATCGCGACACTATATCCTCGCGGGCAGGGCAGGGGATGATCAGCCCGATAAAGGCGCCATCATCTGTTCCTGCTTTCAGGTTGGGTTCAACGAGATTGCCGCGGCCGCAGGCAATGGCGCGACCAGCGTTGACGCCGTCGGCGCCTGCACAAAAGCTGGAACAAATTGCGGGTCGTGCCGCATGGAAATCAAACGCATTGTGGAGACGGTCGATGTCAAGCAAGCGGTTTAAGCCAGGCGGCGTCGCCTTGGTTGGGGCTGGTCCGGGCGACCCGGAGCTTCTTACCCTGAAGGCAGTACGGAAGCTGGATGAGGCAGACGTTGTCCTGTTTGATAGTTTGGTCACGCCGGATGTTCTGGCCCTGGCGCGTCGCGGCGCCGCACGCATCTGCGTGGGCAAACGTGCCGGGCGGCCAAGCTGCAAGCAAGAGGACATCAATGCTCTGATGGTTCAGTTAGCCAGCACAGGCAAGAATGTCGTGCGGCTTAAATCAGGCGATCCGTCGATTTTCGGGCGTAGCGGAGAAGAAATCAAAACCCTCGAAGAGGGCGGCATCGATGTAACCATCGTTCCGGGCATTACAACAGCGTCTGCGTTGGCCGCTGAACTCAAGACCTCTCTCACCCATCGCGAACACGCACAGTCGGTCCGCTTTATCACGGCGCATGGGGCCAAGGGCGGTCTTCCCGAAGGTATGGACTGGGTTGGGTTGGCTGATCCTGCCATGACTCTGATCGTCTATATGGGTGCACGCACGAGCCGTACGCTTGCGCAGGGCCTTATCAAAGCCGGACGGCAAGGCACTACGCCTGCCATGGTGAGCGAAAATGTTTCGCGCCGAAATGCACGCCACACCCGCTCAACTCTTGCAGACCTTGCTGCCGGCTTGGTCGCCATGGACACAAGCCGTCCGGTTCTGATCTCAATCGGTGAAGTGTTTGGCTATAGAAGCACCGCGGCACATCGCGACACGGCACCTGCAGCGCCGCTCGAGCAGATTGCGCGTTAGCCCTCCGCCTAAAGACCCAGAAAAAACTGGATTACAAACGCATTGGTGATGTCGACGAAAAACGCGCCGACCAATGGCAGGATGATGAATGCCGTCGGTGCCGGGCCGTGCGTCTTGGTGACGGCTGTCATGTTGGCAATAGCCGTCGGTGTTGCCCCAAGTGAAAATCCGGCAAAGCCGGCACTAAGGACCGTTGCCAGATAGGTCCGGCCCATCACCGGGAAGAAGACAAACCGGATGAACAGGACGGCCACAACAGCCTGAAGGCCGAGCATGACGAACAGCGGACCGGCAAGGTCGGTGATTGACCACAGCTGCATTCCCATCAGCGACATGGCAATAAACAGCCCAAGCGAGAAGTCCGACAGGATGGCGAGGGCATTTGTCCGGGCCGGCCAGCGCAGGCGCGGCATGAGGTGCGGAATGCTGTTCGAGAGTACGATTGCCACAAGCAGGCACGACACGAACAAGGGAAGCTTGAAACCGGCTTCGGTCAGACTGAGATTCAGGGCGTACCCAAGTATGATGGCAACATGGATCACCAGAATGGCGCCCATGAAATTCACATGGGTGATGCGTGCCTCGTCTTCTTTCTTGTGTTCGATACCCACCACCGGGCCATCGCCTTCGGCAGTATCGGTCACCTGACGGGCCAGGAGCAACTTGGCTATTGGGCCGCCCAGAAGACTGGCCATCACCAGCCCGAGAGTAGCTGCGGCAACGCCGACTTCGAGCGCATTGGAAATGCCGTGGTCAGCGGCGATATCCGGGGCCCAGGCGATGGCCGTGCCATGGCCGCCAATGAGAGCTGCTGACCCCGTGAGAACGCCCATGGCAGCCGGTTGGCCAATCGTTTGTGCAGACAGGACACCGACAATGTCCTGCACGACAATGTACCCCAGCGTCAGGACAAGAAGGACGGCCAACGGCTTCCCGCCTGAGACGAGGTCCTGCATGCGCGCATTGAGCCCGATGGTCGTAAAGAAATAGACGAGAAGCAGGTCCCGTATGGCGAGATCATATTCAATCTCAATGCCGCCGAATGAGTAGAGGAGGCGCGCCACAAGCGACGCCAGAATTCCGCCGGTCACTGGCTCTGGCATGTTGT
>JBHJJF010000030.1:0-4152 GCA_050042885.1 Candidatus Phaeomarinibacter sp.
CCAGATGGGTTTGGGGCGGGTTGTTATTGAGCCATTTGTGGCTGACCATGTGTGAAGTACCTGGCGCTTTTACGTTTCTAGGCGGATTGGTATCGCTGGGCCACATCGTCTTTTGGTCGCCGGCCATCTACGCTCTGTATCTATACCGGTCCGAGATCAGACTGCCATCGGCATACGGTATCTGGGCATGCATGATGTCGCTCGTTTTTGGCGTATCGATGGTTTTTGATGTTCGTGACGCGGCCATATGGATTAGTGCGCAGATCGCTTAGCGCGGGCTGACCTGACCGTACCGACTGCAGCGGACGACTTCCCAAATGCTCACTTAGAAAGTTCAGAACAATGAAACTGCTCATCGTGCTCGGGAGCCTGAGGGCCAATTCCTACTCCCGGAAGCTGGCACAAGCTGTGACGGGTCTTTTGCCGGACGACGTTAGTCCCACCATCATCGATGGCGGAGATCTGCCGCTATACAATCAGGACCTGGATGGTGATGACAAACCGTCAAGCGTCGAGAACCTGCTTGCTCAGGTAAAGGCGGCCGACGCGATGCTCTTCATCACGCCGGAGTACAATTATGGCGTCCCAGGTCCGTTGAAAAACCTGATCGACTGGGCCTCACGACCGGCCTATGCATCTCCGCTGAAAGACAAGCCGGCGCTGATTATCGCGCAGTCCATTGCAATGGCGGGCGGTGCGCGTGCTCAGCTCCAGCTATCGACCGTGCTGGGGGGTACTCTGGCAAGGATATTCAATGGCCCGAGCTTCCTCGTCTCGGCGGTCCATGAAAAGTTCAACGAAGAAGGTGAAATGACCGACGAGTTCATGACGGTTCTACTTAGAACAGTCATGGACGAATTTGTCCGTTGGGCCGCACCCGCCAATGACTAATCTGACAGGCGACCAGTTCTCAAATACCGCACCCGAAATATCAGGGCAAAATTGTCGACAATATTCAATTTTCTGATACGCTTTGGGCTTGGGTGCGCTTTTGTAGGATTAGCGAAAATGAAGAAGAAACTGGGGTTTTTGGCAGTGGTGGCGGCATCATGGAGCCTGTCGATCACGGCTCATGCGGAACGCCTGACCGCTCAAAGTGGCGATCTTCTTACCAGCAGCGACATGCGTTCGATGTTTGCGAATGCAACCTTCACCGGCATAAATCAGTTTGGCAATGACTATGTCAGCAACCTGTACGACGGTGGCGACATGACCGGCGATGCCATCAGCCCGGACGGTGTTTTGCTCGAAAGCGACAGTGGCCGTTGGTGGGTCAAGAACAACGCCTGGTGCCGTGAGTGGGACACGTGGTTTGGTGGCTATCCGGCATGCTTCAAGATTGTGAAAGATGGCGACACCATCAAGTTCTTTGACACATCCAACAATCTGATCAGCGATACGACCTATACAGCGGATGCCGCAGCCCCGCGCTAGGAAGCGGGCGCCAACGGCAGGATGACAGGCTTCAGGCTTCAGGGTGACAGGCGTCAGGCCACTTCGTCGATCGTCTGTGCCCCCGTGTCGGAATCCTGCCAGGCGTCATCCGCAGCAGCTTCCATGAACGCATTGCGGCGTACCGCCAGCATCTCATCAATCTCTTTCAGCGCCCGCGCTTCATCCCGTCGCATGAGCAGCTTCAGGATCCTGTTGAAGCTGCCTGCAAGTTTAACAGCGGAAACTGCCGGCGCCTCGACGTCACTCGCCAACAGGGGAAGGAGCAGAGATGCCTGGTCATACGCCTCAACCGCACGCCGGTTATTTCCAAGTGCGACCAGGTATCGCCCGAAAGTCACTTCATCAGACACCAGGTTGGCACCAGCACTCACAGCATCGCCGGCAGCCATGGCTTTGAGAAAGCCCTGCAGGTCCGCCATCACCGTCATATTCGGTTGCTGGCAGGCTTGAGCAACGGCGTGGCCGATCAGGCACTTGCGTAGATCGAACACGTCGGAGACATCGCGCAGACTCAGGCTCGCGACAAAAAAGCCGCGCCGAGGTGCCTGGCGCAACAGGCCATGCTGCGCGAGCATACGTGCGGCTTCGCGCACTGGCGCGCGGCTCACCCCAAGCTGCTTGGCAATGGTCGCTTCAACAACGCGATCACCCGGTTTCAGATGACCGTCAAGGACGGCGGCGCTCAACTGGCGGCACACCTCTTCAACAAGTCCTTGTCCTGCGACCGGTTCAAAGGCCGACTTGAGAAGCTGATCCGGGTCTCCGTAACCGCCCATCTAAACGATCCTGTTCTGCCTGCTGGACTTGTTGCGCGTCCAGTTGTGATTCTGGTCTTGTAAGAGTGCCCTAGGCGCGGGAGCAATGTACCAGCATTGCTCCCGCGTAAAAACCATGTGTTTGACCTGTGCCCCGGTTTCTATGGGCACGTGCCACCATTGAGGCCGGTCGAGCCGACAATGGGCGCCGCCGGTGTGAAGAAGTTGTTGCCACATGGCGTCGTAATGTTGGTCGTGGTGTTGCCGGTGCCGCTCAGGCCGACAGCGGTTCCCGTACCAGCGCTGGTCTGGATGCCGAACTCGTTGTTGTTGAAACCGACGCTGTTGATCATCTGGTTGTTGTTGAGCGTTGCCGTACTCCCGGCAACAAAGATGTAAATCGATGAGAAGGCCTGGCCGGTGACGCCCTGGCCAGCGGTGTTGCCACCAATCGTAGAGTTTTCAACCGTTGCGATGGAGTCGACGATATTGATGCCACGATTGAGGCCAGCAGCAGCAAAGCTCCCAACCTGCTGCACCTGTGCACCACTGATGGTGCCGGTCGAGAAGTTATAGGTAATGCCGGTCGCTGATGTTCCAGTCACCGAGGATACGACCGGGTTGTTTAGGTTCGTGTTCAAGGAATTTTGGACAACGATACCGGTTGAACCGGCACCCGTCATGCTGCCCACCGACAGACCGTTGACGTTCACGCTTCCAGAGTTGTTCACAAACAGGCCGTTTGCTGCCGCACCGCCATTCGTTCCGACGCTCGTATTGCTGATCGTTGCACCAACGGTATTGATCAACGAGATGCCTGCGGAGCCGCCAAGGTTGCCCGGATTGGTTCCCGCGATAGTGACGTTGGAAACTGTGAGGCCAGGCGTGTTGTCAGCCGTGATGCCGATCAAGCCGCCATTCAGATTGACGTTTTGAACAGTTGACCCTGTCGAGACCTGCAGGTTTGCGAGAGCATTGTTGGCGGAGGCAATTGTCGGACGTGTCCCGTCGCCGCCCACCTGCGCGGTTGCTGTTGCCCCACTGTTTACGCCTTGAACTGGCAGGTTGATCTGATTGTCGGCTCCGGTGAGGGTCTGTCCGCTCTGAAGAACCAAAGTGCCATTGGTATTGACCGTGCCAGCGACACCGTTGACAACAACAACACCGCCAGAGCCTGCTTGAGTAATCGCAGATGCAATATCGGTCGGGTCCGTCGCACTACCCCCGCTTCCACCGCCGACAGCATCGGCAAAGGCGATGTTGCCATATGCCTGGCCGGTGGCAGGATTGACAGCTGCTTCAAGCGCAGCCGTTGTTGAGCCTGTTACGACGTCAACGTCGCGCTGGACGCGTTCCGTCATGCGGCGCTCGATCGGGCTAAGATCATCAGACCTCCGGCCCCCCAGCAGGGTGGAGAATGGAATGCGCAAGCGGGCGACGCCGAAATACTGTTCGCCGCGCACATCATCGTCCTGCGCCTCAGCACCCAGCGTGAAGCGGGCCCCATCGCCCAGGAACGAAATGTCATCGATCCTCATTTCCGCACGAACACGCGGACCCGAAACATCGCGCGTATTGCTGGCGTCAAAATGATACCCGCCGCCGTAGACGCGAACTTCCACATCGTCCCAGCCCAGCGGGAGCTTGTATCCGATCTCTGCGTCAAAGCCAGACAACGCACGTTGCGCTTGGCCGCGCACGACAATCTGGTTGTTCTGAATGACAGCTGTGCCTGCAGCATTTGGGATGCTCTTGGCATCCTCTTCGGCGATGTAGGCATTCGCTCGCAGGTCGAAGTCTTCCGTCAGTGCTTCAAGCCCAAAGGTTGCCTGATTGAATGTGTTGTCGTTGTTCGTCGTCCGCTGATCGAAGAAGCCGTAGCCACCGAGAATGAAGGTGTCGTTGAAGGCCTGGCGGAAGCCGACACCCAGATTGTACTCAC
>JBHJJF010000031.1:0-9568 GCA_050042885.1 Candidatus Phaeomarinibacter sp.
ATGCCAAAACTTATAATGCCAGGTATTCGCGAAGCGGGAATTGCAGGGGAGCAATGCTATGGGGCGGCTAGGTAAGCTGGTATTGGGTCTGGGGGTCGTGGCCGGAGTTGTTGTGGCGGCATGGTACTTTCCGCGGGGGCCGATTGCTGTTGCCCTCATGGAGAGGGTCGTTGAGCGTAACCTGAGTGCAGACCCCCTCGGTGACTTGGCTGATGGTCTGCATGTAGGCCTGTGTGGGGCTGGTGCGCCGTTGCCCGATCCGTCACGCGGCGGGCCGTGCGCACTTGTAATTGCCAAGCAAGGTGATGCGCGGCATGTCTTCGCGGTCGATGCCGGGTCGGCGGGCGTGCGGACCATGGGGCAGATGCAACTGCCACCTGCTGCGATCGACGGCGTGCTGCTCACGCACTTTCATTCGGACCACATAGACGGGCTCGGCGAACTTGCGATGCAGCGCTGGGTCAACCGGGAGGCGACTTCTCCCCTGCCTGTTCACGGGCCCGAAGGCGTCGAGCGGGTGGTCAACGGTTTCAATGAGGCCTACGCGCAGGATTTTGTGTATCGCACCGCGCACCATGGCGCGGATATCGTTCCGCCATCCGGAGCAGGCCTGACGGCGGCCCCGTTCGCTGAACCTGCGGACGGAGAGGCGGCGGTGGTTGTGGACGAAGACGGGCTTACCATTACCGCTTTCAAGGTGGACCACACGCCGGTCTCGCCTGCGGTTGGCTATCTCATCAGCTATCTGGGCCGGTCGATTGTGATCTCTGGTGACACCGTCAAATCGGACAACCTTACAAGATTTGCCACGGACGCCGATCTGCTGTTGCACGAAGCCTTGTCGCCCCGGCTGGTTGGCATTTTAACCGAGGCTGCCCGCAAGGCCGGGCGTGCCAATATTGCGAAGATTACCATCGACATTCTTGATTATCACACCTATCCGGTTCAGGCAGCCGAAGTGGCTCAGGAGGCCGGCGTCGGCATGCTGGTGTTCCATCATATCGTTCCAGCGCTGCCACTTGCCGCGCTTGAGGGCGTGTTTATGGAGGGTGTGAGTGACGCTTATGATGGTCCTGTGGCGGTTGCCGTCGATGGCGATTTCTGGTCGTTGCCAGCCGGCACCGACGCCATCGTCTACAGCGACAGGCTCTAGTTACGCCGCAACACTGACACCGTCGATCTTGAGTGATTTCATCCGGCTGCGGATGAGTTGGGCGAGTTTTTCGTAGTCGCTGCGATTGGGCGCCTGGCGGCGCCATGCCATGCCGACCGTTCTGCTGGGGGGGCGCGGGGTGATGCTGCGCGCGGCAACTTCGGCGCGCTGACGTTTTCCCTTCGGGCCAATTTCGGAGTGCACATACAGGGCCGGCAGGAATGTGAGACCGGCGCCCATGGCTGTCATCTGGCGCAGGGTATCGAGACTTGTGCCTTCATAGTCCGGCAGCAACCGTGCGCCGAGGTCTTCGCACAGGTCGCGTACCTGTGCATGGTACCGGTGACCCGATTCAAGGCCCAGAAAATCCTCTCCGCGCAGAATTGATCTGGGAACTTCCTCCGACAGGGCGGCCGCGTGGTCATGCGGCATGGCAAGTTGCATTTCCTCCCTGAACAGGGTGGCGGTTTCCAATCCGCCCATGTCCACCGGGAGTGATACGATCAGGAGATCAAACCTCCCGTCGTGCAGGCCGGCTTCCAGGGTGCCGGGAAAGTCTTCACGCACATACAGGCGAAGCTTTGGGTAACGGGTGTGCAGCGCCGGCAGAATATGCGGCAGCAGGTATGGTCCGATGGTTGGCAATACCCCAAGGCGCAGCGTGCCGGCGATGCCGGTCTGAGCGCCTGCCGCATGGTCCTTGAGATCCTCCATGGCGCGCAGGATGTCACGGGCACGCTGGACGGTATCGCGGCCGATGTCTGTCAACATGGCCCCCGAGCGTCCACGTTCCGCAAGTTTGACACCCAACCGTTTTTCCAGCTCTGCGATCTGCGCGCTCAGGGTTGGTTGGGTGACGCCCATGCGTTCGGCTGCGCGACCCATATTGCCAGTCTCTGCGACTGCTACGAGGTAGGAGAGTTGTCTGAGGGTGGGCATGGCGTCCGCCTTAAATAGACACAGCCTATGAATTTAGAGCATTAAATCGATTGGATCAATGGAAATGGGCACCATAGGTTGAGGGTATCGAAAAGGGCGCTGAAACCCGCCTGATTTTCTCTCCCCAGGAGGCCCGACCCATGACCCTGAATTCCGCGCTTGAGCAGGCATATGATAGCCCTGAGGGCGATTTTGCTGTTGCGCCGGAAGCGCAGGCAGCGCGCAAATTGCCGTTTGCTCCAATGCGTCAGAAGGTGGTTGCACTGCCGGGGGATGGGATCGGCCCGGAGATCATGGAAGCGGTGCAACGCATCCTGGTCGCGGGAGGTGCGCGGATAGACTGGACGACTTGCGAGGCCGGCGCGTCGGCGAATGATAAGGGTGCGGCGTCCGGTCTGCCCCGCGAAACGCTTGATGAGATCGCCGATGCCGGCTTCGTGCTCAAGGGTCCACTTGAAACTGGCATAGGATCAGGTGGCAAGAGCGCCAACGTCACGTTGCGGAAGCATTTTGAGCTCTATGCCAATGTGCGCCCTGCGCGGCGGTTGCCCGGTGTGATTACACCCTATATGGACCGCATTATTGACCTGGTTGTGGGGCGTGAGAACGTTGAGGAGCTCTACGCCGGCATTGAGCACATGCAGACGCCTGACGTTGCGCAGTGCCTGAAGCTTGTTACGCGCGCCGGTTCAACAAAAATTGCTGAGGCCGCTTTCGCGCTGGCTAAGGCTGAAGGCCGGTCTCGGGTGACGGTGGCCAGCAAGGCCAACATCATGAAACTGTCTGAAGGCCTGTTTAAGCAGGCCTGCGAGGATGTGGCCGCGAGACACTCCTCCATTCAGTCCGATCACATGATCATCGACAATCTGGCGCACCGGCTGGTGATGTCACCGGAAGATTTCGATGTGATCTGCACCACCAACATGAATGGCGACATCATCAGTGATCTGACGGCCGGGCTTGTTGGCGGGTTGGGATTGGCGCCCAGCGCCAACCTTGGATCGCGGATGGCGATGTTCGAGGCCGTGCATGGGTCCGCACCGGACATTGCAGGCAAAGGGCTTGCGAACCCGACGGCGCTTCTTCTTGCCGCTATCATGATGTTGCGGCAGGGCGGCAAGCTGGCTGCGGCTGAGCGGATCGAGCAGTCGCTTTATGTAACACTCGAAGACGGCAAGGACCTGACGGCCGACATGGCGGGTCCGCGAGGCGTCAAAGCCGGGTCAACGGCGGCCTTCGCTGACCGTATCATCAGCAATCTTGGGCGCCGGTCCACGGACTGCCCGCCAGCACCCCGATCGTCCCTGAAGATGCCAAGGAGCCGACCTCAGACCACGGCGGTGTCGGCTGTGACAGCACGGTCTGACGCGGGCATGGACATCTTTGTTGAATACGGCGGCACTCCGACTGAGCTTGCCGCGTGCCTCAAAACAGCAGCCGCTGATTTGCCATTCACGCTCGCGATGATCTCCAACCGCGGGCTCAAGGTTTATCCCGGCACCGTGCCGATGGCGGACTTTGCTGACCACTGGCGGTGCCGGTTTGCCAGCCGGGTACCCGGAGATGATCTGCCGGAGCGACAACTGGCCGACCTGATGGCCCGCATCTCCAACTTTGCTCGCTGGTGCCATGTAGAGCGCCTCCAGATGATGGACGGAAGCCCCGGGTTCTCCGTCGCACAGGGCCAATAGAGGCCAGCGATGGGGCACCCTAGGGCACCAAAAGTACACGCCAAACCGTTTGTGCAGGCCATTCCCTCCCCCGGATGATTCGGCACAAGCGACCTCGCCCGTCATATGCATGCTTCTGACCCGTGGCATGTGTGTGGCGGGCGAACTCTTTTCAGTCGGCGGTAATTCACCACGTCGTCAGCAGGGCTTGGCGCAAGACATCAAAACCCTGTATGAGAAGCCCTGCAAAGTTGCCGAGGTCTCGGCAGCGCAGGGGAGCCTGATTTCAGTGCACGTATCATCCTTTTTTGATGACGAGTTTGAAGAACACGCAGCAGTGGTCGCCGCCACGCGCGCTGAGCTGCGTGACGCTTTTGAAGCCCTTGTTGATACTTGCGTTGCCAGTCTGAAGGATGGAGGCAAGCTTCTGTTTTTCGGTAATGGCGGCAGTGCCGCAGATGCCCAGCATCTGGCGACCGAACTGACTGTCAGGTACGTCAAGAACCGCCCTGCCATTGCAGCGATCGCACTCACCACAGATTCGAGCGCCATCACAGCCATCGGCAATGATCTTGGGTTTGAGCATCTGTTTGCGCGGCAGATTGAAGCGATAGGAAAACCGGGCGATGTGGCAGTTGGTATTTCTACGTCAGGTACCAGTGCAAATGTCGTGACGGCCCTCAAACAAGCAAGGCAACAGGGGCTCTCCGCGGCAGCGCTGACCGGCAATGGTGGATCTGCCTTATCCGGTGTTGCGAGCCCCTTGCTTATAGTTCCCTCGGCAACCACCGCCCGTGTTCAGGAGATGCATATTCTGCTGGGACAGATGTTATGCGGTGCTATTGAACGGGAATTGGGGTACGCGGACTAATACATGATTGAAAAGCTATTGCAGCGCATCGTGTTCACGCCAAAAAGAAATGCAATCTTCTAGTGCCGACTTAAGCTGATACCTGGGGCTAAAACCAACTTCATCGTGCAGCCGTGTGACGTCCGCAACGAGTGCTTCGGGCTCTCCTTCGCGAGATGGAATAGCACCGATGTCCAATTCACCGTGCCCAATCAAAGCCTGAGCCTGTCTGGCCACCTCGACCAGAGTCACCGGCGTGCCGCTTGCGATGTTTATGGCACCTGTTGCGTTGGACGTTGTGAGAGATGCAAAAGCAGATCCGGCGTCCTCGGCATGCATGAAGTCTCGCAGTCCACTGCCATCGCTCATGGGTGCTGTGTCACCGCGCAGCAGTGGGCGGATGATGGCAGGCATAAAGCGCGTTGGCGTTTCATGGCGCCCCATGAGGAAGAACAGCCGTCCCCAGGCAATCGATGCACCGGCATCGATCAGCCTACTGCAGGCCTGAAAGGTCTCGAGTTTTGACCTTCCATAGAGCGTTGCAGGCACGCAGGGCGAATTTTCAGTCAGTGTCACTGCATTCGTCGTCCAGTCATATTCTGCACAACTTCCGGCCAGCACAACGCGTTTTCCTCCCGCGTCCAGGAACTCCTGAACAAGTGCGATTGTGGCGTCACGCCAATCAGTATTGTCTGGTGATGTCCAGAATGCGCCGTGGGTCGTTTGCCAAGCCAGGTGTACGAGAACGTCTGCATCACTTTCGCGAATGAGCGATGCTCTCTGCGCGGGATCGAGTACGTTTGCTGATGCGTGCGACGGCTGGATGATGTTATGTCCGAGCGCCTTCAGCGCCCGGACCATCGGTCTGCCTATGAAGCCACTCGCGCCGATTACCAGGATCTGCATTATTCCACCTCAAAGTCAGGATAGGCAGCGTCTCGGGCAGCGATGACAGATGGTTGGATGGGCCACTCGATGGCGAATGCTGGATCGTCCCAACGCAAACCACGGGCGAGATCAGCGTCATAGGCTGCGCCCATCAGGTATAGCACCTGGGTGTTGTCCGTGAGACTGATGAACCCATGAGCGCAGCCGGCCGGGATAAGCAGTGCAGATCCGTTCTCCGCACTTAGCTCAGCAGCGGTCCAACTGCGAAATGTGGGTGAGCCCGGCCTTAGATCGACTGCTACATCGTATATGGTGCCCCGTTCGCAGCGCACTATTTTCGGGTCTGGCAACGGCGCCGCCTGATAGTGCATGCCACGCAGGGTGCCGGCTTGCGCGTTGAAAGACAGATTGGACTGGACCATGTCGAATTCAAGACCAGCCTCAGCCAGGGTTTGTCTGCAAAAGCTTCGAGCAAAAAACCCGCGGTCATCCCTGATCGGCGCGAGGTCTATTCTGATGACCCCGTGGATGTCTGTCTCCGACAGGTTCATGACAGTATCGTCAGGCTCGGGATAGCGACGACATGACGTCCGCCCCACTGATTGATGTAGACCGTTTGTCGTGTAATCTCTTCCTGCAGGTTCCAGGGCAGGATAAGGAGGTAGTCCGGCTTAGCCTCCTCGATTGTTTTCGGGGCCTGCACGGGGATATGGCTACCCGGCAGCAGGGTTCCCTGTTTCATTGGATTTGCATCAACAACAAAATCGATGTCTTCCGAAGTCACCTGACAAAAGTTCAGAAGGGTATTGCCTTTTGCAGCTGCCCCGTATGCGGCGACAGATTTACCCTCTGCCTTTGCGGCCGCCAAAAACCCAAGAAGGCCTGATCTGATTTCGGCCACCTTTTCTGGAAAACCTTCATAGGTTTCCATCGACGCCATTCCGTAGGCGTTTTCCTTCTTTCGTACCACGCTGACGCCCTGTGCCTCTTTGCGTGGGTTACCGATCCTGCATGCCCAAACCCGCAAACTGCCGCCATGAGTGGGTATTTCTTCAACATCGAAAACCCGAAGTCCGGCTCTCTCGAAGCACACCTCAACTGCATGGAGCGACAGATAAGAAAAGTGCTCATGGTAGATGGTATCAAACTGCACATAAGTGAGCAGGTTGAGTAAGTGTGGAAATTCAAAAGTAGCAACCCCGTCTTCTGCTAATAGTTCGGAAAAGCCGGCAACGAAGTCATTTATGTCCGGCACGTGTGCGAGAACGTTGTTGGCTGCAATCAGGTTGGCTGTGCCGTAGGTGTCACGCAGTGCTGCGGCTGTCTCTTGTCCGAAGAACTCCGTTTCCGTCCGAACACCACGCTTTCGAGCTGCCTGTGCAGCATCAAGCGCTGGATCAATGCCCAAGACCGGGATGCCTTCAGCGACGAAGTGTTGGAGCAGATACCCGTCATTTGACGCGACTTCTGCAACCAGTGAACCACCATCCAGGTTAAGTCTCGCTGTCGCATCGTCTGCGTAGCGCTTTGCATGAGCGACCCAGCCTTCGGAGTAACTTGAGAAATATGCGTAGTCACGGAAGATAGCCTCCGGAGGGACTACGTCATCCACCTGAACGAGAAAGCATTTCCCGCAGACGCGAGCGTGCAGCGGATATGCCGGGTCCTGCAGACCCACTTCGCCTGCTGTAATGTAGGAGTTCGCCAGTGGGGTTTTACCAAGATCCACCAAGGTGTGGGTCAACGGTGAGTTGCAGGAGCGGCAGAGAGGGTCATTCATCGTAAGCGCTGGAAGCCCCCGTGTTGTTTCGATTGCCTAGCATAGGCAGTTCGCGGTCGGTGCTTGGCAATAACACCGGTGCTGAACCCTGTCCACGTCGTATCAGGTGGATGCCAGAATGGCCTCATAGCTTGCAATCTGTTTCTGCGTCAGAGCAAGCATCTCCGCGCCTCTAACAAATTCCTGGTGCCATTGAGTTGTGAGTGACACTGATTGCTCAAGGTCAAGCCTGGGGCGCCAGCCCAAGGTGGCGGCAGCGCGTGAAGAGTCCAACTCAAGTGCAGCAGCTTCAGCAGGACCTGTGTTGGCGTCGTGCTTCCAAGGCTTTGCCCCGGGCCATGAGGTGCATGCAATATCGACGACCTGTGCGACGGTGTGTGAGTGCAGCGGTCCGAAGTTGAGGGCCCGCTCTTCGAACTGGCCGGCTACAAGTGCCTGGGCAAACATAAGGTAGCCGGCCACGGGTTCGAGCACATGCTGCCATGGCCGTGTGGCGCGGGGGTTTCTGACATGAATCGTTTCTCCGGCGGCAATGGCCCGGACGACATCTGCGAGCAGCCGATCTTCTGACCAGTCTCCACCGCCTATCACGTTGCCGGCACGTGCCGTCGCGACGGGAACTCCGCGTTTTGAGAAAAAACTCTCAGCGAAGCTGCGTGCTATGATTTCCTGCGCTCCTTTGGAAGCGCTGTAGGGATCTCTTCCTCCCAAGGGGTGGGACTCTGTGAACGGCTTCTGCTTTTCTCCGTTGGTATACGAAGCATTGTCATAGGCTTTGTCGCTGGTAATCACCAGTATCGCCTTTAGCATCTGCGTTTCGAGTAATGCAGTCAGCAGATTAGTCGTCCCCATGACATTGGTTGCAATTGTACCGGCAGGGTCTTTGTAGGACCTGCGCACCAGAGGTTGGGCGGCCATGTGAAGTACAATCTGGGGCGATACCTCTCGGACAACATCTTTCACAGTCTCTGCTATTCGCATGTCGGCGATTGTTTCGCTTTCATAGGTCAGTCGCATTGTGCTGTGGAGGTCGGGAGTCGTTTCTGGTTCCAAGGCAAGTCCGGATACCTTGGCACCAAGCTTTTGCAGCCAACACGCTGTCCAGCCGCCTTTGAAACCCGTATGGCCAGTCAAAAGTACTCTTTTGCCACGCCAGAAATCGGGATCAGGTCGGGACATGAGTGAACTCATGTTTTCCTAATGCTCCCAGGTCATCCAAGGTGCTTCACCGCGGACAATCAGGTCTTCAAGCAGATCTCGCTCACGAAGCGTATCCATGGGCTGCCAGTATCCATCATGCCGCCAGGCGGAAAGCTGACCTTCTGAAGCCAAGGTCGTCAACGGAGCGTCTTCCCATTTGGTCTGATCGTTTGGGATGTAATCTAAGACACCCGGTTCGCAAACGAAGAACCCGGCGTTGATGCGTGCCCCATCTCCGCGGGGCTTTTCCTGAAATCCCGCGACATGTTCGCCTTCCAGCATGGTGGCACCGAAGCGGCCAGGAGGCGCCACGACCGTCATTGTCGCCAGGCGGCCCTGATCGCGGTGAAAGGCTATGCTTGCTGCGATATCGATATCACCGACGCCATCACCGTATGTCAGGCAGAATGGTTCTTCGGGATCAAGATAACCGGCGACCCTTTTGATCCGCCCTCCTGTTAGGACATCCACACCAGTATCTACAAGGGTAATTCTCCACGGCTCAGCGTTGCCGCGATGGAACTGCATGTCATTGGCGGCAAGGTCTATTGTAACATCCGCGTGGTGCAAGAAGTAGTTCGCGAAATACTCCTTGATCATGTAGCCCTTGTAGCCGAGACAGATAATGAAATCCGTCAACCCGTGCGCCGCATAGGTCTTCATGATGTGCCAGAGGATCGGTCGCCCTCCAACCTCGACCATCGGTTTGGGTCGTAGCGTTGTCTCTTCACTGAGGCGACTACCGTAGCCGCCGGCGAGAATAACTACCTTCATAGAGTGCGCTCCCTCCGCCGAGCTCTCCTGCACGTCTCCGGGCGACTACACCTTGCTGCGGCGGCGAAGAAAGCCCTCAGGAACACAAGTTGTCCCGAACCGCTCGTAAGTTGTATCCCGTTCAAAGTCATCCGTCTTTGCCTGGAACTCGCGTACGGCCGCCTGGGGGTTGGCATGAGCCCATTCAGAGTTGCCACGAGGAATTTCGGAGACAAGAGCTTGCGCACCATCCATCACGACCAGGTAGCTATCGTCTGTAACCAGCTCGCTGTACAGCCTGATTTCTTCCGCGACATGTGCTTTGGAGTGGTTAC
>JBHJJF010000032.1:0-4972 GCA_050042885.1 Candidatus Phaeomarinibacter sp.
CCCATTACGACGATGAGTTCAACATGCATCAAGGCGCGCTTGAGGCTGTGATCGCGCCGCCTGGTCGTGCGCCCGTGCGCATCATCGTGCTGCACCTTGCCTATATTTCGATGGAAAAAGGTGATGCGGAGCGTCTTGCGCAGCTTGATCATGTGCTTGGCATTCTGGACCGGCGCACGGGTGAAGGCGCTGCCTGGTCGGGCCCCAATGGCATCGGCGAGGATGACTGGTCGGAAGGGCAGGCATCGCCGGACAATCCCGAAAGTGCGGTGCTGCTGGGCGATTTCAACATGGTGCCCGGCTCCGCGCCCTACGTGAAAATGATCACGTCACAGGCCGGCGGCCTTGCTCTGGTGGACAGCTGGAAGGCGCTCGGCAACCGGGCCCGCGACGGGTTTACTTACCCACTGGACGAAGAACGCTATGGCCGGCCGGGCATCAAGCTGGACTACATTTTTGTGACGGAGAATCTGGCGCGCGACATCAGCAGCGCATGGATAGACAACGAGGCGGATGGCTCGGACCATCAGCCCTACTGGATCGAAATTGGTAATGAAAACTGAGCGGGCAGGGAGGCCCATTGGATATGCCGCTGGCGAAAATCGAGACAAGTGAGATGACGAAAATCGGGGTGGGCATTACCCGCTGCGAGGACGTGGTGGTGAGCCGGGATGGCAAGGTCTGGGCCTCTGACCAGCAGTCTGCCTGCGCGGAGATTTTGCCGGATGGCAGTTTGCGCCGTGTCGGCAAGGCAGGGGGTGCCCCCAATGGCATCAAAATGGATGCTGAGGGCCATATCATCATTGCCAATTTCGGCATCTATGAGGGGGAGCCGGGACCTCTTCAACGCCTCAATGTCGAGACCGGCGAGATCGACGTTCTAGCCAGCGCGATTGACGGCCAGACGCTGACATCCTGCAATTATCCGATCGTTGCACGCGACGGCACCATCTACTGCACCCACTCCACCTTTGCTGACGAATGGCCGCAGGCGCTGGACGGACGAACGGATGGGTTCGTGTTTCGTGTGATGCCGGACGGCACGGTCGAGAAGCTGGCGGATGGTCTCAAATTCGCCAACGGTTGCTGTCTCGATGAAGACGAGAGCCATCTCTACGTGAACCAGACCAGCGGCGGCAATGTGGTGCGCTACCCCCTGCTGGCGGATGGACGGCTTGGACCGCGTGAGGATTATGGGCCGATGCTCGGTATCATCCCGTCCGGACAAACAGACCCCAACAATCTACCGACACCCGAAGAGATGGCCAACTGGGCATTCACGGATGGCAACGGGTTTGATGTCGAGGGCAATCTATGGGTCACGCTACCCGCGGCGAACAAGGTGGTGGCGATCACGCCCGAGCGGGACGTCTTTACTGTCGCGCATGATCCGTCCGGCGCCGTTCTGGACCATCCGACGAATGTCACGTGGGGCGGGGCGGACATGAAAGATGTCTATTTTGGGTCTATCCGTACGGACTACGTCATCAAGGCCCGCAGCCCTGTTGCCGGCATGAAGCTCATTCACCAACGCTGACGATCCGACAAGGACAACACACATGCCGAGACTTAAGCAGGCAGGCCGCGAGGCTGAAAACCCGTATGCCAACACTATCTTCGATCTGCTGTTCGGGGACCGTGATCCGATCAAGGAGCCGGGGACGGCTACCGGAACACCCGGCAACTGGTGGACAGTTTTCAATATCGTGCCCGACGCCTTTGCCCACACGACGGACGGTTTCAGGTTCTATCGTGATGAGGCGCGGGTCATTGATCCCAAGCTGCGCGAACTGGGTCAGACCCGTGCAGGCTATGTGGTTGGCTCGCAGTTCGTGTTTTCACAGCACTGCAAGGCCAGCCGCGATGTTGGTCTGACCGAAGCGCAGATCGAGGCCATTCCACACTGGAGTGTGGCGGACTGCTTCTCTGATGTTGAGCGGGCGGTGCTGGCCTACACGGATGGCCTGGTTCTGCAGCGGGGCCGCGTGCCGGATGGCGTGATGGACACGCTCAAAAAGCACCTGTCGGACGAGGAAATTCTCGAGTTCACCTACATCACCTGCACCTACATGATGCACGCCATCATGAGCCGCGCCCTGCGTCTTGAATATGATGACGTGGATGACCGCATCGTCGAGATTGCGGCACCGGAAGGCGGCGACAATGACGTGATGTCCATGGTGGATAGCGCGGACGACGAGTGAATCCATCAGGATCGGCAGATTGATCCGACTGACCTGAATCATTCCGGCACTCGGGCGCGTTAGGGCATTGTGTCCGGCAGAGACCGCAACAGGGGAAAACACATGTCCGACATGATCGACTTCGATGAGCGTGCGGCAAAAGCCGTCGAGGCCATGTATCTGACGCCGGATGTTGTCGGGCAGCGTACCCATGTGATGGCGGCCATGGCGCTGCGGCCTGGCATGGCGGCGCTCGACATTGGCGTCGGCCCCGGTTTGCTGGCGCATGCCATGGGCAAGGCCGTGACCAAGACCGGAAAGGTGCCCGGCATCGACATGTCGCGACCGATGGTTGAGATGGCGTCGAAGCGCTGCGCGGACATGCCGTGGGTCACAATGGAGCACGGGGAAGCGGAACAGATCCCCATGGCGAACGAGAGTGTGGACGTCGTGGTCTCCACACAGGTCTATGAGTATGTCACCGACATGGGGGCGGCACTTCGTGAAGCAAAGCGCGTGCTCAAGCCCGGCGGTAAAATCGTCATTCTGGATACGGACTGGGATTCCATTGTCTGGCACTCCAGCAACCGCGAGCGCATGGAGCGTGTGCTCAAAGCGTGGGATGCGCATCTGGTTGACCCGCATCTGCCGCGCAAGCTGCCGCATCTGCTGCATCAGGCGGGGATGACGGTTACCCGGCGCGAGCTGATCCCGATGTTTAATCCGGACTGGAACCCGCACAGCTACTCTGCGGGCATCATGCGGGGCATTCAGGGGTTCGTGTCCGGGCGTGACGGGATCAGCGAAGACGAAGCGAAGGCGTGGGCAGATGACCTCAAGACCCTAGGCGCGGACGGGGCGTACTTCTTCTCCCTCAACCGGTACCTGTTCGTGGCTGTCAAAACCTGAGCGCAGATTGCCCCCTTGACGGGGGCGGGCATCGATTCTATTTAACAATTACGTTAAATAACGGATTGGCTAAATATGAGTACGCCGTCTCCACACCCTGATCAATTGTCTGCCGCCTTTCAGGCGTTAGCAGACCCGACGCGCCGCGCCATTCTTGAGCGCCTTGCGGATGGGCCTGCACCGGCCGGTGAGTTGGGCGAAGGCTTTGATATTTCCGGCCCTGCCGTCTCGCGGCACCTCAAGGTGCTTGAGGATGCGGGCATGATCCGGCGGGAAAAGAAGGCGCAGCAGCGCATCTGTCATCTCGACCCGGCAGCCCTCAAGCAGGCATCGGACTGGGTCGACCGCTACCGGCGGTTCTGGGACGAGAAGCTGGATGCTCTGGAAGCCTTTCTCAAATCATCTCCGTCCAAAGAGACGCCGTCACGGCCCAAGGCCAGACGTCCCGGCACTTCAAAGAAATAGCAGCGCATATTCAGGAGTAGCTTCATGGCACAAGTTGATATGGCCTCAGCCGACCGCGAAGACCTCGATGACATTCTCAAGATCGATATGCATCGTGACCTCGATGCATCCCGCGAGCGCGTGTTTGAGGCGCTGACCATTCCGGAGCAGGTGGCCCAGTGGTGGGGGCCTGCGGTCAACATGGTGGATGGCGCGGAAGTCGAGCCCAAGGTCGGTGGCCGCTACATCGTCACCATGTCGGGCGAGAACGGCGAAGACTTTTCCATGCGCGGCAGGATCACTGAAATGTCGCCACCGGAGAAACTGGTCATCGAGTTCACCCGCACCTTTGAAGACGGCTCCAGCCGCTCGACGATGCTGACGCTCACTCTGGAAGAGCAGGGAAGTGGCACGCGGCTTCGTCTTCTGCATACAGGTTTTGCCAACATGGAACTCCGCGACGGCTTCAATGGCGGCTGGGCGCACAGCCTGGAGAATCTGGCAGGGCTGGTGGCTGCCTAAGTCGCGGGCGGCGACGACATTCAAGAGCTGATCGCCGGCTGACCTGCTCCACGGGTCAGCTGGGCGGCGGAGCGGTCGGGGTGCCTGGCCGCTAATGGGAGAGGTGTGTCCCGGCGCAAGCAAAGCCGGACACCAAACAGTAGAAGCAGGAGTTATAATATGACGATCATCATATATGGTGCCGCGGCATCGTCCTTCGTGCGGACAACGCGCATGGCGGCGCATGAAAAGGGCCTGGACTACAAGCTGGGTCAGGTGGGTGACGGCACTGTGGGTGCCCTGGGGTCACAGCAGCATCGCAAGCTGCACCCCTTCGGCAAGATTCCGGTGTTCACCGACGGCAAGGCGACGATCTGGGAGAGCTTGGCGATCTGCCGCTATATCGACGAGGCCTATGAGGGCAAAGCGCTGCAGCCGGATGATGTCCTGGAGCGCGCCCGCATGGAGCAGTGGATTTCGGCAGCCCTCGACTATGTGATCCCGCAGGCGATCCGCAACTATGCGCAGCAGTACATCTTCCCCGCCGGGCCCAACGGCCAGCCGGATATGGAGACAATCAACGCCGCCAAGCCGAAGATCCGCGAAGCGATGCTGATCATGGATGAGCAACTGGACGGCCGCACCTGGCTTGCCGGGGACGATGTCTCGATTGCGGATCTCCTTTATGCCCCGGCCCTGTCCTATGTGGGTCAGATGCCCGACGGCATGGACGCCTTCGAGGGCTGCACCAACCTCTATCGCTGGTGGGAGGCCGTGACGTCGCGCGACAGCTACACGGCATCGGCCCCTGACGGTGTACCCGGCGTGGCGACGCAGGCGGCGGAGTAGCTTGCAACCATCCGCCCCCCTCACCCTGCGCTGCGCACCGACCTCTCCCGCAAGGGGAGAGGTGACTTTCTTTGCCCTCTCCCCTT
>JBHJJF010000033.1:0-25934 GCA_050042885.1 Candidatus Phaeomarinibacter sp.
CAGGCTCCACAGTCGGACCGTTGCGGGAACTCGGCTTTGATCATGTCCATGCGGCGCAGTTCAACCATGTGTATGAAGTCGGTGACACGGGCGCACGGGTATCTGTTCTTCAGGCTGGCGACTTTCGTGATGACAGCGGTATCTGGGTTGAAGGCGGTGGACACTCGGCCCTGCTGAGTGTGGACAGCAACAAGCTCAATAATTTCGTGCTGCCGGAAACACCGGACATTCTGCTTACCGCCTTTGCCGGCGGTGCCAGTGGATATCCTGTCACGTTTGATACGGTCAGCGATGGCGAGAAGGTGCGTATTGCCGCGCGCAACCGCGTGGCTGTTCGCGACATGGCGGAACGCTATGTGGACGCGGCAGGGCCCCGGTCGGTGATGCCCTATGCGGGATACTTCACAGAAGCTGCGCCGGAAGATGCCGACACCAAGGCTCTGAATGCCAAGAACTCCAGTGCAGAGATCTGCACGTATCTGAGCGGCCGCATGGAGGGCATCGCGTTTTTTGATCCTCTGGAGACGGACATTGTTGTCTTTGACGGCGATGAGATAGCCGCCTCGCGCTATGACGGCGGGCGACTTTACGACATGTCGCCGGCTTACTGTCAGGGTTACATCTCTGCCTTGCAGCGGGAGGGCGAGGGATATGACGCGGAGGCGCTTAAATCCTATTTTGAAGCCTCGGTGTTTCGAGATGATCTGCTGCTTTACGTGGCGCCAACGGCACGCAATTTTGGCGGTGTGGATGCAGCCGGTGCAATTGTAGACTTTACCGGTGACGAGCCGCATGTGACCTTGATGGCGGCTGATGCTGTGACACAGGCATTTGAGCGGGACCGCGACGCTGATGGTCCGCGTAAGCTTCTTGTCCGTGTACGGAAGGACAGTCTTTGGCATGTCATTGCCAATGGCCTACCATGGGAAGATCTGTCCATCGGCTTTCAGTGCCGGGTGGATCGCTCCCCGGATGTCTATAACTCGGACTTCTGGTTCCACTTCACCAATGTGCACATTGGTGATGCCGTGAAGGCGCCTTCGTTGATTCAGCGCAGGGCGGCCGGAGAGTAGGCAGGGTCCTTATTCGGCGGCGGATTTTTCCGCGTCGAACCGCACATATTCGTGCGCGATGGAGCGCTCTATGAGAAGCCGCCAGACGGGCTCGGCAACTTCGGGCGCCAGGCCTACTTTTGCGGATTCGGCCAGGACCTTGGCCACGACGTCTTCGATGCGGTCTTCGTCGCGGACCCGGTCGCGGTCCTGCTTCACTTTTGCGGCTTCTTCGATGTAGCGCAGGCGCTCTGCCATCAGCAGCACCAGTTCTCTGTCCAGCCGGTCAATTTCGCGCCGGACATCGGCCATTGTCTCGCTGTTTTTGGCAACAGGGCGGATCGGAGGGCGGGCGGGGTCGCTGGTCATGTCAGAGTGACGGTCTTGGGTGCTGGACGGTGAAGTCGGACCTCATAGAAGGTCTAGGAGTTATATGGCGTTCCGGCGCAAAGGTCGAAAGGCTTTCGTACGCGACACTTTGACGTCGGGGTATCAGGGCGTTGGACGTTGGATTCCCGTTCTCAAATATAGAAAGTTCTAAAAAAGAACCTTAGGTCTTGAATCTCCCGAACAGTCCCTATATGACACTGAGTACTTGGGAAATAATAATATTCACTTCAAAATTATGTGAATAAGCCATGTGTGACACCTGAGCGCTTTGACCATGCCCTGCACAATGGGTTATGTGCAGCGCCACATATATTGCGTCCGAGGGATATATATCTCCGGAACATTTTGCACTTGCGAAGGATGAGATGCCGATGTCCGAGGCAGCCGTGAAAGTCAATCCGAACGCCCCCACCGAGGAAGACGTCCTCTCGGTGCAGCACTATACGGATCGCCTGTTCAAGTTCCGCATCACCCGTCCGCCGGCATTCCGTTTCCGCTCCGGCGAATTTGTCATGATCGGGCTGCCTGGCCCCAAGGGTAAACCCATTATGCGTGCCTATTCTGTCGCCAGTCCCTCCTGGGACGATACGCTGGAGTTTTTCTCCATCAAGGTGCCGGATGGTCCGCTGACCTCGATGCTGGGTGACATCAAGCCGGGCGACAAGGTTCTGCTGGGCAAGAAGCCGACCGGCACGCTGGTGCATGACGCGCTGCTGCCGGGCAAGCGGCTTTACATGTTCTCGACTGGCACCGGCATTGCGCCGTTTGCCTCAGTCATGCGCGACCCTGAAACCTATGAGCGGTTTGATCAGGTCATTCTGACCCATACCTGCCGTGAAGTCTCCGAACTGGAATACGGCAAGGAGCTTGAGGAAGGCCTCAAGGACGACCCGCTGGTCGGCGACGTGGCGCCAGCCAAGTTTGTGCGTTACGCCAGCTGCACCCGCGAGGAGTATCCGTTTACCGGTCGCATCACCGACCTCATTACCAGTGGCAAGCTGTTTGAGGATCTGGGCGTGCCGCCGCTCGATCCGGAAAACGACCGGGTGATGATCTGCGGGTCCATGGACATGATCAAGGACACCAAGGAACTGTGCGAAAAGGCCGGACTGGAAGAAGGCTCCAACGCTTCGCCATCGACCTTTGTTGTTGAACGCGCATTTGTTGGCTAAAGACAGCACTCCTGATTCATCTAGTTACTGAGGTTTCCTGCTGATGGCCGTCTCCCTGCTGTGTGCTGGTGAGTTGCCGGACGGCGAGGGGACACGGCTGCGCCAGCGGCTGACGGTTCTGCGGGCCCAGCATGCGGCCGACCGGCAGTTGTTTGCGCAAAGCGACGAAGCGGGCACCGACGTGCTGGCGCAAACGCCTATTGGGCGGGAGGTGGCGGCCAGCGCACATGCTGTGAGCAACAGTTCTGGATCAACACCTTTGCTGGCCCCGGCGCTTGATGCGGCTTTGATGGATGTTGCTCTGGGTGAGGCGCTTGAAGTTGCAGCGCCATCGCGGTTCGGCATTGCTCAGGACAAGAGCATTGCCTATGCGCTTGGAGAGGGCGCGCAGTTTCCCGATCTATCCGACATGCCCGACGGGATGACGTTTGAATTGCTGCGTAGTCTGGACGCCCCCCTAGCACTTAAGGGCGATGTAGGGGGTGTAGCTGTTGTGACGGCGTCTAACTGGTCGGCCTCGGCGGAGGCTGTTGGCGTGGTGGCACGCTCTGCTTCTTTGGCCCAGCTCTGCGCCACGGCGATTGAGCGGATGGTGTCGCGGCCTGACGGGGAACTGTCGCCGGAAGTGGTGTGGGACGCTTTGGGAGATGGGGCCCGGGCTGCCTCTGCTTTGCGGGCGGCGGGACACCTCAAGTCCGCGGTTCTGACGTTCCGCGGCCGGGGGCGGGCGATCGGGCCTGTCGATGGTGATCGTCTGCTGCGCTTTGGCGTATCGAGCTGGCGTTAGCGCCGTTCTCAAGTTCAAATTCTGTCGGCACTACCTCTCACATCATTGAAGCATCCGTCGCCGTTAAGGCATTTCCGGCGTTCGATGGCACTTACGTTGCGAAAGTACGTAATTTGCGAATGGCGGGTTTTCATCGCAAGGTGTCGTCGAACACATTTTGACCTTCGCAATTTCAAATGCTGGGAGCTGCCGCATGGGCCTTTATGAAAAACACATTCTGCCGCGCTTTCTGGATACAGCGTGCGGCGCCAAGCCCATTACCTATCAGCGCAAAAAGGTGGTGCCTCAGGCGGAGGGGCGTGTGTTGGAAATCGGCATGGGGACCGGGCTCAATCTGCCCTACTACGACAAGGCCAAGGTGGACATGATCTTCGGTCTGGAACCGGCCGAAGAGATGCGCAAGCGCGCGGAGCCCAAGGTGGCGGAATACGGCATTCCTGTTGAATTTCTCGATCTTCCGGGAGAGGAGATCCCGCTCGATGACAACTCGGTGGATACAGTGCTGCTGACCTATACGCTGTGCACAATTCCCGATGGCATTACCGCGCTTAAAGGCATGGCACGGGAGTTGAAGCCCGGTGGTAAGATGATCTTCTGCGAACATGGCAAGGCGCCAGATGCCAACGTGGCCAAGTGGCAGAACCGTATCAATCCAATCTGGAAGAAGATCGCCGGCGGCTGCAATGTCAACCGTCCGATCCCTGAGATGCTCGCCGAAGGCGGCTTCAAGATTGAGGGCATGGAAACCATGTACCTGCCGTCAACGCCCAAGTTTGCAGGCTTCAACTACTGGGGCCAGGCGGTTCAGGGATAGGAAGTAGCAGAAGGCATGTGATCCGGTTTTAGGTACCCTTTGTACCGCACGATGAGGTCACCTGACACCGGCGCTTTCAATATCACGTCAAAGTGGAACCTGCCCTTGTGTGCGTACTCCCGGCTGTCGCTTCCCGGCAAAAAGAGCTTTGGTATGGGAATGCCGAGAAACCAGCCGCGTCTCACCGGCAGATACATCGTTCCGTTTTCCACCGGGAGATCCTGCTCGTAGTTGAAGAGCCAGAAGCGCTCCCGGTAGCGATAGGGCATGGGTGCCTGTGAGCAAATGGACCGGAACACTCTGCCGTCGAAGTCTCTTTCCCAGACTTCACCTTTCTCGGTGCGGGTTTTTGTGATGCTCACCGGAACATCAATTCCTGCTGCAGGTAACCCGATGAACCACGCCGCGAAACTGGCAATCAACGTCGTGCCGCGTTTGGTGTCTGCCCGCCCGGAAAAACGCTCGACATTCTGTACGTTGTGCAGCGCTTGCAGCTCCGGTGGCAGGAGCAGCCATCTGTCGGCGAGTGCAGCCTGAAACAGTGTTGGCGTGCTCGCTGCAGATCTTCCATAGGCAACAGTTTTCATTCCATCAACCTGGCGCGCAGAGCCGGATCCGGCAGGGCGCACATCTCGGCACGTCCAAACAGGTAGTAGCGGTTACGGGCGATGCGGCGATACAGCCAGTCTTGTGCAAAGCGTGGAAGAAGACGGAAGACCTGAAGGGTGTGACCTATACCTCCGACTCTTTTTCCAGCACGGATCAAGCCGTCAAGCGATGTGTAGGCGCTGCCTTCCTCGATGTAGAGCCAGCTCTCCGGGTCCTCCGGATCAAGACCGTAGTGGTGCAGGAGTGCTCGCCCAAGTTCAGTCTGTGTGCGGCAGATCTGAAACTCGGAAGCTTTGTCGAAGCGGGCGATCAACCGCGCGCCGGTCGAGCAAAGAGCACATTCACCATCCATGACAGTGACCGGGCCACCATCGTTAAAGTCCGGGACACTGTCATCGTCACGATAGGAATAGGGTGCCAGAGAACTGGATAGGTTCATGTCCGTACTCCCCTTTTGGGTGGATGTCGGATGGTAACCGCTTCTCGATGCTGCCACTAAACCTGAGGTGCCGTCGCAAGGTATTTTGACGCAGGGGAGCGTGAGATCACGTTGAAATCAGCATTACGATGTGCGTCCATCCACCCGCCATGGCGGGAAACGTCTATTGCTGCTTGCTTGCAAAAAGCACAACTGGTTGCCGTCGGGGTCTGACAGGTAGGCTTCGCGCCACAGCCATGACTGATCTGTCGGCTGCATGGTGAAGGTAATGCCGCGCGCTTCCGCCTCGCGGACAGCTTTGTCCACATCCTCGAATTCGAAATAGACCATCGTGGCTGATGGAGGGACAGTGTCTGCCACATGAATTGAGAATGTGTCCCCATCCGGCAGTTCAAAGCGGGCGTAGTGATCATCCTTTACGATGAGATACATGCCCAGCTGTTCGTAGAATGTGATCGCTCGAGGGATATCCGTCACGCTGACGGTAACCTGGTTGAGTTTCATTTTGCTCGCTCTCTCGTTTGAAGGTGCTAATGGATCCCCCGGTCTAGCCGTGGGATGGCGTGAAAAAAGGGGGGGAGAGAATTCCCCGCTGCCACTTCCTGCCGCCATTGTCCGGCTTGACCGGACAATCCACTTTCCTGGCCATTCGCTTGGCCGTTTGGGTGCGTGCCTACCAGTAGCTTGCCATGATCTCGCTGGCCCATGAGGGCTCTGTGACACTCGTGCGAGGTAAAAAGCCCTTCATGACGGGTTTGAGGTCAAGGACCGGAGTGCCGTCGATGGCATCCAGTCCGGTGATGTGCAGGACGCGGCCTTCAACACGGTCGACGCGGGCGATGGTGGCGCCGAGGCGGTTGGGGCGGCCCTTGCCGCGCTGGGCGAAGATACCGACGCGGGGCCAGTCCTTATTGCCGCGTGGGTGGCGGGCCTTGCCCTCGACTTCTTCATCCGGGACCTGGTGGAAGAGGTAGATCACTTCCACATGGCTGAAGGCATCGAGGCCCATGAGGGCCTCTTCATCAAAGCGCTCATCAAGCACGATGGAGGCGGGGACGGCGTCCCAATCGTCATCAATGGGGTCTGTGCGGCCTGCTTCAACGTGGCCGATAGCGGTTACCTGAAATGTCTCGTTCATGTGTGTCATCCTTTTGATGACCCTTGATCTATCAGCCGGGAGAAGCGTTTCCCAAATGCGAGAGCGCCAGGGCGGCCATGCTTGCTAAGTGATTTGCATGTCTGCGCAGCAAGCAATGATGGCCTGTGCGGTCTCTTCGGGCTTGGTTGCCGGGTGCAAATGGGTGCCTTTCAGGCGGATGACGGGCCATCCGTCTGCTTCCGCGCGGCGGGCTTCGTCTATGAAGGTGTGGGAGGTTCTGACGAAGCCTTTTCTGATACCTGACCAGTCTGGCATCTCGAAGGCATCGTCGAACCAGCTCAGGGGTAAGGAAGGGATGTCGCTGAGGACGGTCTTGCGCGTGTCCTCAGATATGTCCGCACCTTCAAATGCATCAACCTCCCACCAGTCCTGCCAGGGTGGGAGATGGCCGTCACTGAGGGGCAGTGTCCTGAGAAAATCATGGAACTCTGGCTCCACCGGTTGTGTGGGGCCACTGGCCGGCGGGATGCGGGCGTCCAGGCAGATGAAGCCGGCCGCATGGATGTCTGCCGCCAACCGGGCTGCCAGCAGGCCGCCCATGCTGTGACCCACAACCACCGCGGACGCCATGTCAGGTACAGCCCCTTTCAGGCGGATCGGCCAGTCATGCCAGCTGGGCGGTGGAGCGTGCGGGCGGAGTGGCGAGGGTGTTGCGCATTTGATGCCTTGGGCCTTGAGGGCATCGGCTGTCGGCAACAGAGATGACGGGCCGACAAGAGGGCTGTGGATGAGGATGATCTCCAGCATTCCCCATCTTCAGGCACCCTCCTCAAGGGCGCCAGCGCAAATTCCTGCAGACTCATTTGTTGACTCCAATGGGTAATTAGAAATAGAACAAAATAGGAACATACTAGGAATATATGCACATCCATAGCGGGTGTGCGGTGGAGCTTCAATGGCGCGTCCGGCTAAAAAAGCAGAGCTTCTGGAGTCCCTTAGGCGGGACCTCTCACGCTTTGAGTCGCAGCGGACAAGCGCACCCTCACTCTTGCTTGGCGCGCCGGAGATTGACCGCCGTATGAGCGGGCGTGCCGGACTTTCCCTTGCCGGGCTGCATGAGGTGGTGGGGGATGCCTACCCGGACATGGCAGCAGCGGCAGGGTTTGCCATGGGCCTTGGCAGCCGGCTTGTTGCCCGCGAGAAGCGGTCCTTGCTGTGGGTCGTGCAGCGCTCCGGCGTCCATGACCTCGGGCCGCTTTATGGGCCGGGGCTGGCCATGATGGGGCTTGACCCGACACGGCTGCTTATCGTTTCGGCCAGGGATGACCGCGAGGCCTTGTGGGTGACGGAAGAAGCCCTGCGGACGCCGGATCTGTGCGGTGTTGTTACGGAGCTTGAAGGCGCGCGCGCCTATGACCTCAAGGCGTCAAGGCGGCTACAGCTGGCAGCGGAGCGGTTCGAACGTCCGGCATTGCTGTTGGCGGGACATGCGGGCAGTGCGGCCTCAGCTCCATCAGCGGCGCTGACCCGGTTTCGCATTGGTGCGGCGGCAAGTTCTCCTAATTCATCAGTTGCTTCTGCTCCCGGGCGTGCACGCTTTGCCGTGACGCTGGACCGGGTACGGGGCGGCTCTTCTTCCCGGTTCATTTTGGAGTGGAACCATGCGGCGCATTGTTTCTCTGTGGCTTCCCCATTTTCCCATCGAGCGGATGGGGATGCAGGTCAACGCCCAGCAAAACGAAATCGCCCGTCTGCGTGGCCGCAAAAGCCTGCATCCGTCTCACGGCTGGCGGTCCCCGCATAAGCAGGCTGCGCCCTTTGCGCTTATTGAAGCGCAGCAGGGGGGCTTACGGATTGTTGCGGTAAACAGTGCTGGAGCGGATGCAGGTATCCGGCCCGGCCAGCGCCTGTCCGATGCGCGGACGCTGGTGCCCGGCCTGGATGTGGTGGAGCGCGACTCCAGGGGGGATGAAGCGCGGCTTGTAAAGCTGGCAGCCTGGGCCACGCGATTTACGCCTTGGACGCGTGCTGAAGATCTGTCGCCTCTGGCCCATGAGGGGGTAGGGCTGTTTCTGGATATCTCCGGCTGTGCCCATCTTTTTGGTGGAGAAACAGCGCTGTTGGAGGACTTGCTCACCCGAATTAATCGGCTGGGGCATGAGGCGCAGGCCGGGCTGGCGGATACGCTGGGGGCGGCCTGGGCGGTGGCGCGCCATGGCAATGAAAAGATCAGCATCGTCAAACCGGGGGCCGCACGGGAGGCCGTGTCCTCTCTGCCAACGACGGCGCTGCGTATCTCGCAGGGTATGGCGGATGATCTGACGCGGCTTGGTCTTGTGACGGTTGGTGACTTGCTGGGTCGCCCGCGGGCACCGTTGGTGGCGCGCTTTGGAGCCGTTATGGGCCAGCAGCTGGATGCAGTTATTGGTGCGCGGGCAGAGCCGGTGGCACCGGAAGCGGTGCGGGTACCTGCGCGGGCACGGCTGTTGTTTGCCGACCCGCTGATTGCGCTGGACGGCATCATTGCCGCCATCGCACTGGCAGCCCGTGATCTGGCTGCTGAGCTTGCTCGTCGGCAGCAGGGTGTGCGGCAGTTACGGTTGCGGCTGTACCGTGTGGATGCAGAGCTTTTTACATTTGAGGCAGGCACATCCAGCGCGTTGCGGGATGCGGACCGGATCGCGGCTCTGTTTGCGGACAAGCTTGTGCCCTCGGGCGGTGTCTCAGGCTCCGACATTGATATCGGCTACGGCATAGAGGGCGTAGTGCTGGAGGCCTGTGCCGTGGATGCATTGGGGCCGCGCCAGAAGGACCTCACCAGCAGCCCTGATGATGGCTCCAGCCTTGAGGAGTTGATCGATCGTCTGTCGAACCGGCTGGGCGCCAACCGGGTGATGCAACTGAAAGGGCAAGCGAGCCACATTCCCGAGCGGGCGCAGGTGGCGGTCGCGGCCTTGGCAGCCAATGACGTCAAGGACAGTGATGTACCGCCATTGGTGATGTATGGGGATGCGCCGCTGCGGCCCATCCGGATGCTGACGCCGCCGGAGCCTGTGGAGGTCATGGCCGAAGTGCCCGAAGGCCCGCCACGGCAGTTTCGCTGGCGGCGGATGCTGCATGCGGTCACGCGGGCGGAGGGGCCGGAGCGGCTGGCGCCGGAGTGGTGGGTGCCTGCCGACAAGGAGGCTGCCACGCGGGATTATTTCCGCGTCGAAGACGGTGAGGGGCGGCGCTTCTGGCTCTATCGCGATGGGCTCTATGAGCGTGAGACGGACGCTCCGCGCTGGTTCATGCACGGTGTCTTTGCATGACGGGCTTGGGACAAGCTTCAGGCGCTTTTGCGCGAAGAGGCCGCCTCGTCTTCCAGAGCTTCTGCGTTGCGCTCGGCAATCTTGCGCAGAATTGCCTTGATGCGCAGGTGACCGAAGACCTCAAGGGACTGGGGAATGGCGGCGGCAGCCATGGCAGAGGCCTTGTCTGTATCCAGATTGTCCGCCAGACGCTCATAGAACGCCGTCACGTCCAGGTCACCCAGAGTTTCGGCAAGCTCATTGTACTGCTTGAGATACTCAACGCCGTACCCCTTGTCGGACGTGAAGCCCTGTGCCTGCACGTGCGCCCATGTGGAAATGATGCCGGCATCCTGTGCGCTGACAACGGTTTTGCCGCTGGACGACTGGGTGAACGTGATAATGCCTTCTTCAGCAATCTGTCGGATTTCTTCCACCGGCATGCCGCTGTCTTCGCTCAGCTTTTCAAGCTCCACCTGGGAGCGGGTGCTTTCAGCGCCCAACTGGTCCGCCAGCATGATTTCAAAACCGAAGAGGCCAGGCACCATGTCCGGTTCCCGGTCGCCGGCTTCTTCAATCAGTTTGCGGATGACACCCAAGGGCAGGAACCGCTCCCGCTGAAGGGTGCGGATCAGGTCAAGGCGGCGCAGATGCTCTTCGCTGTAGATCGCCACATTGGTTTTGGGGCGGTCCGGCTCCGGCAGCAGGCCCTCGCGGATGTAATAGCGGATGGTCTCGCGCCCAATACCACTTCGTTCCTCAAGTTCCTTCATCTTCATCTTGCTCGACCCTTCGGATTCTCAGGCGTTTTGTGCGCGTGGCGCAGAACGCCGTCATGGGGCATGGAGACTCGTTCTTGTTTGCGGAGCCACGCTCCGCATTCATTGCGCCTGCTGCCTGAAACGTCAAGAGCGGGCTGATGGGGCAGGACTTTGCCGAACTGGCGGTCACCAGCAATTTCAGCTTTCTGCGTAGCGGTAGTCACCCTGATGAGCTGGTGCGGCAGGCGGCTGCACTGGGTCTTTCTGCCGTCGGCATTGCGGACCGCAACACCCTGTCCGGCGTGGTGCGGGCGCATGTAGCGGCGAAGGAAACGGGCATTCAACTTGTTGTAGGCACGCGGCTGGTCACACAGAACGGGCTCGACATTCTGTGCTTTCCAAAAGACCGGGCTGCTTATGGGCGGCTGTCGAAGTTGCTGACCCTTGGCAATCGCCGGGCACCCAAGGGCGAGTGCCATCTTATGGTCGAGGACATTGTTGCCGCCGCAAAGGATCAGGTGCTGGTGCTGATGCCGCCGGCGGTGATTGACGAGACCTTTCAGGAGAAAGTCCGTACGGCCCGCGCGCTGTTGGCGATCCCTTATCTGGGGGTCAGTTTTCTCTATGGGTCAGACGATACAGCACGGCTAATGCGGTTGTCTGATCTGGCGCGTGATCTGGATATGCGGCTGCTGGCAACCAATGACGTGCACTATCATGCGCCGGAGCGTCGGCCGTTGCAGGATGCAGTGACGGCCATTCGCGAGCATGTGACGGTGGCCGATGCCGGCGCCTTGCTGGCCGCTAATGCGGAGCGGCATGTCAAACCGCCTGATGAGATGGCACGGCTGTTTCAGGCCTATCCGGATGCTCTGCAGGCGGGACTTGATGTGGCCGCCAGTATCTCGTTTTCCCTTGATGAACTGTCCTATCAGTATCCGGACGAAGTGTTCGGCAAGGGAGAGACGCCCCAGGAAACGCTCATCCGCCTGACCTGGCAATACGCCCATGAGAAGTTTCCGAATGGGATTGATCCTGAGCTGAAAAAGACAATTGCGTATGAGTTGAAGCTCATAGGAGAGCTCGACTATGCGCCCTACTTCCTGACGGTCTACGACATTGTCCGGTTTGCCCGCTCGCAGGACATTCTGTGTCAGGGGCGGGGCAGTGCTGCCAATTCGTGCGTGTGTTACTGCCTCGGCATCACGTCCATCAATCCGGTCGAGATCAATCTTCTGTTTGAGCGCTTCATCTCGGCGGAGCGCAATGAACCGCCGGACATTGATGTGGATTTCGAGCATGAGCGCCGCGAAGAGGTGATCCAGTACATCTACGAAAAATACGGCCTGCATCGTGCAGGTATTGCGGCCACCGTCATCTCCTACCGGTCACGCTCAGCCGTGCGGGAAGTGGGCAAGGTAATGGGGCTTTCTGAAGATGTGACGGCGGCCCTGTCCGGCACCACATGGGGCTGGTCCAGTGTGGGCGTTGAAGAAGAGCACATCGTTGACCTTGGTCTTGACCCACGGGATCCGGCACTGGCGTTGACGCTTGATCTGCCACGGCAGCTCATCGGTTTTCCGCGGCATCTGTCCCAGCATGTGGGCGGCTTTGTGATCACGGCGGGACCGCTGGAAGAAGTCATGCCCATCTGTAATGCGGCGATGGACGACCGTACTTTCGTTGAGTGGGACAAGGATGATCTGTCCGAGCTCGGCATGCTGAAAATCGACGTTCTGGCGCTGGGCATGCTGTCGTGCATCCGCCGCGCGTTTGAGTTTCTGGACACCCACTACAACCGGCCACTGGCGCTGGACACGCTGCCGCCTGAAGACCCGCGCGTATACGACATGCTGTGCAAGGCGGATTCCGTCGGTGTGTTTCAGGTGGAAAGCCGGGCGCAGATGTCGATGCTGCCGCGTCTCAAGCCACGTGAGTTCTATGACCTCGTGATTGAAGTTGCCATTGTCCGGCCCGGCCCCATTCAGGGCGACATGGTGCATCCCTATCTTCGGCGGCGGGACAGAATAGAAGAGACGATCTATCCGTCGGAAGAACTTAAGGGAGTGCTGGGCAAGCCGCTGGGTGTGCCGCTGTTTCAGGAGCAGGCCATGCGCATCGCCATTGTGGCTGGTGGGTTTACGCCAGCTGAGTCAGACGGGTTGCGCCGGGCCATGGCGACGTTCCGCAAGGTAGGCACCATTCACAGCTTTCAGGACAAGCTGGTGGAGGGGATGGTTGGCAACGGGTATGAGCGGGATTTTGCTGAACGGTGCTTCAAGCAGATTGAAGGCTTTGGCGAGTACGGCTTTCCAGAAAGCCATGCAGCCAGCTTTGCGTTGCTCGTCTATGTGTCATCCTGGCTCAAATGTCATTACCCGGATGTTTTCTGCGCTGCCATCCTGAATGCCCAGCCGATGGGGTTTTATGCGCCGTCGCAGCTCGTGCGCGATGCGCGGGAACATGGCGTTGAGGTGCGGGCGCCGGACATCAATGCCAGCGATTGGGATGCGACCCTTGAAATTCGCGACCACGCCAGCCCCATCAGCGATGAAGGCGGCGGGCGCATGGCTGTGCGTCTTGGTATGCGGCAGATAAAAGGGTTCCGGATTGAAGCAGCCGAGAGGCTGATAGCTGCACGCCCGCCGCAGGGCTTTGACAGTATACGGGACCTCTGGCTTCGGACACGGCTAACCCCGGCAGAGCTGGAGCGGCTGGCCAAGGCGGATGCATTCCGCTCGATCGGTCTTGATCGCCGGGACGCGTTGTGGGCCGTGCGCGGGCTCGGCGGCACGCAACGGACGATGCCCGCGTCGCTTCCCCTGTTTGCGCATGCGGAAGGCACGGGCTTTCAGCATGAGGAAGAGGTTGCCTTGCCCTCAATGCCGTTGGGCGAGCATGTGATTGAGGACTACACCCATATGCGCCTGTCGCTTAAGGCGCATCCTTTGTCGTTCCTGCGGGATGGTCTGACTGCGGCGCGCTATACGCCCTCAAAAGCGCTTAAGACAATCCGCAACAATTCAAAAATCAATCTGGCCGGGCTGGTGCTGGTGCGTCAGCGGCCTGGTAGTGCCAAGGGCGTGATCTTTGCCACGCTGGAGGATGAGTTCGGTGTCGCCAACATTATTGTCTGGCCGCCGGTTTTTGAGACACACCGCAAGATCATTCTAGGCGCGCGGGTGCTCGGAGTGAGCGGGCGCGTCCAAAAACAGGGAGAGGTCATCCATATTGTTGCGGATCATCTGGAAGATATGACTCACCTGCTTGGGACGTTGTCTGAGGCGCGTGAGGCCATCGCAGATTTTGGTGACGCGGCGATAGCAAACGCAGATGAAGTCCGCCGTCCCGGTGAGGACCCAAGGGAGATCACGGCCCGCCGGGCGGAGGGGCGAGCGGCGCGTGCGGAAGCCATCGAGCAGCACTTCTGTCAGCGTCCCAAGCAGATGCCGCGTGCTGTGCGGAAGATGCTGCCCAAGAGCCGGGACTTTCATTGATCGGGAAGGTGTCCGTCTTCAGGCGTAAGCGACCCAGCCGCGCCAGGTGAATGCAGCATAAAAGGGTGTCACATCCGTGAAACCAGCCTGGCGCAGGACGTCTTCGTCTTCCTCCGGCGACAGAATGTCCAAAGACGCTGCGACCGATGCGCGTGCATTCTCGGCCATTGTGGAGTCAACTCCGGAGGTGACAGCGAATTCAGCATAACGCGACAGCCAGACGACGCGCTCTTGCGAGCCTTGCGGAAAACTCGAATGGGCAACCACGAAGGGCGCGCCAGGCTTAAGCCGCTTGTGAATTTCCGCAGCTGTCTCAATGCGTTCCTCCCGCGGCAGGAAGTGAAGTGTCAGCAGGCATGCAGCCGCATCAAAAGGACCGTCGGGTGCGTCATGTGCATATCCCTCCACTAAGGATACCTGCTCGCCGGATGGTTCAAGTGTCTTTCGCGCAAGAGTCAACATTTCCGCAGCCGGGTCTACACCGGTAAACCGCCAGCCAGCCTTGGCCTGCGCAAACGCTTTCAGCTCCATGCCGCCGCCGGCGCCAAGAACCAATACCTCTGCGTTATCAGGTGCACGCTCCGCCAGCAAAATGGCGCTCATCCTGTGCAGGCTTTCGAGCCCCGGCACAAAGCGCGCCGGCCCATCCTGATACTGAGCAACAGCTTCTGGGTCTTCGAACATTTTCAGTAAGCTGTTCATGCGGCCTTTCCTTTTGCGCACAGATGAGGAACGCGCCCGGCCGCCTTGTGCACATCTTGCAGAAGGGCAGACAGCGTTACCTTGCTGAACTGATCAAGCAGCTTTGCTTCAGCTTCCTGGAATGCTTCGCCCAGGGATGCGTTGACGGCCTGCTCTACCAAGCAGTCCGGACTCTCCGTGCGGTGGGAGAGAGCAAGCAGCCCGGGGCTGCCCAATGCCTCATAGACATCCTTGAGCGAAACCTTGGACGGGTTACGCATCAGCACCCAGCCCCCATTGTGGCCTTTGCGTGACTCCACCAGGCCAAACTCACGCAGCCTGCCAATCATCCGGCGGATCACGACCGGATTTGTACTGAGTGCATCCGCAAGCAACTCGGAGGTCACGGGCGCTTCTTTGTCCGCCAGATGCAGAAGCACATGCAGGGTCACAGAAAGCTGGCTGTTGCGTTTCATGTAACTGTATTTGTTACATGAAGGAGCCTGTGTCAAGTGTGGTCATCCAACTGCCGCGCCAAGACGTATGTTTCGTCATGACCGCGTCAAACTCACCCATCCGTTTTTACTTTTTTCTCCGCAGTCCCTATGTCTGGCTGGCTGCAGAGCAGCTTACGCGTGATGCCATTGATGTTGATCCGATCCCGCTTACCGGATTTGCTCAGGGGACTGTGTTCGGCAATCCGACGGCAAATCCGCCACGGCTGGCCTATCTGATTGAAGATGTGGCGCGCCTGGCTGACCGCATGGAACTCACGCTTATGCCGCCTGTGGACGTGGACAACTGGGGGCCGGTGCACAATGTTGCCGAACATGCCAAGCAGCAGGGCAAGGGACTTGCATTTGCGCAGGCGGCAGGAAAGGCGAGATGGACGCAAAGTCGTTCCCTCGAAGATCCGGATGTCATTGCTGATATCGCCTCTGATATCGGCCTTGATGCCGCGTCGGTCAGAGCAGCCATGACAGATACGAAACTGCGTGCTGACATGGTGCAGGCCTACACGCCCTTGATCGAAAAGGATCAGGTCTTCGGCGTGCCTTTCTTTGCCTTTGATGTCGACGGCAAGACGCACCGTTACTGGGGGCAGGATCGCATTGGTATGATGCTGGACGATGCGCGAAGAATGGGCGTGCTTTAGACCGCCTTGCGCGGCCAGACGACATAGAGGGCACCGCCGATTTCGGTGACCACAAACAGTGTCAGCAGGGGCGTTGCACCCTGCCATATCCAAAATACGAGGACGGCCGCAACGGCGATGCGGGCATAGGCATCTGCGAGGGCCAGGTCGCGCAGCGGGTAGCGTATGCGAATGCTGGCCCACAAAATGGCCAGCACCCCGGTCGTGTTGATGAATACCCAATGCAGCGGCGCAATCCCGTGAAATCCACCCGCAAGCCCCAGCTGAAAGTGCGCGAATTTCAGAATGGTGATGTAGATCTCAGAGAAGAAGGGCAGGGCCAGCGGCGTGAAGAGCCAGAGGTCCAGCCAGGCCACACGGCGTCCTTCCACCGAGATCTGCATCTGTGCCCGTTCAGGTTCGGGACGGGCGGCCTCGTTCAACGCGAGAGTTCCCGCATCGCGCGGTCAAGGCCATCCAACGTCAGCGGGAACATGCGGTCCCCGATGATCTGGCGCATGATTTCAATCGATGGCGTGTATTCCCAATGGCGCTCGGCGACAGGGTTCAGCCACACAACGTTTTCATAAATCTGCTGGAGACGTTCCAGCCACACGCCGCCCGGCTCCTCGTTCCAGTGCTCCACTGACCCACCGGCATAGGTGATTTCATAGGGGCTCATGGAGGCGTCACCGACGATGATGACCTTGTAGTCAGACGGGTATTTGTGAAGGATGTCCCAGGTCGCCATCTTTTCGTTGTGGCGCCGGCGGTTGTCCTTCCAAAGGTCTTCATACAGACAGTTATGGAAGTAGAAATATTCCATGTTCTTGAACTCGGTGCGTGCGGCCGAGAACAGCTCCTCACACACCTTGATGTGCGGGTCCATGGAACCGCCGACGTCAAAGAACAGCAATGTCTTGATGGTGTTGCGCCGCTCGGGGATCAGCTTGATGTCAAGATAGCCGCGGTCAGCCGTCGATTTGATCGTGTGATCCAGGTCCAGTTCTTCGGCAGCGCCTTCGCGCGCCCATTTGCGCAGACGGCGCAGGGCGACCTTGATGTTGCGGGTGCCAAGCTCGATTGAATCATCGAGGTTCTTGTATTCGCGCTTGTCCCAGACCTTCACGGCCTTGCAGTGGCGGCCTTCCTTCTGGCCGCTGCGCACGCCGACGGGGTTGTAGCCTTCTGCGCCGAAAGGTGAGGTGCCGGCCGTGCCGATCATCTTGTTGCCGCCCTCGTGGCGCTTTTCCTGTTCCTCGAGGCGCTTCTTCAGCTCCTCCATGATCTTTTCCCAGCCACCAAGAGCTTCGATCTCAGCTTTCTCTTCGTCGGTGAGGAATTTCTCAGTGAGGGCTTTCAGCCAGTCTTCTGGAATCTCGGAGACATCTCCTTCGCCGAGGCTTTCAAGGCCCTTGAAGACGGTGCCAAACACCTGGTCGAACTTGTCGAGGTTCTTTTCGTCTTTCACCAGAGCCGAGCGGGAGAGGTAATAGAAATCCTCAACCTCGCGGTCGATCACTTCGGCATCCATGGCTTCCAGCAGCGTCAGATATTCGCGCAGGGACACCGGCATGCCGGCATTTTTCAGCTCATGGAAGAAATTGACAAACATGGTGCGTGGCCTCGGGTCGGATGGTTGTCATAGCAACCACATATAGGGTTCGGAAAGGAAACTCCCATGCCGCGCTTTTGGATGCAAGAGCGCCCGGAATTTGGCGGTTTTCGAGGCCAAGCCTGGCGTGGAGCTGACGTTCAAACGTCCGGACAATCGCAAAACCATGAATGTGGCACTGTTTCAACCGGCCTGTAGGCTGGACGCTAGCGCGACATGCTTTTGCGGATCAGCTGGTCCAGCTGGTTCATAAAGCGTGACCGGTCACCCTTCGAGAACTGCGCGTTCCCACCGGTCATGACACCGGTCTCTCGTAGGTGGCGATTGAGTTCGCGCGACGCCAGAGCGGAGCCGATATTCTGCGGGGTGAACGCGCGACCGTCGGGACCCAGAACGCGTGCGTCTTTCTCCAGGCAGCGCGCGGCAAGAGGAATGTCCGCAGTGATGGCAATGTCGCCTGAGCCAATCTCTTCTGCAATCCAGTCGTCGGCTGCGTCTGCGCCATCAGACACGAGGATGTTCTTGACCAGCGGATGGTTGCCGGTGCGCATGCCGGAGTTCGAGACCAGAAAGACGGGCAGATTATGCCGCTCGGCGATATTGATTGTCTCGGTCTTCACCGGACAGGCGTCGCCGTCGATATAGATCGTGGTCATGCAGTCTTCCGTGCAAAGAGAATGAGCCAGTCTGTGGCGACACCGTCATACCCTTTGCGGTTGCCGGTTTCGAACAGAATTTCCTGCCAGCCGCCGGCCTGAGACAGAGCAGAGTCCACGTTCTCGCGGGATGGGTAGCAGTAGAAGCGGCCAAGCTTGTCACGTCCGGCCGGTCTGCCGGTTTTGACGGACATGTGGAACACGCCACCAAGCTTCAGGCTGCGATGTACGCGGGCGATGATGTCCGGGACGGCTTCAAGAGGCGCATGGTGGAGTGTGGCGTGCGCCCAGACGCCGTCATAGGTGGCGATGTCTTCCAGCTCATCAAACCGGGAGACGCGGACCGGACGCCTGAGGTTTTTGCTGGCAATGGCAGCAAGGCCGGCTGAGCCATCTGTCGCCGTTACTTCAAAGCCGCGCGATTCCAACTCCTGTGAGAAGTACCCATCGCCTGCTCCCAGATCCAGGACGTGTCCGCCGGCAGGCAGCGCGGCCACAAACCTGTCAAAGGACATTGGCAACTCCGCACTGCGTTGCTTGCGGGCGTAGGTTTCTGCCTCTTTGTCGTAATAGGTGAGGGTTTGGGGATCGCTGTTTTTGTTCATGTTCATGACTGGACTTGTATTGCAGCGCATCCTAGCGGGACGCGCGGCCGTAGCCTACGCTTTCCCATAGAAGAATCATTACCAGGCGGGAGAGCGATTATGGGCATCATTATGTGGGTTATTGTCGGCGGATTGGCCGGCTGGATTGCTGAAAAGCTGATGAAGGCCGATCATGGTCTGCTGACGAATATTGCTTTGGGCATTGCGGGTGCGGTGGCCCTGAACTTTGTCCTCGGTCTTGTCGGCGTGGCCTTCGCGGGCCTCTTCGGCCAATTCGCTGTTGCAGTGGCCGGCGCGTGTGCGTTGATTTATCTCTACCGGATGATCCGCTCCTAGCGCGCCCCCAGCGACGTTTTCATCTCTTCAACGGCGGCGGCACGCAGTGTCGCCGCCGATTGCATGTAGGCATCACGCGGTAGAGCGGCCAGTTTATCGGCGGCCATTGCTGTGGCTGCGTCGATCCCTGATACGTCAACGAGATCATCAAGAAAGCCGGCGGCTTGCGCCTGAGGTGGGCGGAGCAGCTCGGCATGCGCAGTGGTGCGGGTGAGCCATCTTGGGCTGAGGCGGTGGCGGGCGAGTGCGATTGGTAGGCCGGGCAGGGGCATGCCGATGCCAACTTCGGAAAAACCGATGCGATAGTCGTCTTCAGTGCCTATCCGGATGTCCGACACCAGCAACAGCATTGCCCCGGCGGCAACAGCATGGCCCTCAACCTGAGCAACGATCCGCAAGTGAGATGTAAAGAGACGCATCAGAAGTTTACCCATGGCAGTGAGTAGGCCTGCTGCTGCTTCTTCTCCTTCGGCAAGGACCGCATTGTCCAGGCCAACGCTAAATGCGTCGGTCGATTTGCCCCTCAGAATGATGGCTTCGGTGGATTGGTCTTCTTCCGCAAGCGTCAATGCGGCATTGATCGCATTGACGGCATTCAAAGTCAGGGCGTTTGGCCCTTTGCCTTCAATCGTAATTGTCCTGATCGAGGACATATTCGACCTCCCCATTGCATGAACTTATTTTAAGTGGGCACGAGGGAGATTGGAAAACAAAAAGGCCGGAGCGGGTGCTCCGGCCTTTCTGCATCATTCACGACGCCAAGAGCTAGTTGCGCTCGCGGCGGGCGAGGAAGGCCAGACGCTCAAACAGGTGCACGTCCTGCTCGTTCTTCAGAAGCGCACCGTGCAGCGGCGGGATGAGCTTGGACGCGTCGCGCTCGCGTAGGGTTTCCGGCGATACGTCTTCGTTCATCAGCAGTTTCAGCCAATCCAGAAGCTCTGACGTGGATGGCTTCTTCTTGAGGCCGGGGACGTCGCGCATTTCGTAGAACACGTCGAGTGCTTCCTTGACCAGACGCTCTTTCAGATTGTCGAAATGTACATCAACGATCTGACCCTTCGTGTCCGCTTCCGGGAACTTGATGTAGTGAAAGAAGCAGCGACGCAGGAAAGCGTCCGGCAGCTCTTTTTCATTGTTGGACGTAATGATGACGATGGGACGCGCTTTCGCCTTGATGACCTCATCGGTCTCGTAGACATAGAACTCCATGCGATCGAGTTCCTGGAGCAGGTCATTTGGGAACTCGATGTCAGCCTTGTCGATTTCATCGATCAACAGCACAACTTTCTCGTTGGCGTCGAACGCCTCCCAGAGCTTGCCCTTGTTGATGTAGTTCTTGATGTCCTTGACGCGCTCGTCACCCAGCTGGCTGTCGCGCAGGCGGGTGATGGCATCATACTCATACAGGCCCTGATGGGCTTTCGTGGTGGATTTGATGTTCCACGTGATCATCGGCACGCCCAGTGACGTGGCAATCTGCTCAGCCAGCACGGTTTTACCGGTGCCTGGTTCACCCTTCACGAGGAGCGGGCGCTCGAGGGTAATGGCTGCATTCACGGCAACCCGAAGGTCTTCGGTTGCCACATAGTCTTTGGTGCCTTCAAAGCGCATCAACAAGTCCTGCCAATTTGGTCTGGTAATTAGTCGGTAAGATTTCTGAACGGGCGCAAACCTAGGGCCACGCGCCGCGTTGGGCAAGCGGCATGACGCAATGTCATTTGAGCACTATTGCCCGGCAAAACCTGCCGCATAGGGAAGAAAGTGCTGATATCACAGCCCTGACAAGACTTCCAACCCCTTGAATTAAAACAATAAACCGACTGGCCCGGTGCTTGCTCCTGTGTGTCTGAATTATTCCGCGTGCCGCGTTTGGTGCGCAGCCATCTGTTAGTCCTCTGGAGGGATCCGATGACAATCTTCGGTGCAATGACCACCGCCGTGACCGGTCTTAAAGCCAATTCAAAGGCGCTGGGTCATATCTCGGACAATATCGCCAACTCGCAGACCATCGGGTTCAAGCGGACCGAAACCAATTTCCGCGACCTGGTGACCTTTGCCACATCGCGCAACAGCGCACCGGGTACGGTGCTGCAGAAGCGCGCTTCACGAACACGGTCCAAGGCGCCCTTGAGGCCGCTCAGGTACCAACGCATATGGCCATCAATGGGGACGGGTATTTCATGGTGTCTGAGCGGGTTGCCACACTGGACAACAACCCAGTGTTTAACCAGATCGACTACTACACCCGTCGCGGTGACTTTGAAGTGGACCGGTTCGGCTATCTCCAGAATGGTGCCGGCTACTACCTTCAGGGTGTGGAGATCAATCCGCTGACCGGCAACAAGGTGGGAGACATTCCCAGCCGCATTCAGATTGCCAATGATTTTGTTGAGGCCAGGCAGTCCACAACCATGGACTATCGCGCCAACCTGCCATCCTTCCCCCAGACTGTTACTGCCGATGCGGCAACAGCCAACTCAGAATTGATGCTGGACGGCACATTCACCAACAACCCCACAACATTTGGTGGTGCCGGATTTGTTCAGGGTCAGGATGAACAGCTGTTCCTTGACCGCTCCCTCGCTGGCGGCGCGATCACGATGTACGACTCCATCGGCAACCCGGTGAATGTCGAGCTGCGCTGGGCCAAGGTCAACAATGTCGGCAATGGCGCTGCACAGGCGGGCGGCGCTGATACGTGGAACCTTTTCTACCAGACAAGCACGACCGCCACCGGCACGACAGCCAAATGGAACAATGTGGGCCAAGCCTATGTGTTCAACACGAGCGGTGTTGCCACGCCTGCGGTCAATTCCGCAACCATTACCAACCTGACCGTTGATGGCATCAATCTCGGCAACATCACAGTGAACCATGGATCCAACAAAGTGACCCAGTACGCTGACACAAATGGCTCCGTCAATGTGGGTGAGATTGAGCAGGATGGTTTTGCGTCCGGTGCGCTGGCGTCCATCGCTGTCTCTGATGCAGGTCGCGTTGTCGGCACCTATACCAACGGCAAGCAGCTGGATCTGGCCGAAGTTACGCTGGTCAAGTTCAATGCCGACAACAAGCTGCGTAAGCTGGATGGTGGCGCCTGGGCAGCTACTCAAGACTCAGGTGAGGCCATTCAGGGTGCGTCGGGTGAAATTGTGGCTGAAGCACGCGAGGCGTCCAATGTGGATATCGCGGATGAGTTCTCAAAGCTCATCGTTACGCAGCAGGCCTATTCTGCAACGACGCGTATCGTGACGACTGCTGACGAACTGGTTCAGCAGACACTCAACATGAAGCGTTAAGTCGCTGATCCTCGGCAGGTGGCCCCGGCTGCCTGCCAGTTTCCCCTTCGCAATCAAACACAGATACACCTATGTCCCTTTCAACCGCACTCAATGCAGCCGTCTCCGGGCTCAAGGCCAACCAGGCCGCGGTCGATCTTACCTCGCGCAACATCGCGAATGCGACCACCGAAGGGTACACGCGGAAAGTTGTTGGCCAATCCAATGCGCTGGCAGGCGGCGAGGGCATTGGTGTGTCGGTCCAGGCTGCCGTTCGTGAAGTGGACAACTTTCTGTTCGGCCAATTGCAGCGGTCGTCTGGTGTCTACTCCAAGCTGGAAGTGCGCTCTGAGTTCCTCACGCGGGTCGATCAGATGTTCGGAACGCCGGACAGTGAAACATCTGTGGCATCCTACATCACACGTTTGGGGACGGCGTTTCAGGACCTTGCCACAACGCCGGAATCAACAGTTACGCGTGAAGCCACACTTGCGGCTGCGGAAGAGCTGACAGTTGAGCTCAACCGTCTGTCTGACGAAATTCAGCAGATGCGTCGGGAGACTGAACGCCGGTTGAGCGATGCGGTAGCAGAAGCTAACAGCGCGCTGTCAAAAATTCATGATCTCAATCTGAAAATTGCGGCCAATCAGGCCGGCTCTGTTGCAGATCTGCAGGACGAGCGGGACAGTGCTGTCCAGCAGCTTGCAGAACTGATGGACATCAAGACCGTAGAACGTGAGGGCGGACGGATTTCCGTGTTTACAAATGGCGGTAACCTTCTGCTGGATACCGAGCCGACAACGCTGTCGTTCGATGAGCACCCAACACTAGGGGCGTCCTCTTTCTACAACTCTGACCCAAGCTTGCGCGAAGTGGGAACGGTCACTCTGCAAGTTGGTGGTTCTGCACCTATTGACCTCCTGCGTGATGGCACGATCCGCGAAGGTAAGATTGCGGGCCTTATTGATTTGCGTGATGAAACGCTTGTGGAAGCCCAGGCTCAGCTTGATGAGATCGCGCATAACCTTGCCAAGTCGATGTCTGAAACATCGGTCACCTCAACCGCCGTCGCCGGCCCACCAGCCGGGTTTGATTTGGATGTTGCGGCGCTTCAGAACGGCGACAGCATCAACTTGACATACACGGAAACTCCTGGCGGAACACAGCGACAGGTAACGATCATCCGCGTAGATGACGCAGCTTCGTTGCCGCTGGCGAACACGGTCACTGCGAATGCGAATGATACAGTCGTCGGTGTTGCGTGGGGTGGGAGTGCAGCCACCTTCGCAACAAATCTGGATGCCGCCCTCGCCGCGGCGAGCATCAATATCGACACCTCCAACCCTGCAGGTACGACCGTGCGCATCGTTGACGACGGTGTCGGTGCGACCACAGATGTGGATGCTGTGACCGCAACGGTTACGGCGACCGGCCTTGTTGACGGTGGAACTGGACTGCCGCTGTTTGTTGACGGGGCCAACTTGCAGGCCGCTTACACCAACTCGCAAGATGGTGCCGGACAGAAAGTGGGTTTCGCCAGCCGTATTGCTGTGAACGCTGCGGTCCAGGCCGACCCATCCTCACTGGTGGTGTATTCTACCTCTCCGGCGACAGATACGGGTGATCCAGCCCGCCCCACGGATTTGTTGGAGCGACTGACAGGCACACCGCGGGAGTTTGACCCGGCAACCGGCATTGGCGGGACGGCGCAGCCTTTTTCTGGAGGCGTGGACGAGTTCGCGCGCCGTGTCGTTTCGTTCCAGGCCAATGAGAAAGTATTGGCGAACCGGGCATTTGACAGCAAGCAGGTTGTGCAGCTTGGACTTCAGGAGAAAGTTCTGTCGACGACGGGTGTGTCTATTGATGATGAAATGGCGCAGCTTCTTTTGCTGCAGAATGCGTATGCCGCAAATGCGCGGGTGATGTCGGCGGTGCAGGAAATGATGTCCCTGCTCTCCAACATCCTGCGATAGCGGACAGGTAGGACGAGACCCATGCAGGTTCCCTCACTTCTTCAGTCGCTTACGCAACGCGATCAGGTCAAGACGATGCAGCTGCAGCTCACCGATCTGCAGACACAGCTCGCGACCGGCAAGAAATCGCAGACCTATTCCGGTCTTGGGGTTGATGCCTCGCTGGTGCTGAATCTGCGTGACGAGCTCAATGTGATGAACGGATACATCCGCACAATCGATCAGACGCAGCTGCGCCTGACGACGACACAGCAGGGTTTGTCGCGTATTGATGACATTGCTGCCGAGATGCGCACAGCGTCTCTGACATCCGGTTATGAGACACTGGACGGCAAGCAGACGCAGCTTCAGTTCACAGCTCAGGAACGCCTTGAAGAAACGTTGGCAGTCCTAAATACAGATATAGCTGGTCGTCATCTTTTTGGCGGCGCGGCCACACAGACCCAGCCGGTCGAAGTCTATGACACGGTCATCAATGGCGATGTCGGGCTTGCCGGCTTCAAGCAGATTGTATCCGAGCGCGCCCAGGCGGATCTTGGTGCTGACAATCGCGGCCGACTTTCCATCCCGGTTCCGGCTACCAATACGGTAACGGTTACTGAAGACAATGCGCCTCCGTTTGGCCTCAAGTTCAGCGCTGTGTCAACGGACCTAAACAATGCGACTGCGGGTATCGCAGGCTCGCCGCAGGCAATGACAGTGGCTTTCGGGGCACCCTTGCCGACGGCCGGTCAGAAGCTTGATGTGTCGTTTACGTTGCCGGACGGCACAACGGAAACACTTACGCTTACCGCGATCACATCAGGCACGCCTGAAGAGGGTGAGTTCCTTGTGGGTGCTGACGCAAATACGACCGCCGCCAATTTCCAGACAGCCCTGGCGCGGGATATTGAGATTCTGGCACAAACGGCGCTCAAGCCTGCGAGTGCACAGCGGGCAGCGACAGAGTTCTTTGAGTATGATTCCGCCAATCCGCCCAAGCGCGTTGATGGCCCTCCGTTTGCGACAGCCACAGGCGTTGTGGATGCGACGACAACCGACACGGTGTTCTGGTACAAGGGTGACACAGAGACCACGCCAATTCGCAATAGCGCGCTCGCCAAAATTGATGATGGCCGCACGATTGGATATGCGACGCGCGCCGATGAAGGGCCGACCCGCGATACGGTGAAGGCACTTGCAGTCCTGTCAGCGCTTGAGTTCGATGAAGCGGATACGCTTTCGCTACGTGCTTACAATAAGACAACGCAGCGGACCGGTTCCGACTTTGCCTTTAAAGACACAACGTCTCTGGCAGATGTGAGGACACAGCTCGGACTCAAGGAAAGCAGTCTTGCTACCACCAAGGACCGGCATGAGCAGACGATCAATGCCACCCAGGTCCTATTGGCTCAGTCTGAAAATGCGGACACGAATGAGGTTGGGACAATGATCCTGCAGCTTAACAACCAGCTGACGGCGAGTTTCCAGGCGACGTCAATTGTCTCCCGGTTGACCCTGACGAATTACCTCTAGATTGCCATAGGCGTTGGGGAACGCCGCTCGTGAAACAAAAAGGCGCTGCTCTCATTGCAGCGCTTTTTCTGATTGGATTGTCTTTTGGACGTTATCCTGCCGGCCGCTGGTACAGGCCAGCGGCAATCTCACGATTGATGTTGATCAGCACATCGAGCTTCTCAGGTGTCGGGCTCGCCTGCACGGAGACGGTGTGCTTGAGGATAAATATCCCCAGATTGGCGATGTTC
>JBHJJF010000034.1:0-7189 GCA_050042885.1 Candidatus Phaeomarinibacter sp.
GGTTGTTGGGGCTGATCTTCAGGAAGTCAGGCTCAAACTGTTTGCCATTTCCGATGTCCACAGGGTGGGTGGTGTACTCCAGCCCGGTTTCCTCCAGCATGATGGAGACCTTACGGCCATTTGGTGTCGTCCACGTATAAAGATCAATCATCAGTTCCCTCCCCAGAACTATTTTTAGGCAAGCAAGAAAACCCCGCCGGTTCAACCGGCGAGGCTCATATGGTCAGTGTGCCGCCAAACTCAACGGGTCTTTATCAGCACTTCGATAAACTGGTGGTGATGCACATCCCCTTCGATATCGGGAATGACCTTGTATCGACCGGGTTCCATCGCAAAGCCAACGGCATCCTGACTGTCATCAAACTCTGCCAGTTCAGAGCCGCCGGCGTCATAGAGGACAAAACCATAGTCTCCGCCGATCACCGCAAATATCTCGCCGGGCGCTTTCAGTGTCGTAACAGGCGCCTTGATCAATGGCCTTGGCCGCTCGTGGTCATCATGCAGCGCTTTGATCTTTTCGATGCCCGCCAACGCCGGACCGCCGAAAAACATCGCGATCGCAACAAAAAAAGCCATTCTATGCATCACAGGCTCCACAAAAAACCGCCGGGCTCACCCGATCTCTTCTGACAAGAGTAACAGGTAAGCCGCGGCGGTCATGTCTTTTTGATCGACAGATAACGTCGAGGCTAAAGCCCCAGTTTCTCCGCCAATATCTTGTTCACGGCGGCCGGGTTCGCCTTGCCCTGGCTCGCTTTCATCACCTGGCCGACAAACCAGCCCGCGAGTTTTGGCTTCTCTTTGACCTCGGCTACTTTGTCTGGGTTCTGAGCAATCACTTCATCCACGATAGCCTCAATGGCACCGGTATCCGTAACCTGCTTCAGGCCCTCTTCTTCCACGATCTTGCCCGGCGCATCACCTGTTTCGAGCATGATTTCAAACACGTCTTTGGCAATACGCCCAGAGATTGTGTCGTCGGAAATCAAGTCAATCAGCTCACCGAGATTGTCAGCGCTGATGGGAGCATCTTCAATCTCGACGCCCAGCTTGTTGAGTGAACCAAAAAACTCACCCGTCACCCAGTTGGCAACAAGGCGCGGGTCTCGCCCCTCAACGACTTTCTCAAAGAAGTCAGAGGAAGCCTTGTCACCGGCCAGAACTCCCGCGTCATAGGGCTTGAGACCAAATTGCTCGATGAAACGAGCCTTCTTCTGGTCCGGCATTTCCGGCAGCGTTGCCCGAATGCCCTCAATGAACTCATCAGTCAGCACCAGCGGCAGGAGGTCTGGGTCAGGGAAATAACGATAGTCATGCGCTTCTTCCTTGGACCGCATGGAGCGTGTCTCGCCGGACCGCGGATCGAACAACCGCGTTTCCTGCTGCACTTCGCCGCCGTCTTCGATGAGGTCGATCTGGCGTCCCACTTCATATTCAACAGCCTGACCGACAAACCGGAACGAGTTCACGTTCTTGATCTCGGCGCGGGTGCCAAGTTCCTCACCCGGACGGCGAACGGAGACATTGATATCGCCGCGCATGGAACCCTGCTCCATGTTGCCGTCACAAGTCCCCAGATACCGGACAATCGTCCGCAGTTTCTTGAGGAAGGCCTGCGCCTCTTCCGCGGACCGCATGTCCGGCTTGGACACGATCTCCATCAGCGCCACACCGGAGCGGTTCAGATCCACAAATGACAAGGCTGGATCCTGATCATGGATGCTCTTACCGGCATCCTGTTCCAGATGCAGCCGTTCGATGCCGACAGTCCGTTGTGCCCCCTCAGCAAGATCGAGAACGATCTCGCCCTCGCCCACAATCGGCAACTCAAACTGCGAAATCTGATAGCCCTGCGGCAGGTCCGGATAGAAGTAATTCTTGCGCGCAAAGACAGACTGTTTGTTGATTGCCGAGTTGAGGCCCAGCCCTGTCCGCACCGCCTGCTCAACGCAATACTCGTTAAGCACCGGCAACATGCCAGGCATTGCCGCATCCACCAGGCTCACCTGGCTGTTGGGGTCTGCTCCAAACTCGGTTGCCGCGCCGGAAAAGAGTTTTGAGTTGGAGGCCACCTGTGCATGGCACTCAATACCAATGATGACTTCCCACGAGCCCGTGGCGCCTTCAACCAGTTTTGCTTCTGCTTCCGCCATTACGACCTCCACCACGGGCTCGGCTTGCCACTAAAGCCCGCAGCCTGCTCCAGCGCATAGCCGCCGCGCAGGACTGTTTCTTCATCAAACGCTTTGCCGATCAACTGCAGACCCAGCGGCAGTCCGCTGGCCGACATTCCCGCCGGTACGGAAATACCCGGCAGGCCGGCCAGGCTGGCAGGTACTGTGAACACGTCATTGAGATACATGCTCAATGGATCATCCGTCTTAGACCCAATGCCGAAGGCGGGCTCCGGCGCCGTGGGTGTAAGGATCAAATCCACATCTACGAACGCTTCTGCAAAATCCTGAGCAATCAGTGTCCGGACTTTCTGAGCCTGCAGGTAGTAGGCATCATAGTACCCGGCTGACAGAACATAGGTGCCGATGAGAATGCGGCGCTTTACTTCCGCCCCAAATCCTTCAGCACGCGTGTTTTCATACATGCCGGTAATGTCATCGCCCGGCACCCGAAGACCGTACCGAACCCCGTCATAGCGGGCGAGGTTCGACGATGCTTCTGCAGGCGCGACGATGTAGTAGGTCGGCAAGGCATATTTTGTGCGCTCAAGACTCACAGTCTTGACCTCGGCACCCTGCGCTTTCAGCCACTCGATGCCCTGATGCCAGAGGTCTTCGATCTCCTTGGGCATCCCGTCAACGCGGTACTCTTCCGGAACGCCAATGGTCAGACCATTAACGCCGCCTTCTATAGCGGCTTCATAGTCCGGCACCGGCGTGTCGATGCTGGTCGAATCCTTCGCATCATGCCCGGCCATGGCACCAAGCATGATCGCCGCATCCCGCACCGTCCGTGTCATCGGGCCTGCCTGATCCAGAGATGAGGCGAAGGCAAGCGTGCCCCAGCGCGAGCAGCGGCCATAAGTTGGCTTCATACCGACAGTACCTGTCAGCGCGGCTGGCTGGCGGATTGATCCTCCGGTATCCGTTCCGGTTGCACCGGCACATAAATTTGCAGCAACAGCTGCAGCAGACCCGCCGGAAGACCCACCAGGCACCAGACCGTCAGCGGCGCCTTCCATGGACCACGGGTTGCGAACTGGGCCGTAATACGAGGTCTCATTGGATGAACCCATGGCAAACTCATCAAGGTTCGTCTTGCCAAGGAGAACCGCGCCCTGCCCCCACAGATTAGCGGTTACAGTGCTTTCATAAGGCGGCGTGAAACCATCAAGGTTGTGACTTGCTGCCGTTGTCAAAACGCCTTCGGTGCAGAACAGGTCCTTGATCGCCAGCGGAATGCCCTCGAGCGCGCCGACCTCACCGGCCTTTCGGCGCACGTCAGATTCCTTGGCCATCTCAATGGCCTTGCCTGGCAGCACGGTGATAAATGCGTTGAGCGCCTTGGCGGCGTCAATGGCTTCAAGATACCCGTTCGTCAGTTCCTCGGAGGAACACTCACCTATGGCAAGGGCATCACGGGCGCCTGCAATGTCCAGGTCGATAAGCTGGCTCATTCCCCCACCTTCGGCACCGTAAAGTGCCCTTCACGCGCGTCCGGCGCATTGTCAAGGACGGCTGCTTCCTTCTGACCGTCAGTAATCGCATCGGTGCGCAGCGGCGCTGTGATATCGGCAACGGATGTCATCGGCATGACCCCGTCCGTATCTACTTCGCCAAGCTGCTCCACCCAGTCCAGTATCTGGTTCAATTCGCCCACCAGCGGGGGTACTTCTTCGTCCTTGATGGCGATCCGTGCAAGGGTCGCAATTTTCCGGACGGTAGCCGCATCGACTGACATAAAACTTGGTTTCCAACTGCTTGTGACCCGGCATCCGTCAACCGCTGACGGAAGACATGCCGACTCATCTCAAGGGGTCCTGCATAGGAGTAAGAGTGGCGCGGAACATAGCCGTAACGTACAAGACCCTTCAACCTTAAGGCGCACCTTGCTGCTGGTGGATTTTTCGCCCCCTAAAGCCAATTTGGATCCTCCTATCTGTGATTACAGAAGACGCCGTCGAATTTTCAGTCGCTCTGCCTCAGACCGGAGGCCTTCTGGGCCTGGATTTGGGCACCAAAACCATTGGCGTGGCCACCAGCGACCCTGATCGCCGGATAGCCTCCCCGATCAAAACACTAAAGCGGGGCAAGTTTTCAGCTGGTCTGACTGATCTGCGCGAACTTATTCAAGAACGTCAGACCACCGGCCTCGTCCTAGGCCTGCCCATAAATATGGACGGCACATCAGGACCACGGGCTCAATCCAGTCGTACCTTTGGTAGAAATCTATCGCGAGAACTCTCGCTACCCGTCCTATTGTGGGACGAGCGTCTTTCAACGGCCGCTATGGAGCGCGAGCTCATCAGCCTGGATACATCCCGCAAGCGCCGGGCCGAAGTAATCGACGCCATGGCCGCGAATTTCATTCTTCAGGGGGCTTTGGACCGATTATTGGCGATTGATTGACGGGCCGAAGCGAAAACACCACACGGGCCTTAGCAGCCAGTCGCCCGTCAGGCAAAACATAGTCGACTTCAGTGTGCAGCAGCTTCGACGACTTGTTGGTAACACGCCCGGTCAACGTGACGGGCCCCTCGCCGATTGATCGAAAGTAATCCAGTTCAAGCTGCGTTGTGCGCAGAAGTTCCTCGTTGGACATCACTGTCATGGCAGCAAAGTTACCCACCTGATCAGCCAGCACACCGTAATACCCGCCAAACAGAAACCCTTCCGGGTTGAGCAAATCCGGGTCCAGTTCCCAGACCTTATGGACCTGACCTGGCTCCCAGCTCTCCAGCGCGCCCAGCGACAACCTGCGTACAAAAGGCGGCAAATACGCTTCTTGGGAGGTTAGGAGCGACAGCCTGCAGCGCCAATGGGTTTCGCCAATTGTATCCACCTGACTCGTCGCGCCCGTGGATTTCTCCTATTAGTTCAAAGCCAAAAGTCACTTCGTTCCGAAAAGAGGGCCAAAGTTGGGCTCATAGACAATTTCGCCCGCACACCCCAGCCCAAGCCTCTAAGTCCTGCACCATGATCGAAATCAACTACGCACTCATTCCGGTTTTCCTGGTCATCGCGCTAGGCGCCTATGTGCGGCGCATAGGCTTTCCGGGCGAAGCGTTCTGGCCACCGCTCGACAAGGTCACTTACTTTATTCTGTTCCCCTCGCTGCTGATTCACTCCCTGGTCTCAGCAGACTTCTCAAACATCCCGGTGCCAAACATGGCCGCCGCCCTGTTCGCCGGACTGTTCAGCATGTCGTTAGTATTGATCGGGCTGAAGCCGATCATTTCCGGCCCCATGGGTCAAAGCGGTCCAGCCTTCACAAGCATCTTTCAAGGCGCCACCCGCTGGAACAGCTTCGTGGCGCTCGCTGCCAGCTTCGCTCTCTTCGGCACGGAAGGGCTGGCACTGGCGGCCGTCGGCATTGGTGTCCTGGTTCCGACGGTCAATGTTCTGTGCGTTTTCATTCTCATGCGATATGCGGGTGACGACCCGGCAAGCTTTCGCCTCTTGGCCAAATTGCTGATCCGCAACCCGCTAGTGATCGCATGCGCCGTTGGCATTTTCCTGAATGCCTCAGGACTTGGCCTCTGGGCCCCATTACTGAGCGGTTTCGACATCCTCGGCCGCGCAGCTCTTGCGCTTGGACTGCTAGCAGTAGGCGGCGGCCTGGACCTGTCTCAAGTCTCGGCGCAACGCGTTCCCATTGCCTTTACCACAACACTTCGCCTCATTGCCATGCCGCTTCTCATGGCCGGATGGTGCTGGGTGTTTGATGTAGACGGGGTAGCGAGAATGGTTGCCATCCTGTGCGGTGCGGTACCGGGAGCGACGGCCTCATACGTCCTGGCACGCCAACTGGGCGGCGACGCCCCCCTCATGGCGAGCCTCATCACCGCATCCACTCTTTCAGCCATGGTAACCATGCCTGCAATGCTCTGGTTGCTTGGCTGACTAGGTCTATGGGCAATACTTGCAGTTTCTCACTGCAATACCTATAAACTCCGCTTTCGATGAACGCGCTCCCAGATCGAAATCACGACCGCCCCGAGGCGACCTTCCCTCACCGTCATTTGTTGGGGATACAGGGCCTTTCCTTCCAGGACATAAATACCCTGCTCGACCTGGCTGACGACTATGTCGACCAGAACCGCCAGGTCGACAAAAAATCCTCAAGTCTGCGCGGGCGCACACAAATCAATCTCTTCTTTGAAGCGTCAACGCGCACGCAAAGCTCCTTTGAGTTGGCAGGCAAACGCCTGGGCGCCGACGTGATGAATATGTCGGTCTCAACATCCGCCATCAAAAAAGGCGAGTCGCTCATTGATACGGCGATGACACTCAATGCCATGCGCCCGGACTTGCTGGTTGTACGCCATCCGGACTCGGGTGCCGTCGCGCTGCTGTCTCAGAAGGTTGGCTGTGGTGTCGTCAATGCGGGCGACGGGACCCATGAGCACCCCACGCAAGCTCTGCTTGATGCCCTTACCATTCGTCGTCGCATTGGCCGCATCGAAGGCCTGCGCATTGCGATATGCGGTGACATCCTGCACAGCCGGGTGGCCCGCTCCAACATTCACTTACTCACTGCGTTGGGTGCCAGTGTCCGGGTCATAGCGCCGCCTACCTTGATGCCTGACGGAATTGAATCTCTGGGTGCAACAGATTTCACATCAATGCGCGAAGGCCTCGAAGGCTGCGATGTGGTTATGATGCTGCGTATTCAGCTGGAACGCATGTCAGGGTCCTTCATCCCCTCCACACGCGAGTACTTCCATCTGTATGGGCTGGACTACGAGAAACTTGCCTTCGCCAAGCCGGAAGCATTGGTGATGCACCCCGGCCCGATGAACCGCGGCGTCGAGATCGACAGTCTGGTCGCCGACGATGTCGACCGCAGCCTCATCCGTGAACAAGTTGAGATGGGTGTGGCAGTACGCATGGCGGTCCTGGATGCACTTTCACGCCACTTGCCCAACCAGTAAACGCGTTCACACAGGCCGAGAAAACAAACATGTCCACAGCCTTCACAAACGCACGCCTGATCGACCCGGCAACGGGTCTCG
>JBHJJF010000035.1:0-9113 GCA_050042885.1 Candidatus Phaeomarinibacter sp.
CCCCCTCACCCTCCCACGCCCTTATGGGCGCGGGTCCCTCCCCCTCCCGCAAGGGGAGCGAGTTCATGCCCCGCTTCCACCTTCTGCCAGCGTGGCGAGTTCTTCCATGACGGCGCGGGTGCCCTTGAGGCGGTCTTCCGCGTCCGGCCAGTTGTGTTTGACCACGATCTTGTGGTCCGGCCGCAGCTTGGCGTCCCCACGGGCACGGTTGATGAACTGCACGAGGCCCGCAGGATTTGCGAACTCATTATTGCGCAGGCCGATGACGCAGCCTTTGGGTCCGGCATCGATCTTCTCGACATTGGCCGCCCGGCACAGGCGTTTGATCTCGACGATCTCAAGCAGATGTTTGACTTCGCCCGGCAGCGGCCCGAAGCGGTCGATCATTTCTGCCGCAAACCCTTCGATCTCCTGATGCTCTTCAAGGGAGGCCAGTCGGCGGTAGAGGCTCATGCGCACATCGAGATCGGCCACATAGGTCTCGGGGATGAGGACGGCGGTCCCGACGCTGATCTGCGGTGACCATTCGCCCTCTTCCTTGTCGAGCCCTCCTGCCCGCGCCTGCGCCACGGCTTCTTCCAGCATGTGCTGATAAAGCTCATAGCCCACTTCCCGGATATGCCCGGACTGTTCGTCGCCCAGCAGATTGCCGGCGCCGCGGATGTCGAGGTCATGGCTCGCGAGGTTGAACCCGGCGCCCAGAGAGTCGAGAGACTGAAGCACCTTCAGGCGCTTCTCGGCATTGGCTGTCAGCGTGCGGTTCGGCGGCACGGTCAAGTAGGCAAAGGCCCGCGCCTTGGAGCGACCTACGCGGCCACGCAGCTGATAGAGCTGCGCCAGGCCGAACATGTCCGCGCGATGCACAACCATCGTATTGGCTGTTGGAATATCGAGGCCGCTCTCGACGATGGTGGTAGACAGGAGCACATCATATTTGCCGTCATAAAAGGCGTTCATGATGTCATCGAGTTCGCCCGGCGCCATCTGTCCATGTGCCACAACAGATTTCACTTCCGGCACATACTCCTTGAGGAAAGCTTCGGCGTCGGCGAGGTCCGCAATACGCGGGCACACATAAAAGCTCTGCCCACCACGATAGCGCTCGCGCAGCAATGCTTCCCTAATCACCACCGGATCAAACGGCGTCACAAATGTCCGCACCGCCAGCCGGTCCACCGGTGGCGTTGTGATGAGCGACAGCTCCCGCACGCCCGTCAGTGCCAATTGCAGCGTGCGCGGAATGGGCGTCGCGGTCAGCGTCAGCACATGGACATCGGCCTTGAGCTGCTTGAGCTGCTCCTTGTGGGTCACGCCGAAGCGCTGCTCCTCATCCACAATCAGCAGTCCCAGATCCTTGAACTTAATCGACTTGGCCAGTAGCGCATGGGTGCCGATCACGATATCCAAGTCGCCGGACGCCATAGCTTCGCGCGTCTGGTCTGCGTCTTTGGCGGTGACCATACGCGAGAGCTGGGCGACCTTGAGCGGCCAGCCGGCGAAGCGGTCCGTGAATGTCTTGGTATGCTGGCGAGCCAGCAGGGTTGTGGGCACAACGACGGCGACCTGCTTGCCGGACATGGCCGCAGCGAAGGCGGCCCGCAACGCCACTTCCGTTTTGCCAAAACCCACATCGCCACAGACGAGCCGGTCCATGGGCTTGGACTCGGCGAGGTCGGAGATGACATCGCCAATGGCGTTTTGCTGGTCTTCGGTTTCCTCATACGGAAAGCGCGACGAGAATTCGTCATAGAGCCCCGGCGCAGGCACGGCAGGCTCTGCCGTCTTCAGGGCGCGGGCCGCAGCGGCGGCGATGCGCTGATCCGCGATCTCGCGGATGCGCTCTTTCATCTTCGATTTGCGTGCCTGCCAGGCCCCGCCGCCCAGCTTATCGAGCTGTACCTCTGTATCGTCAGAGCCATAGCGCGACAGCAGCTCGATGTTTTCGACTGGGAGATACAGCTTATCGTTGCCCGCATAGATGATCAGCAGGCAATCATGGGGCGCACCCTGCACCTCGATGGTTTCTAGGCTGGTGAATTGACCGATGCCATGGTCCACATGCACCACATAGTCGCCCTGGCTGAGGCAGGAGACTTCTGAGAGAAAATTCTGCGCCCGCCGTGCCTTGCGGGTGCGTACCAGCCGGTCGCCCAGCACGTCCTGCTCGGCGATGACGGCCATTGTGGGTGTCTCAAAGCCGGTTTCCAGCCCAAGCACAACAAGGGCGACAGCGGGTGGCGCCAGGCTCTGGGCTTCCTTCCAGTCATCGGCAATGACCACGGGCTCAATGCCATGTTCACCGAGCACATGGCTCATGCGCTCAGCGGACCCATCCGACCACGCGGCAATGATCGGGCGCTTTGCAGACTTTCTAATTGTGTTGATGTGGCCGCGCAGAGCATCAAAGACGTTGGCGCTCTCTGCCTTGCGCTCCGGCGCAAAGTCGCGGCCAGGACGCGCGCCCATGTCCAGAGCATCGGCGGCGTCCGGAACATCAAAGTGCGACAGCGCTCGTGTCGGCTGAGCAGCCAGCGATGCCTTCAATTCATCAATGGTCAGATACAGGGTGTCCGGTGGCATCGGCTTATACGCCGGGGTGTCGAATCCGGCAGCGCCCGCATTCTTTTTCTTCTTGGATGCTTTGGCGACGGACTGGCTGACATCCGCATCCTCGGCCCTGGCGGCATAATAGTCGTCCACCATCTCACGCCGCTCGCCGGCGGCCTCTTCCGTAAGCGGATCAAGTGTGAAAACCGTATCCTCACCTGCATAGTCGAACAGTGTCGCCATCTCGTCGTGGAACAGCGGCAGCCAGTGCTCCATGCCCTGATGGCGCCGCCCCTCACTCACCGCCTCATACAGCGGGTCTTCGCCGGTCACCGTTCCAAAATGCTGGACATAGCCAGCGCGGAAACGACGGATGGTGTCGTCGTCGAGCAGGATTTCCGTAGCCGGGACAAGTTCGACTTTGCCCAGCTTGCCGGTCGTGAGCTGGGTCTCGGGGTCAAAAGACCGCACGCCTTCAAGCGTGTCTCCGAACAGATCAAGCCGCACCGGCTCATCGAAGCCGGGCGGAAAGATGTCGACGATGCCGCCGCGCACGGCGAACTCGCCCTGCTCGCGCACTGTGCCGGAGCGCAGATAACCGTCCCGACCCAGATAGGCCAGCAACGCATCCAGGTCGATGCGGTCTCCCTGTTCCGCCCGCCAGCTTGACTGGGACATGGTTGCCCGCGACGGCATCCGCTGCAGGCTGGCATTCACTGTGGCGATCAGCACGGCAGGCCCGGAGGTATCCGTGCGTCCGGCAAGCTCCGCCAGGGCTGCCATGCGGCGTGCCACCACGTCACTGTTGGGCGACACGCGATCATATGGCAGGCAGTCCCACCCCGGCAGTTCGATGACCGGCAGGTCGGGTGCAAAGAAGCGCAGGGCTTCTTTGAGCCGCGCAAGACGCGGTTCGTCCCGCGCGATGTGCACCACGAGTTTGCCCCGCGCCCGGGCAAGATCGCTGAGCGCAATGGCATCAAACCCCTCCGGCACACCGCCCGTGTTGAGGCGTCCGGTGGCGGTGACAAACCGTCCATCCGCCGCCGCCACTGCTGCTTCAGGGCCGGGCGCGTGTGTTATCGGGGAGCTCATTCTTGGGGTCGCTTAGCGTTCCAGCCGCGTGCGTGCCGGTACCGTATGGGACTGCAGCCGCGTCATCAAATTGGTCTGGTAGTCGTCGGGCACCGGTTTGGTGTTGGAAATCCAGCCATATACATCCTGATCCGGTGCTTCCATCAACCGCTCAAAGTCATTCAGATCATCTGCCGTCAGCTCGTCAATGTAAGCGTCGGCAAAGGTCCCGAGGATCAGGTCATTTTCCTTGATGCCCCGGTGCCAGGCACGGAACTTGATCCGCCGTCGCCGGGCGTCGTCGTCGAGGGTGGAAGACTCATATGAAGGCGTGGTGTCGGTCATGCGTGCGATATACCTTGTTGTGGGGCTGAAAGTCAGCCCCCTGATAGCTATATCGCTGAGACAATCCAGCCAGTGGCACCGCCACCCAATACCGGAAAAAAGCCGCAAATGAACGCTTTCGAGACCATCAAGAGCCCGAACGCGCAACTGACAGCCCCTCTGCCGGACGGGCGCAAGCTGGGATTTTCAGATACCGGCGACAAGAGCTTGCCGCCGATCTTCTATTTTCATGGCTTTCCCGGCTCACGTCTGGAGGCGTCTTTCCTGTCCGTTGAGGGCGCCCGGCTCATCGGCATCGACCGGCCAGGCTATGGCCTGTCCAGTCCCAAGCGGTGGCGCCAGCTTGCAGACTTTCCGTCTGACGTGGCGGCACTGGCGGACCATCTGGGGATTGAAAAATTCGCTGTCATGGGCGTGTCCGGTGGTGGACCCTATGCGGCCTCATGTGCCCACTGGTTGCCAGAGCGTGTTGCGGCCACCGCTCTGGTGTGCCCGCTCGGACCACCTGAGGCGCCGGGCATGAGTGAGGGCCGCCTCAAGGTGCTGACCAATCTGGCCCGCCGTCCGCTTGCCCGCCAGGCGTTGTTCGGCCTTGGCCGCGCCATTGTGCTGGATGACAACTGGATGCGACGCGCTGCCGCCTACCGCGCACGCCAGCCGCGCGCAGCCGCAGACAAAAACCTCATGAACAGCGATATGGGCCGGTTGATGCTTGCCAGCTGGCGTGAGGCTATCGGCAACGGCGTTGCCGGCCTCTCAAGCGACAGCCGCATTTACGGCAGCCCGTGGGGATGGCCTCTGTCGGAAATTCAGGTGCCGACCTATCTGTGGCATGGCCATGCCGACACGGTGGTGCCCTCCTCCATCGGTCGCTACTACGCAGCGCGCGTGCCGGGCATCAAGGCCACCTTCACAGAGGAAGACGGCCACTTCTCCATCGTGCTGAACTTCCGCGACGAGATCATCAAGACGCTGATCAGCCATCTTTAGACGGTCAACCGTCTGCCTTTGTAACGCCGAACCGCGCCATCACATTGTGGGTGATCTTTTCAATGAAGGGATCGCCTGCATCAAGACCATGCGCCCATTCCGTCGTGCCGCTGTTGAAGACCTCGCCGCCTTCGGATTTGCCCCCGCCCGCCTTGAAAGTGCCCATGACAGCTTGGCCGCGCATGAGCTTTTGCTGGGTGTCGGCATCGTCTGAACCAAAGGCAATGGTCGACAGCACATCTACTTTTTCGCGCGGGATGATCGGTGGATATGGATTTCTCTCGTCTTCGGCGAGCGTTGCCGGCGTGAAGGCGATGATCTGGAAGCTCTCCGGCACCCCAAGACCCCCGTCTGGAATGGGCAGCCCGGAGGGGCCGAACTTGATCGGGCAGCCATCGTTTTCATACCCCACAAACGGGATGTCGCTGCCGATGACATCGCCGTAATAGAGGTCTGTGTCGGCGACTGCCCAGTGCTGATCGTCATAGACCGTCATGCCCGCATTGCCGCGTGCAACGCACAGACCGAGCCGGTGGTATCCGCCATAGAGGAACGACAGGCCGATCATCTCTGCTTCAGGGCGTTCAAAAGCAGGGTGCGACCACAGATGGGTCGCATCCTTGCGGGTGGCGGGGTCCATCCACTTCGGGTCGTTCTCTTCGCCCTGCCATTTGTGGGCGATCATCGTGTCGCCATCATCTTCCCACCGGACCTTCCAGTAGCAGGTGTTGCCGGAGAAGACAGCAAGGTTGCCGCCCTTGGCCACGTAAGCTTCGACAGCATCACGCCCTTTGGCAGACCAGTATTCGCTGTGTCCGACGAGGAAGACCGACTTGTAGCCGTCAAGCACGTCTTCGCCGCGCTCAAAGTCATGATCTGTAATGACGTCCAGTTCATAGCCCTGCTCATCACACCAGGCGACGAACTTGTGCTCCCATTTGTCAACGAAGCATGCTGCCCCGTCATAGGGCGACGGGCGGTGCTCCATGAACCACTCCACATTGCCGGGAAATCCAGGTTCTCCGACTTTGCGCGGATTGAGGTTGATAAGTCTTGGTGCACCGGGTGGCGGGACCAGCATGCCCTGAGCAAAAGGTCGCCGCCGCGAAAGCACGCCAATGGCGCCCGAGCGTGACTGTTCCTCGTTGACTTCGCCCGCCATCAGCTTTTCCACGTGGGCGTAGGAGTTCGAGCCGCCCCAGTAGTTGTAGGAGTGGTAGGTATTGGTGCTGAGGACCAGAACACCATCGGCTTTTGGCACAGATTTGGCCTTGCGCACACAGATGAAGTGATGACTCTTGCCGCCGTCTGGTGTCGTCAGCTGCAGATCGTAGTATCCACTGCGCCATTCATCTCCCACTGTGAAGCTGAAGGCTTCCGGCCAGTCACACCCCTTTGTGTCCGCGTTGAGGGGAATGTCATGGTGGCCGACATCGATAGCGTCATATGTGGCGACAGGGATGGTCTCCCTGCCGACATAAGAGACAGTGAGGACGCAAGGCGACTGGGGCGACGTGGCGAAGATGCGCACAGTCTCAACGGCTTCTGCACTGACCGTGTCGGGGTAAAACCAAGGCTGTGACATCTAAACTGGATCCTTGAAAACTAATGGCTGGGGGGCTGTTGGTCAGGCCGGTTCGCGCAGCTGAAGACCATTGAGGGCCATATCGATTTGGCCACGCAGCCGGGTTTTGGCGCCCTGGGGCCGCACAAGACGTTCGATCTCTATGCCGCGCAGCAGATCCCGGATCATGCGGGCGGCCTGCATGGGTCTGTCGACGCCAAGCACCTCGCGCGCACCGGCAAGGCGCCCTTCCAGTGTCTCATGCCATTCAGAGATATCACGGGCCAGTTCAGGATCACGGCCCGCATAGACCAGCATTTCATACTCCGCGCGCAGAAACTCAGGGCGGTCCACGTCGCGTTCGGAAATGGTCAGCAATGCCTCGGTGACAGTTTTTCGGGTCGGGCGTTCAAAATCTCCCGCCACAGAGAGAACGGTCTCCGTCACACCTTTGACGTAGTAGCGGAACGCTTCGCGGATCAGGCCTTCGCGTGTGTCGAAGTGATAGCCGACAGACCCCACTGCAACGCCGGCGATCTCCGCCACATGGCGATGCGTCACACAGTCGATGCCGCCGGTACCGATGGCTTCAAGCGTGGCCACCAGAATGAGATCACGTTTGCCATTCGGGTTGCGCCACTTATGCGTTTTGTTTTTCATATGGACATTTGTCCAATAATACTGGACATATGTCCAGAACTAATTTAGACACCGCCCCAATGGGCTTTTTGTCCCTGATGATTGCAGGAAGGAAACGAGATGATTGAAGGGTTTGCGGATCAGCTGTCCGGCATGTCGGAGCAGAAGCGCGAGGCACTTGAGTTGTCGCATGAATATCTGATGCCGAACCGGGCTGAGACCTGGCTGGCCGCAGGCGTGCCGCTCTCCATCGGCAAACGTAAGGGATACCGGATCTGGGATGCGGATGGCCATGAACTGCAGGACTTCCACCTCAATGGCGGTGTCTACAATCTGGGCCACCTACACCCCCATCTTGTTGAGACGCTCAAGAAGGGCCTCGATATGCTGGATGTAGGTAACCATCACTTCCCCAGCGCGGTCCGCGGCAGGCTGGCCAAGGCCCTTGCTGAGAAGGCGCCCGGCGATCTGCACTATACGGTTCTGACGCCCAGCGGCAGTGAAGCAAATGACATGGCCATCAAGACCGCGCGGCATGCAACAGGGCGGACAAAGATCGTCGCCTATGAAATGGCCTATCATGGCGCATCAGGTCTCTCCGGTGCAGCCGGTGAGAATGGCAACGCCAGATTCTTTGGGTCAGCCTTCGACGCCGACATGCTGCGCGTCGCCTACAATGATCTGGATGCGCTTGAGGCTGTTCTTAAAAACGGCGACGTAGCGCTCTTCATGGCCGAGACCATTCCGGCAACCTTCGGCTTCCCAATGCCGGACGCGGACTATTATCGTGGTGTCCGAGACCTTTGCGACACCTACGGCACTCTCTTCCTCGTCGATGAAGTGCAGACCGGTCTGGGCCGGTCCGGCAAAGCCTGGGCTATCGAGAACTATGGCGTCGTCCCGGACATGATGAGTATCGGCAAGGGACTTGGGGGTGGACTGTACCCGATCGGCGCACTGATCATGACCCGCGAGGCCGGTGCGTGGCTTAAGGAACGCGGCTGGGGTTATGTCTCCGGCATGGGCGGATCCGAGATAGGCTGTCTGGTCGGTATCGAAGCGCTTGAGATGTCAACTTCCGCTGAGACGCTGGCCAATGTGGCGAACGTTACTGCCCATATGCGGAAGGGACTTGAGGACATCCAGTCCCGCTACCCTTACCTGTTCGATGTCCGTCAACTCGGGGTCATTGCCGCTCTCGGGTTTGATGACGAAATGGGCGGCATGAAGATGGCAGCCGCGCTCTATGAGCAGGGCCTGTGGGCCATGTTTGCGGGCTTTGATAGGCGCTATCTCCAGTTCAAGACCGGCCTGTTGGTGGACAAACCTTATTGTGATGAGGCCCTCGGCAAGATTGAGGCCGCCTTGAAGCAGGTGACAGCCTCATGAGCCGGCATCCATTCTACGATCTCCCCGAAAACGAACAGATCGCAGCGCTTGGCCGTCTCGCACGTAAAGCGCTTGCGAGCTATGACATGGCGGATGCTGAGCTGAAGCCAATTGCTTATCGCGAAAACATGACCTTTGCGGTGGACGCCGGTGACCGCGGGCGGTTTGCGATGCGGGTGCACCAAGCGGGGTATCGAAGAGACAGCCAGGTCCAGAGCGAACTTGATTTTCTCGAACATGTGAATGCCGCAGGTGTGCGTACACCAAAGCTTATCCGGTCGAACTCCGGCGCAAGCCTGATCCATGTCTCTCATGAAGATGTAGACACGGAGCGCCAGTGCAACCTGTTTGAATGGATCGACGGCAAAGCATTCAGGAAAATTGCTGAACCGCCGGGAATGTCCGTTGAAGAAGCCTGCGACGTCTATAGGGAAGTCGGGCGCCAGGTCGCGAAGATTTACAATGCGACGGAGAACTGGACACGCCCGGATGGCTTTGATCGACCCAACTGGGACGAAGAAGGCATTTACGGTGTGACGGGTCAGCTGGGTGACTTTCGACAGAT
>JBHJJF010000036.1:0-4383 GCA_050042885.1 Candidatus Phaeomarinibacter sp.
AGTTGTTGCGGTGGTACCGTCTGGATAGGTCACGGTCACAGTCGTCTTGCCGGCAGGCTTGCCACGCTCGACCTTGACTTTGGTCCCATGCGCAAAAGTCGTTGTGTCGGTTTCTACACCGTCAAACCCGACAGATGCCCCGCTACCGGTGATGCTATCAGCTTCGGAACCACAATAGGTCTCCTCAAACACATGCGTTGTCGTGCGCAATGGTGTCCCGGTCACACCCGTCGGGCAGTTATTCTCCTGCGCAGTGACAGTAACAGTGACCTGATAGGTAATGCAGGTCTTGGTGATGTTGCCTTGCGCATCACGCTCGTACTGACGGCCTGTCTCAACATATTGCGTTGACGCGGTGACAATGACATCGCACCCATTGCCGCTAGGTACCTTGCCGGTACTCGTCGAGGGCAGGACAACCCAGAATTCCGAAATCTAGGCCGCTACAGTTTCTAGAGAGACCGCGCGTCACACAAACATACGTCACACAAAGAAGCCGCAAGCTGGCCATGCCAACCTGCGGCTTCTCTTGATGCCTAGTCTCGGAAGAGACGTCTACTCGTCACGATACACTTTCTCGCGCCGCTCGTGCGCTTCTTGTGCCTCAATCGACAGCGTTGCAATCGGACGCGCTTCAAGACGCTTGAGGCCAATCGGCTCCCCTGTCTCTTCGCAATATCCGTAAGTCCCTTCTTCAAGACGCTTGATCGCAGCATTGATCTTGTTCACCAGCTTGCGCTGGCGGTCACGCGCACGAAGCTCAAGCGACCGTTCCGTTTCTGACGACGCACGGTCTGTCAGGTCAGGATGGTGACTTGTGTCTTCCTGCAGATGGTTGATGGTCTCTCGCGTCTCGCGAAGGATGTCTTCCTTCCAGTCGAGCAGCTTGCGGCGGAAATATTCCTTCTGCCGATCATTCATAAAGGGTTCGTCGTCAGACGGGGCATAATCTTTGGTCAACTCAGCGGTCACCGGTGTCTCTCCCTTCACTGGCGCCTACAACCTTCGAACAAATGAAGGTGGCTTGATGGCGCGGGAATATATCGGCGGTCGGCAGGATGTACAATGATGCGATTGCCGCTTAGTCCATGAAATATTTGTATAATTCGGCTTCAACGCCCCACTTTAACGCCGAACAGCCCCGATTTATCGAGCAAATAGCTGTTCATACTTGGCCAGCTCAACCCGCGCGCGAAGTTCAATCTCATCAAGCACATGCGCCAGCCGTGGGTCCTGAAAGGTCGCGCTCGAATCACGCCGCTGCTCAACCAGCTTCAGCAGCTGATCCAGCTTTTGCTTTGATACCCCTCCGGCCAGAAGGGATAATTTGATGTCATCGAGAATGTCGAGCATCGCTTCCGCACGCACCACCGCCTTCCGGCTGCCATCCGTTACGGTGTCTACTTCCTGAAGACCGATTAAGGCATCAACGGGAGCAACGGATGCAACAGACCCTGATGCTTGTGCTGTTTCTGCCTGCTCGGGTCCGTCCACACGAAAACGCTCGCCGCCCGCAGACCGGGATTTGCCGGTGCGGCCTGCGTTAGCTGGTCCCTGCGCACGTCCGGCGCCGCCAACTTTCATGGGTCAAGGCTCCTGCCACTCATCAAGTGTGTTTCAACGCACACAAGTTCTCTTTAAGCACGCTGGGCCAAACTGCTTAACGGTGCCTTAACGCTGTCCCGCGCACTGGGCAGAAACTGCCGCCTTGCCGACCAACCCGGCAGCGCATGCCGGGGCGATAGCGAGTGACGTCTCATTTTTTCCTTATTTTTCAATGCTTTAGAAGATCGACCCGCTGGCACGGGTTTCGCTTAGTCACCACCAAAGCAGATCCACCAGTGCGCCCGCCTGAACCTGAGGTGCACCCAAGAAAACGGAACACAGACCCGAATGTTGTTCTTCACAAGTAAATCACTCGCCTCAGCCCGCATCTTGCTGGCGGCCATTGTTGCCACGTCACTGCTCTGGCCAGCCGTCGCGCAGGCTTCGTCCCGCATCAAGGACCTGGCTTCCGTTGAAGGCATTCGCGAAAACCATCTCGTCGGTTACGGCCTGGTGGTTGGGCTGGACGGGTCAGGCGACAGCCTGCGGAACGCACCGTTCACCCTGCAAAGCCTGCAGTCCATGCTGGAACGGCTTGGCGTGAACACCCGCGATGCCAACCTCAACACAGACAATGTGGCCGCTGTGATGGTGACCGCCAACCTGCCGCCCTTCGCCTCGCAGGGCAGCCGGATGGACATCACCGTTTCTACGCTGGGCGATGCATCCAGCCTTCTGGGCGGCACGCTTCTGGTCACACCGCTGATGGGTGCGGACGGCGAAGTCTACGCCGTGGCCCAGGGGTCCGTCGCCATTTCAGGGTTCAGCGTCCAGGGCGATGGCGCTAGCGTCACGCGCGGCGTTGCTACGTCTGGCCGTATTCCAAATGGGGCCATCATCGAACGCGAAATCGACTTTGCACTCGAGAGAATGGACACGGTCCGCCTTTCCCTCCACAACCCGGATCTGACGACCGCGCAACGCATGGCCAACGTCATCAACACCTTTGTTGGCGGCGACACGGCACAGGCAACGGACCCATCGACAGTCAGCCTCTCCGTTCCCCAAAAGGGCAAGGGCTCCGTTGTTAGCTTGCTCACCGAGATCGAGCAGTTGCGTGTGTCACCGGACAGCCCGGCCAAGGTAGTGATTGATGAAGCCTCTGGCGTCATCGTCATGGGCAAGGATGTGCGCGTCTCCACCGTTGCCATTGCCCAGGGCAACCTTACCATTCGCGTTACTGAAACACCGCAGGTAAGCCAGCCCAACCCCTTTGCCGAGCAAGGCGACACAGTAGTTGTGCCACGCACTGATATTCAGATCGACGAGGATGCCGAGAACCGTCTGGGCCTCTTGCGCGAAGGCGTGACCCTGGAAAGCCTGGTGGACGGACTTAACTCCCTTGGCGTTGGTCCACGCGACATGATTTCCATTCTGCAGACCATTCGTGCCGCGGGTGCGTTACAGGCTGAGTTAGAGGTTCTCTAATGGATTTCTCTCTCCCCGCCCCCATCACCGCCAGCTCTTTTGGACAGATCCTGCCCAAGACCTTGGCGAATGCACCGCAGCCGACAACCCCAATGTCGCCGGCAAAAGAAAAGGCCATGCGAGATGCGGCGGAAGAATTCGACGCCGTCTTCATCGGCCAGATGACCGAGACCATGTTTGCGGGTGTGGAAGTCGAAGAACCGTTCGGAGGCGGCCACGCTGAAAAGATGTGGCGTTCGCAGCTTTCACAGGAAATGGGCCGGTCTATCACTGAAAGCGGCGGTATCGGCATCGCGGATTCAGTCTATCGCTCGATGATCGCCCAGCAGGAAGCAGCCCTCAATCCTGTGCCACAGCCGGCATTTCCAACTCAGGCCACCAAGGCCTACACCAACTAGTCACGATTGATTTTCGGGGACCATCAAAATGACCCACAGCAACGCCCAGCAGCCTTCAGCGCCCAAGCAATGGCAACCGCCGGTGACCTTCCTGGAAGACATGGCCGCGCTCGCCACAGCACTTGACCGCATCATCACCAAGGAAAACGCCCTCGCCCGCGACAATCGTCTGACAGACATTGGCACCATGGCAGCTGAAAAAACCCAGCTGGCCGTCGATTATGACCGTCACGCGCGGGCCTTGAAGGCAGACCCTTCCCGGCTTCATGCAGCACCGGAAGCGACCCGCGCCAATCTGCGGTCTGCGATCGGGTCCCTGGAGGAAAAGCTGGAAGACAACGCCCGCTTCATCGGTGCTGCAAAGGACATTGCGGAAGGCGTGGTGCAGGCTGCTGCCCGGGCCGCAAGCGAGGCCCGCGCTCCGACAATCGGCTATGCGCCTAAGTCCACCGCCAAGGCACGGCCCATGGCAGCCGCTGCCACAATCGCCCTTGATAAGCGGGTTTAACAGCTCATTTTCGGCGGCAGGCCGCCATTCGTTAAATTTGATTGAAAGTGTGCCTGGTCGGTTAGGACTTGGTTCAATTTTTTATGGGCAAAATCTGCCTAGTCCTGCATGTGCAGGTCTGCAAGCGGTGGGACGTTTGCTATCCGGGGGGCGCGACCCAAGAAATGGGTGCCGCCATGGAAAGCATTTCCGGGCCACGGCCCGGAGCAGAAACCGTCACATCCCCGCGCAGCACAGCGCCCGCCGGCACAGTTGTGTCCAGCCCACAGGCTGTGCAGCCCACCGAGCGTACATTCGGTGCGCGCAACGATGGCAAGCCATCACAACAGGACCAGGCTCAACTCCGTAATGCGCTGGATTCGCTTGAAAAGCGTCTGCCTGTGTATGTCAGCTTCGACATTACCTTTGATGACAGCATCAAGCGCGAAGTCGTACGCGGCACCA
>JBHJJF010000037.1:0-14440 GCA_050042885.1 Candidatus Phaeomarinibacter sp.
GTTGATATAACGTCTGGGAGGACGCGGGATGCCGATTGACGATTATGTGGCCCATGATGGGGTGGGCCTGGCTGAACTTGTGCGCAAGGGAGAAGTTACCGCGGGCGAACTGGCCGAAGAAGCTCTGAGCCGCATCGAGAAACACATTCCCACACTAAATGCCGTTGTCTCGGACATGGCGGATCAGGGCCGCCAGATCGCCGGCGACATTGATGCTGGTGATGCAGCCGCACCTTTCGCCGGTGTGCCCTTTCTGCTCAAGGACATTATGGGCGACTTCGAAGGTGTTGCCACGCAATACGGGTCGCGCTTCATTGCAGGCAGCCCGGCGCCGATGCATTCCACCCTTACAACACGTTTTCTGGCGTCAGGTCTTGTACCGCTGGGCAAGACCAATGTGCCCGAATTCGGCCTCCTACCGGTATCTGAAAGTGCGCTTTATGGCCCTGCCCGTAACCCGTGGAACCCGGATCATACGCCGGGCGGGTCATCTGGTGGATCGGCAGCAGCCGTAGCGGCCGGCATCGTGCCGCTGGCCCATGCCAATGACGGTGGGGGGTCCATTCGCATTCCGGCATCGTCTTGCGGTCTTGTTGGACTGAAGCCAAGCCGCGCACGCATTCCGCAGGGCCCGCTCATCGGCGATGCCATGTCCGGCCTCACGACCGATCTCGTCGTGAGCCGTACTGTACGGGACACGGCTGTCGCACTCGACATAGCCGCCGGACCCGAGCCCGGAGACCCCTACTTTGCCCCCCATCATGATGGCATCTGGTCTGACGATGTGGGCACGGCACCGGGCAATCTGCGGATCGGTTTCACGACCAAGACCATGGGCGGCGTGCCGGTGCATGATGAATGCGCCAAGGCCATCCAGAATACCGCCAAACTGCTGGAGAGCCTGGGCCATCAAGTGGAGGAAGCCTCCCCGGCCATCGACAACGACATGATGCAGGAAGCCTTTATGGCGATCTGGGCATCCGGAGTGGCGCAACAGATCGAAGTCCAGAAGATGCTCTTCGGCAAGACACCCAATCAGGGTGACCTTGAACCCTTGACCATGGGACTTTGGGAAGCCGGCAAGCAGATATCCGGCGCGGACTATCTGAATGCAGTGGCCTTGCTGCAGGTCATGACGCGCGGCGTTGCTCAGTGGCACGACGAGTTTGATCTCTGGCTCACCCCCACATTGGGCGAGCCACCTCTGCGCGTCGGCACAATCGACATCAATGAAGGCGATCCTGAAAAGGCCTTTGAACCGGTCCTCAATTATGTTGCCTTCACGCCAATTGAGAATGCCACCGGTCAGCCCGCAATTTCGCTGCCGCTGCACTGGACGTCTGATGGCCTGCCCATTGGCGTGCATTTTGCGGGGCGCACCGGTGATGAAGCGACCTTGATCCGGCTGGCCTCACAGCTTGAAGAAGCACAGCCCTGGATCGACCGTCATCCACCAATCTGGAATTAGGAAACTGAACCATGACCATTGATGCGTATGCAGATTATGACGGTGTTGGTTTGGCAGACCTTGTGGCCAAGAAAGAGGTCACGCCACTCGAACTCGTGGATGCAGCAATTGACCGGATCGAACGCCATAACCCGGCGCTGAATGCTGTCGTCTACAAAGGGTACGACGACGCCCGCGAGTGGGCCAAGGGCGATTTGCCGGACGGGCCTTTCAAGGGCGTCCCGTTTCTCATCAAGGACCTGGGCGTAAAGGTTGCCAACTGGCCAGCCACCTCTGGCTCCCACTACCTGCGTGATTATGTGCCCACAGAAGACAGCATTCTCGCCAAGCGTTATCGCGAGGCCGGTCTTGTCTTTGTGGGCAAGACCAATACGCCTGAATACGGCATCACCGGCACCAGCGAGTCTGCCCGCCTCGGACCCTGCCGCAACCCGTGGAACACCAACCATATCGCAGGGGGCTCTTCCGGCGGAGCCGCGTCCGCCGTTGGTGCAGGCATTGTGCCCATGGCGCATGCGTCTGATGGATTGGGATCGATCCGTATTCCCGCCGCCTGCTGCGGCCTTGTCGGTATGAAAACGACCCGTGCCCGCAACCCAGACTCCGGCGAAGACGGTGAACGGGCGATGGGTTTCTCCGTGGATCACGTTGTCACCCGAACTGTCCGCGATAGCGCGGCGATGCTGGATGCCACCTGCACGCCGGAGCCTGATAGCCCCTATCCGCCGTTGCCGTATGAGCGGCCGTTTCTTGAAGAAGTCGGCCGAGCGCCTGGCAAGTTGAAGATTGCTGTTTCCATGGAAAAGCCAAGCGATGGGCCGATCCATGAAGAGAATTCGGCGGCCTTCGAAAAGACAGTCACCTTGCTTCAGAAGCTTGGTCACGAAGTCGTTGAGCAAGGGCTCGGCGTGGATTACCGCACGCTTTACCGCGCGCAAGGTGCCGTTTCGGCATCGAACTTTGCAGCCGGTATGATGGAACGTTCAGAGATGTTGGGCCGCCAGCCGGAACCTGAAGAACTGGAACCTTTGACCTGGCAGATTCTCAAGGCCAGCGAGCGCATATCCGGCGCGCAGGCCTTCTGGGGATGGCGGACACTGCGCCGTTTGTCGCGACAGATCCTGCATAATCTGGCAGCTTTTGACGCGTATCTGTGCCCCGTGATGGGTACACCGCCGCCGGAGATCGGTTTCATTGACCCAGTAAACCTGGAACCAAAGGAAGTGAACAAGCGGCAGGCAAAAGTCTTCCCATTCACGCCGCCGTTCAACTTTACCGGGCAACCGTCCATTTCCCTGCCGTTGCAGTGGTCAAAGGATGGCCTGCCTCTGGGCATGATGTTCACTGGGCGCTACGGCGACGAAGCAACGCTCTATCGCCTGGCCGGTCAGTTGGAAGAAGCCCAGCCCTGGAAAAACAGACGCCCGCCGGTCTGGAACTAGACGACACACAACCGTCTCACACCATTGTGTGACGGCTTGAGGTGCGCATGGAAACGATACGCGGCACCGTTGACCTGGATAGTCCAGATTTCAGCGGTGCCGTTTTCATGACCAGACTACTTCCAGCAACTATACGAGCTGTCGGTGCAGCCCTTCTGGGCGCGTGCCTCTTCGTGTTCCCGGTCGCGGCGCAGGATGTCTCTCGCGACAGACCCGAACCGGTCTCAAGAGCGATTGATCTTGTCGCCGACAACCCACGGGCAGTGACGGATGCCATTGATTACTTCATCAAGCGCAAGAACCCGGATGGTGCTTTCGCCCTCGTGCAGGCCATGCGGTTCCATCGCAACCTGCGTCCAGCCCTCGGGATCGCCCTGAGCAGCATTACCGGTGCGGATCACGGTGACAGCTGGTTTGAGTGGATGACCTGGCTCCAGCAGCAGGACGACCTGACACCGTTCGAAGGCTTCGATGAAGCCCGCGCGCTCCTGCTGGCGCAGATTGATCCGAATTTCTACGGATTTATCTATCCTGGTGTTGTCCACGACGTTCCGCTTTGGGAGGCAGTATGGGGTGGCGTACTGAAAGACGGGATTCCTGCGCTGACCAACCCGGAACTCTTAACCTCGGAGGATGCGGACTACCTGACCGACGATGAACTGGTCTTCGGCGTTGAGATAAATGGCGACGTCAGGGCTTATCCTCTGCGCATCCTTGACTGGCATGAGATGTTCAATGACGTCATTGGCGGTGTCCCGGTAAGCCTCGCCTACTGCACCTTGTGTGGCTCCGGTATCTTGTTCGAGACAACACTTGAAGGCCGCACAGCGCCGCTGACGTTTGGATCGTCCGGCTTGCTCTATCGCTCCAATAAGCTGATGTATGATCACAAGACAGAAAGCCTTTGGAACCAGTTCACCGGCCGCCCGGTTATTGGAGAGTTGGCCGGGTCAGGAATCGAACTCAAGACCCGCCCCGTCACCATCACCACATGGGGCGATTGGCGGTCCCGGAACCCATCAACAAAAGTTCTATCACTCAACACCGGCCATAGCCGCGACTACACACCCGGAGCGCCCTACGCGGATTATTTCAACAGCCCGGATCTGATCTTTCCTGCGCCGATTGATACTGCGACGCTCCAGCCCAAGGATTACGTCTTTGCCCTACGCGGCTCCGGCACTGAAAAAGCCTGGCGTTTGTCGGCTTTTGAAGGCGGAGTAGTTATCAACGATGTGGCGGGTGTAGTGCCGGTGACACTGATCGGCGATGCATCGACCCGTACCGTGCGCGCTTTCAGGACCGATGGCCGTACCTTTGAAAAAGCGGATGAGCCTGACGTTCTGCTCAGCGGCGCGGAAACATGGACTGTTTCGGAAACTTCACTCACAGGGCCAGAGGGAACTCAGTTCCATCGATTGCCCGGTCACATTGCGTATTGGTTCGCCTGGGACGGGTACCTTGGTGATGTGGGCGAGCTTGCTGCTGCCGGCGGGTAGAGGCCAAAACCTTTAGAGCAGTCCTGGGTTGCGGGTGACTTCCTGAATTTTTATATCGCCACCTGCCGGAACGAGCTGGATCGTGAAATCCGCTCCAAGTCCAACTCTCCGCCACTCGCCACATCTGTCGGCGTGCTGGTTTACCCACTGAACTTTAAGGTCCGCCCCTGAGGGTACCACTTCGACCTTGATGTCTGCATTTGCTGAGACGACGGCGACCTCGCCAAAGAGTTCGAGGCCCTGATAGCTGCAGCTCTGCAATGCAAGGGCCTGCTTGCTACCAGTAGCCAGCAACAACGCGAGCGCACTCAAGCTGACAGTGAAGATCGCTTTCATGGTTTATCTCTCCAAGGGCTGAATACGCTCCCAAGGCACCTACAACCCCATATACGGGTAAACGCGTGCACAGGCTAGAGATTCGTGGGCACAGGGTCTGAGACAGGGTCTGAGACGGACATCCATGGCATGAAGAAACTTGCAGCAATGCATGGCCTGCCTTAAGTGTCCGCTTATGAACAAGATTGACCCAATTCACGTCATTGGCGGCGGGCTCGCTGGATCTGAAGCGGCTTGGCAGATTGCCCGGGCGGGCGTACCCGTGGTGCTCCACGAAATGCGCCCAGAACGCGGCACCGATGCGCATCAGACTGGTGGACTGGCGGAACTCGTCTGCTCCAATTCCTTCAGGTCGGACGATGATGAGACCAGCGCTATCGGTCAGCTTCACTATGAGCTGCGGCGCGGCGGGTCCCTCATCATGCGCTCCGGCGACGCCAACCAGGTCCCGGCCGGTGGGGCACTGGCTGTTGACCGTGTGGGGTTTTCGCACGCGGTCGAGGCCGCCTTGGAAGCCGACCCCTTGGTGACGATCGACCGCCATGAGATGGCAGGCCTGCCGCCGGATGACTGGGCCAGTGTGATTGTGGCAACAGGGCCCCTCACCTCTCCTGACCTGGCAAAAGCCATTCAGGGGCTTACCGGGGAAGACGAATTGGCTTTCTTCGATGCCATCGCCCCCATCATCAATTTCGACTCTGTGGACATGGACAAGGCCTGGTTTCAATCGCGCTATGACAAGGTAGGCCCGGGTGGTACAGGCGCTGACTACATCAATTGTCCGCTCGACGAAGATCAGTACAACGCGTTTATCGACGCCATTCTTGAAGGCGACAAGACGGACTTCAAGGAGTGGGAAGAAAACACGCCCTACTTCGAGGCCTGTCTGCCGATCGAGGTGATGGCCGAGCGTGGGCGCGAAACGTTGCGTTATGGCCCCCTCAAGCCTGTCGGGCTGACCAATCCACACAACCCGGAAGTCAAACCCTATGCCGTCGTACAGCTGCGTCAGGATAACGCCCTGGGCACGCTCTACAACATGGTTGGTTTTCAGACGAAGCTGAGGCACGGGGAGCAGACCCGCATTTTCAAGTCCATTCCAGGTTTGGAAGATGCCGTCTTTGCCCGTCTGGGTGGATTGCACCGCAACACGTTCCTCAACAGCCCCAGGCTGCTGGATGGCAAGCTGCGGCTGAAAGCCATGCCCCGTCTCCGCTTTGCCGGACAGGTAACTGGCGTCGAGGGGTATATCGAAAGTGCGTCCATAGGCATGCTGGCCGGCCGTTTTGCTGCCGCCGAGGCATTGGGCGAAATGATGACCCCGCCGCCACAAACGTCAGCTCTGGGAGCATTGCTAAGCCACATTACCGGCGGTCACCTTGATGCTGGCAAAGGGTCATTCCAGCCCATGAACATCAATTTTGGTCTGTTCCCGCCGGTCGAGTTGCCGAAGGGACCTGATGGCAAACGTCTTCGCGGCAAGGCCAAGAAGCCGGGGCGCAAGCGCGCCTATACGGCCCGGGCCAAGGCCGATGTAGAAAGCTGGTTCGGCGGCAGACTGGCTGCCGAATAGTCGCGGTAGAGAAGTCAGATGCGACCGCGCATGGCGCGCGCCATGAGAGCTATCTGTCTGCGATAGGCAGGAACTTCGGGCGATGTGCGCAGAGGATCAAAATCTAACCTTGTAAACAGGCGTGCGTAGCTGGGCACAAGTCCGGCATATAGACCTGCCGGCACAAAGCCTGTCGGCACTTTCGTTTTTCTTGCCGTGCCGATTGACTGCTTCGCGTGATTTGCCACGGCAGCAAAAGTGGAGGTGACTTCAGGCGTCAGCCGTCCGGAAAAGAGCGCTTGTGTTTGGGCTTCTATCTTGTCCACCGGAAGAAAAGCGCTTTGGTGTCCGGCGGCGAGCCCGCATCTTTTGAGCAGATCGATCAATCCATAGGCCGTGGCGAAAGGTGCAAGGATGTCTGTGTCATCAGATGCCCCCAGCAGCCGTGTGGCCATATTCATGATCGTGCCGTCGCTTCGCTTGGCATGGGCTTCCATCGCGGCAAGATCCGCGAACGGAAATTCATTCATCTCATCTTCCCGGGCGTCAAGCCAATGATGAAATCCTTCGGCTGGAAGGCGGCCTGCCTCAATGGCTGCCGACAGCGCGGGAACAAGCTCATGACCTGGATGGTCGCCCTGATAAATTGAACCAATCGTATCCCGCCACCATTGAAAACGAATGGCGCCAAGCATTGGCTCCGATACCAGCGTGGGTATGCGTTTTAGTTCAACGTCGAGGGCGTAAAGCGCAAGCAGATGCGGACGTACCTCTGCGGGAGCAAACAGGGCCGACAAAAATCTGTCGCTGTCTGCGCGGCGAAGTTGCTCGGAAACACTTACCGGCAGAAGGGAGTTTTCTGCGTCAGACACGCCCAAGATTCCTTGATAAATACGTCACGCGCACAAGGTAGTGCATAGACGGAAATTCACCAGCCTCGGCGCGCCGTTTCCCTGTGCCATGTCCCAAGTAATCGAGTTCAGGAAGTATCTTGATGACCATCGCCCTCCCCGACCTGCCCTATGCTCATGATGCGCTGGAACCGCATATGTCCAAGACAACGCTTGAGTTCCACCACGACAAACATCATCAAAAATATGTCGATACCCTCAATGGGCTGATCAAGGGGACGGACCACGAAAGCAAAGGTCTCGAAGACATTGTGACCTCTTCTGACGGCAAGCTGTTCAATCAGGCAGCGCAGGTGTGGAACCACACATTTTTCTGGAACTCCATGAAACCCGAAGGTGGCGGCGTGCCGTCCGGAAACCTGGCGGAGGCCATTGCGCGTGACTTTGGGTCATTTGACGCATTCAAGTCTGAGTTCTCTGACGCTGCGAGCGGTCACTTTGGATCGGGTTGGGCGTGGCTCGTGTCTGACAAGGACGGCAGGCTGAGTATCATGCAGACGCATGATGCTGATCTGCCGCTGGCACACGGCGCCATTGCCATTCTGACCATCGATGTATGGGAACACGCGTATTACCTCGACTATCAGAACAAGCGTCCGGACTACATCGCAACCTATCTCGACAAGCTGGTGAACTGGGAGTTTGCCGCGTCGAACTACGCCGCCATCGGCTAGTTGATCAATCACCAAAAAGAAAACGGCGCTGCCTCTCATTGAGGCAGCGCCGTTTGCAATTCGTCAGACGTATTCGGCTAGAAGGCGTTCTGATTGCTCACCATGGCAAAGAGCATAGGAACCGAGAGCATGGTGTTGGTGCGTGAGAACAGCATAGCTGTGCGCGCCGCCTTTGGCTTGTCTTCCGCTGGCGCATCAACAATGCCCAAGGCGATTTTCTGGTTTGGCCAGATCACGAACCAGACGTTGAACCACATGATTGTGCCAAGCCACATGCCGATACCGATGATCGTGCTCGCGCCACCGTCTGTTAAGCCAAGCAGGTACGCTTCGATCAGATACCCGTTCAGCGCGGCTAGCACGATGCCGAAGCCGATGGTGCCCATGGCACCCCAGCGGAACCACCAAAGAGCTGCTGGTGCAATGACCTTGCCGATGGCAGGTTTTTGGTCATCGGGAATGTTGGGCATGTTGGGGATCTGGACGAAATTGAAATAGTACAGAAGGCCGCTCCACATGATGCCGCACAGGACGTGTGCCCATCGAAGAACGAAAGCCCAGAAGGGCTGCGAGCCAAAAGCTTCCGCAAAGTGTTCTGCCGAGCTGTATTGGCCGTAAATGTAGAAAATGCACAGCACCAGTGCGAGCACGAAGCCCGTAATGACGGTGTTGCGCAGATTTGAAAGAATGCCAGCCATCCCCAAAATCCTCCTCATGGTGCTGGTGTGTCTTGCGCGGTCCATGGTGCGCCGGTCGTTCAGTGCCGGAGCCTTTGACGGACCAAGCGTCGACTCATCGTGGTCAAGACTACGCCGCTACCCACCGCATGGGAAGTCGCCATAGCCTGCCAAAAAGCAGCAGTTAGTTTGCAGATTTGGCGGCCTGGCCAGGTTCGCCTGCGCCCGCGCCCGACCAGTCGCGCTTCACTCCCAACCAGAGCAGCAGCGGTGCTGCTACGAAAATGGATGAGTACGTGCCGATCAGAATCCCCCAGATCATGGCGAAGGTGAAACCGCGGATGACTTCGCCGCCGAAGATGTAAAGTGACAGCAGTGCCAGTAGCGTCGTGACAGATGTCATAACAGTACGTGACAGCGTCTTGTTGACGGCGAGGTCAAGTAGTTCAGCCAACGGCATGCGCTTGTACTTGCGCAGCTTTTCGCGCACCCGGTCATACACCACAACAGTATCGTTCATCGAGTAGCCGACAATGGTAAGCAGGGCCGCAATGATCGACAGGTTGAATTCAAGCTGAAGGATCGCGAAAACGCCGAGTGTAATGACGACGTCATGCACCAGCGCGACAACGGCACCAACGGAAAACTGCCACTCAAAGCGGAACCAGATATAGACCAGCATCATGCCCACCGCGAGGATGATGGCCAGCACACCTGCTTCGATCAGTTCGCCTGAAACAGTAGGACCGACAACTTCAACGCGACGATACTCGACCTCTTCGCCCAGCTCAGCGCGAACCGTCTCGATGGCCCCACGCTGGGCCTCTTCGCCACCGGGCTGTGTCTCGATGCGAATAAGAACGTCGGTTGGCGCGCCAAACTCCTGAATCTGGACGTCGCCAAGGCCAAGCCCGCCCAAACGGCTTCGCAAGTCACCAATATCGGCCGGTTCTTCGGTGCCGATTTCAATCATCGTGCCGCCCCGAAAATCGATGCCGAAATTCAGGCCTAGTACACTGACCATCGCGATGGAGGCGAACACCGCGATACTGGAGACGATCAGCGCGATGACACGCATCCCGATAAACGGGAGCTGGGTATCGTCCGGAACGAGCTTGAGCTTACGCATGTCTTCTTTTTCCTGTTGGCTCTTAAAGCGGCACTTCAGAGGGCCGTCGGCTCTTGAGCCATATGGAAACGAAAAGCCGCGTCACCGTGAAGGCTGTGAACACGGACGTGATGATGCCGATGGCCAATGTAACAGCGAAGCCGCGCACGGGGCCGGACCCCATCTGGAACAGGATGGCAGCGGCGATGAACGTTGTGATGTTGGCATCAATGATGGTGCCTAGCGCCCGCGAGTACCCAACATCAATGGCATTGATCGGTGTCTTGCCGGCCCGCACTTCTTCTTTGATGCGCTCGAAGATCAGCACATTGGCATCAACCGCCATGCCAATGGTCAGCACGATCCCGGCAATGCCCGGCAGTGTCAGTGTTGCCTGCAGAAGCGACAGCGCACCGAAGATCAACGCCACGTTGATGATAAGCGCGACATTGGCGAACACGCCGAACAGTCCGTACACCATGATGATGAAGATGATGACGGCGGCAAAACCGATCACAGCGGCAATCTCACCCGCCGCAATACTGTCTGCCCCGAGCCCGGGACCCACGGTACGTTCTTCAAGAACCGAAAGGGGCGCAGGCAATGCACCGGCGCGCAGTAGAATGGCAAGGTCGTTCGCAGCCGTGACCGTAAATCCGCCACTGATCTGTCCACTACCACCAAGAATAGGCTCGCGAATGACCGGCGCCGAGATCACCTGATTGTCGAGAACAATGGCAAAGGGGCGGCCCACATTTGCTTGTGTCGTATCAGCAAAGCGTTTGGCGCCTGATGCATCAAAGCGGAAGGACACCACCGGCTCATTGGTCTGCTGAGCAAAACTGGGTTGGGCATCGACGAGGCTCTCACCTGACACCATGACCCGGCGGCGAATGAGAACTGAGCCGCCGGACCCGTCAATAAGGGGCATAACAACGGAGCCCGGAGGTGGCCGGTTCTGGATGGCTTCAATGACCGAGACGGAGTTGTCGACCAGATGAAAATTCATCTGCGCCGTCTGGCCGATAATGTCGATCAGCCGTTGCGGGTCATCGAAACCCGGAACCTGTACGAGAATACGGTCCGCACCCTGGCGCTGGATAATTGGCTCATTGGTGCCCAGCTCATCGATCCGGCGGCGGACGATTTCAATGGACTGCTCGAGGACACTCTGCAAGCGCTGGGTGCGAGCGGTTTCGGTGAAGGTCAGGCTGAGGCGCGAGCCAGTGGTTTCAATCTCGATATCCCGCTCAGGAACAGCAGAAAACACATTGGCGTTGATCGGAGCTGATAACTCCAGCAACAGGTCGGACGCCTGTTCGACATCCTCAGCATTGCGGATCCGAACGCTGACGCTCTCGTTGGCTGTGCCAAGCCCGGTGTACCCAATGCGGGCATCACGAAGGGTCTGGCGGACATCGCCTTCCAGTGCTTCCAGTCGGTCCGACAGAACCGTCTCAACATCCACCTGCAGCAAGAGATGCACACCGCCCTGAAGGTCAAGGCCGAGATTGACCTGGTTGGAGGGCAGCCAGTCCGGCAGATTTGACAGCGCGTCCTTCGAGACAAGGTTGGGCGCAGACAGCAGGAAGCCAAGCACACACGTGATGGCAATCAGGGTGTATTTCCACCGGGGGAAATAAAGCATTCAGGGCCTCTCCGTCGGGAGCGCCAGACGTGCACGGCAGATTTGCCGGCTACGACTTGGCATCCTCATCATTTGCTGCCTTGGGGGCATCTTTGTTTGTTTCTTTTGGTGCCGGTTCTGTCTTGGACCGCACGTCAGACAGTGTGCTGCGGACAACCCGCACCCGCGTTCCCTCGGCAATCTCGACCTGCACCTCAGCATCATCCAGTACCTTCACGACTTTGCCGATGAGGCCGCCGGCAGTCACAACAGTGTCGCCGCGGCGCACGGCCTCCACCATGGCGCGATGCTCTTTAATGCGCTTTTGCTGGGGGCGCAGGATAAGCAGATAGATAATGGCAAAGACGAGGATGAACGGGAAAATGGTAACGAGAAAATCGCTGCCGCCGCCCGCCGTCTGAGCATATGCCGGGGTAATAAGCATCAAGGTCTCCGATGCAGGGAAATCAAAACTGGGGCAGACACTTAACAGGGCGCCGCTTCGGCACGAGGTCTGCTGCGGGCGGACTATAACGAGGCCGCCACCCTTTGAAAACCAGCCCTGCTGTCTTCTTTAGGCCCTTGGTTTCTTGCGGTTTTTCACGCATGGATGGGGCAATGATAGGATCACGAATTGGTTAGTGACCCAGGTGGAGAATCAAACGCGGCATGGCGGACGGCACACCCTCTCAAGTGACCCTCGACCAGATAGTCCCTATGCTGGACCGGATTGCCCGGGCTCTTGAAGCTAAGGCACCTATCCCGACGGCCAGTACTGACCTGACCGGCGGCGACGCGTTCGTCTGGATGGGCGAGGAAAACCGGCTTGCCCCTGTGCCTGAAGTCTCCCGCGTGGCGCTTGAGATGCTCCAGGGCATCGACCGAATGCGCGATATCCTTCTTGAAAACACACGACGCTTTGCAGACGGCCTGCCTGCCAATAATGCTCTGCTCTGGGGCGCGCGGGGCATGGGCAAGAGCTCGCTGGTCAAGGCAGTGCATGCCAAGGTGGCGTCCGACGTGCCCGGCCATTTGGCACTGGTTGAGATCCATAGGGAGGATGTTTCCTCGCTGCCCCGCCTTATGGGATTGTTGCGAAATGTGGACCGGCGGTTTTTGATCTTTTGCGATGATCTGTCCTTCGACCAGGCAGATACGAGCTACAAGTCGCTCAAGGCGGTCCTGGAGGGGGGCATAGAAGGACGCCCGAGGAACGTGTTGTTCTATGCCACCTCAAACCGCCGCCACCTGATGCCGCGCGACATGGTGGACAACGAACGCCAGCGTGCCATCAACCCGACGGAAGCAGTCGAAGAAATGGTGTCCCTGTCGGACCGGTTTGGTCTTTGGCTTGGCTTTCACCATTGCAGCCAGGATGAGTATCTGGAGATGATCCGTACATATTGCAACCGTTATCGACTTGATGCTCCGTGGACGGACATAAGAGCCCAGGCAATCGAATGGACCAACACGCGCGGCAGCCGCTCTGGACGCGTGGCGTGGCAGTTCGTGCAAGACCTTGCAGGTAAGCTTGGAAAGACTCTGGACGACTAAGGTGTGCTAGCGCGAGGCAACGTTGTTGCCGAGATAGCTCATCGGGTTTACGGCCTTGGAGCCACGACGGACCTCAAAGTGAATTTGAGGCTCGGTTACGCCGCCTGATGATCCCGAAGAGGCGATTTTCTGTCCGCGGGAAACAATGTCACCCCGGTTGACGAGAAGATCAGAATTGTGCGCGTAAGCGGTCACGTAGCCGTTTTGGTGGCGCACAAGCACCATATTTCCATAACCCTGCAGCTCATTGCCAGCATAGGCAACAACACCATTGTCCGCCGCGACCACCGGCGTGCCGCGCGGTACGCGGATGTTGATGCCGTCATTGTGCAGGCCGCCCTGTTTGGGGCCGTAGCTTGAGATGATGCGGCCTTCCGCCGGCCACAGGAAACGCCCTGCCCGTGCCGGTGGCTCAGGAATGCGGGGCTTGGCCCGCGGGGTGGCGAGACCAAGGGCTGGCTTTGCAGCTGGGGTGGGAACTGTCGACTTTGTCGATGCCGTGCGAACAGGAGCGGCCTGACGACGGGCAATCCCCCGCCCGTCATCAGGCATCCAGCCCCCCACGCGAAGGCGTTCCCCCACATAGATCGGATACGGCTTGCGCTTGGCATTGAGTGTCGCGACCTGGCGGGTCGAGGTGTCGTATTTCAGGGCGATTTCAGACAGTGTGTCGCCGCGGCTAACCCGATGGGTGCGTGGCACGGGCACAGTCAGTTTCTGACCTTTGTAAATCGTATATGGCTTTGAGACGCCGTTGGCTTTAGCCAATGCCCGCATGGGCACATTGTGGCGTTCCGCCAGAATGGAAAGGCTTTCGCCTGATTTAACGGTGATCGTGTAAGGCTCAACCGCAGGGGCCTGGGCATTGCCATAGGACGGGTTGGGGGCACCGCGATAGCTGGACGGCGCTGCGCAGGCGCCAAGAATGGCCAGAGCACCTGTCAAAAGAACAGCAATTGAAAGTGCGCGCGAGGCGCCGCGGCCATTGCCGTCACGCTTGAGTGGTCTTGCCAGATTTGTAAAAACCGACATCGGCTTCATTCCCAAAACATCGTCTCGTTGCGGGCCTGCCCCATGCACAAGGCGTAGGCCGCGCAGGTAATCTGATGCGCAGTCTCGGGTTATTTGGTTAATGAAGACTGGATGGCGGCCAGAAAAAGCACGCCAAGAGTGATTGGCGGCTAGTTTTCTTGCGTTTGAGCCTTGGAAAATCAGGAAATCCAACGCTTAAAGCTCGCGTGCAACGCCTTCCACCATTGGGACAAATCGCACTGGAAGAAGGTCCTCCCGCTCAAATCCATCTTCGGTTTTGGTGACCTTGACCAGCAGTTGGCCGCCGCCATCTGCTGCAGCCACGTCAATGGGAATGATTGCCACGCCACCCGTCTTGAGCTGCGAAATGATCTTTTCGGGCATGCTGGGGGCGGCAGCAGTCAGAATGATCCGATCGAAAGGCGCCTGCTCCTGCCAGCCTTTTGTGCCATCGCCGACCTTGGCGGTTACATTCGTCAGTCCCAGGGTATCGATCCGTGTCTGGGCTTCCTTGAGCAGCGTCCGGTAGCGCTCAATCGTGTAGAGCAGCCGGCACAGGC
>JBHJJF010000038.1:0-9036 GCA_050042885.1 Candidatus Phaeomarinibacter sp.
GGACCAGCGACAAACAAGAACGAGACGGCCGCAGCAATTGAGGCATTGCGCGTCACTTCAAGTCGCGATGGGGTGGCAGAAGCGTGGAAGAAATAACTCATCGGCGCGTCCTTGGTTGCTCAAGGGACTGGACGCAATAGCGCACGACGGTAACGGCGGAGCCGCGGCGAGCATTTGAATTACTGCCTGATCCACCAAGCGCGCCGGTATCAACCGGGCCGCCTGTGGCCGTGTCCGCGAGGCTGCGAAGCGACAGCCAGATATCACCCATCGCTTGGGCCCGCGCCAGGGTTTCAGCCTGCTTGGGACTCAGTTCAAGCGTGGCTGTCTTGCCGACCGCAATCTTTTCACCTGTGTCTGCATTGGCTTCACCAAATGCTTGGTCAATTGCGAGGATACGAACATTCGCAAGGACGGTGTCGCTCGTTACGATGTTTTCCCGCCCCGTATCACTGCGGGCTTCACGGGTCACAATAACGTCGACACGGTCGCCGGGGAGAATGAACCCGCCAGCGCCGGTTTCCGGTGAGATAGCTACCGAAACCGCGCGCATGCCTTGTCCAAGACGGGCGGCCATAAATCCTGCGGAAGCTGCATTGATGACTTTGGCATTGGTAATTGGTTCCCCGCGCAGCATGGCGGCACGAACCAACGCTCCCTGCATGCTGGTCATGGCATCCGGTGTGCGATTTTTGACAATATAGCCGGTGGTCAGTGCCTCTGTTGGCCATGTTTGCCAGCGAAGGTCACCGGGCGTCACCTTCGCGCCGACCTGCAGGTCTCGCGAGGCAACAAGCACCTCGTCTGTAACGATTTGCGGCTCTGGTGCCTGGGCCTGCTGGACATCTGTGCCCACGAAAGACGACGCAAGCCATGCAGCAGCGGCAGCTGCCAGCACGGCGAGAATGAGAACGGCGATGCGTGCAACGGACATTAGCCGGGCTTTCGCGTTGTGGGGCGCGATTTGACGCGCAAATCAGAATGCATGAAGAGACGCATAGGCAGTGCGGCTTCGTGCGTGCGGGTATCAAACTGGGAATTCGTCAATTCCCGGTTAACTGTGTTGGTCAAATGCGCTGTTGTGATCAGCTGGCGCGGGTGCGGGACCTGTGTCATCCGGCACCGCCCATCCAGGCGCTCTGCCCAAAGACGATCAGACCGCCTGCAGCAAGGGCCAATCCGTAGGGCACACCTTCCTTTGGGTCATGTAGACGCATGATCCAGCTTTGCGCAGCCAAGGGGGCCGGCATGGGCAACTTGCGGAACGAGAGAAGGGCAAGTGTCAGGAAACCGCCAAGCACGGTCGACACAAGCGTGAAACCAAGAATGTGTGTCGGGCCCAGCCACAGCGCCGTTGCGGCAAAAAACTTAGCATCGCCGCCGCCAATCCATCCCGTTGCGAACAGGCCCATACACACGATCAGCGCGCCAATGCCCACCGCCACATGAAGTCCAAGCAACTCGAGCGGCATCGCTGTGCCTGCTGCCGCGATGGGAAAAGCGACGGCCAGCGTGCCGGTCAGCCAGTTGGGAATGCGCATACTCGCCGCATCAGACGCAGCCGCTGCAATCATCAACAAGGGAAAAACCGCCACTACGCTCCACTGAAGGACGCTGTAGGCAGGCAGATTGGCAAACTCAGGCATCACTCAACAGGCTCCGGAAGCGGTGTTGTGTCCATTAAGCGCGCTAAGCCGTAAACCCCGGGTAAACCTTAAAAACTGATGCAATCTGTCTGCATTGATGTCTGGGTGCGCGTGATGTGTCCAGCGCCGACGGTGCGTGGTCAAAGGGCAATGCCATAAAGAAAAAGGCCGCCGGGGTTTGCCCCCGACGGCCTTGATCTTTTCCGGCAATCGTTGCCGGGAAAATGAAGTGACTTACTTCATTTCGTCAGAAACACTGCCGAACGTCGTGCCGATGTTCGTACCCAGTGTATTGACGGCAGTGATGATCGCTACTGCGATACCGGCTGCATTAAGACCATATTCAATGGCCGTGGCACCGGACTCATCACCGGCAAAACGCTTGATAAAATGGCTCATGAAAGCCTCCTCTGGATCAATCCAAGTTGTCGCGACTGCGTCGAAACAGTCCCAAAAAAGGTGCTGGCAGTCGGGACAGGCCACCAGATCACCTGTCCATCAACCTATAAGGGGCCGCTTACTCATGTATTAATTGGGTAGTTAAAAGGAAATCTATCTAGAGAAAACTTTTCTGCTGAAATATAAAAAAGAAAAAAAGGAAGAATAGATCGAGAAAATCAATCCCATTCAGTCTTGTGAAGACATGAGACTATACGGATGAAAGGAGTGTGGTTAACAAATAGATTACTTCGGAAAAATCAAAACTGAAAATCATCATGGTATTGTGCCATGAACGGTCATTCACCCGCTAGCTGACGCAGCTTGTCTGCATCAAGAATGGCGAGACCGGGATATCTCCGTTCGGCACAGCCGGACTTCACAAGTTCAGCCAGGCTGCCGGCAACATCTGCTTCGCTAAGTCCGGTCCAGTCTGCCAATTGACGATGGCGCGGCAGCTTGGAGATCAGCAGTGTTCCCGTGTCATCCTGACTTAATTCAGCCATCCGGAGCAGTTCGGCATAGAGTTTGTAACTGCCGGACCCGGGCTGCGGTGGCACTCGTGGGGACTCGCTCATCGCATCCAGTGCTTGTGTCTTCAGGATGTGCAGCGCGATAGATGGGTTTGCTTCAATCAATACGCGGAAATCATCCGCCGGCAGGATGATGATGTCGCAATCCCCCAACGCGACCGCCGACAGTCTGGGCTGTTCTTGTGCCAATGCCTCAAGATGTCCGAATAGGCCCCCCATACCGACGTCAGAGAACGTTACGTCTCCATGCCTGTCGGGCGGCATCGAAATTCGTGCAGTACCTGAAACAACAAAAGCAATCATGGCTTCGCCGGCGGCTGGACCGCCGATGATGTCTCCCGCCGCGTAGCTGAGCGCACGACATGCTTTGCTCAGCGTATCCAGCGTGGTGTTGGCCACGCCGTTGAAGCATGCAATCCCCCTCAGACGGTCGGCCAGGCTCGCCTCATCCACTGGCGGTGTCCGCTGGTCAGTTGGCAAGACATGGTGGGCAAAGGTCATGTTCGGGAACCGCGTTTTGTTTCAAATGCAGAAATCCGCGCTCGCTCTATGCGCGCGATGAGTATGTCGTTCTAAGCGCGTGGCGCTAAGACGGCCCTAAATGGCTCGCCCAAGCCTTAGGAAACTTTGGTGTAACAACCGATGAAATCCCCACCAAGTCTTAGTGAAAGGTTGACGCAGGCTTTTGGGCTTTCTTCACCATTTCAGGCGAGGCTGACACTCAGAAACCAAATAGGTCATTGCGACTATTTCAAGGAGCGCCACCATGCGCCGACTTATTTCGCCGGTTACAAAGGCTCTGCTCGGCACCGGCCGCCTTGGCCGCGCGGCATGTCTTGCCGCGACCATCCCCGCTCTGACTGTAGCGGCACCTGTCCAAACCGCACTCGCCGGCGGCATGTACGAAATGGTGTCTCATGACTTTTCTGTGGGAATTGATCAGGCAAAAATGCTGCGGATCGAAGGCGCGGCGGCCATTGTTGCGGTCGGCAACCCGTCAATCGCGGATGCAATCATCCAGGGATCCGACATGCTTCTACTGGTCGGGCGTTCCTATGGTGCGACAAATATTCTCGTCTATGACCACAACGGCAACGAGACAGCGTCATTGATCGTCAATGTCGTTGACGCCGCACCGCGTCTGGTGACGGGTCATCGCGGCAACGCCCGGTCAAGCTACAACTGCGCACCGACCTGCCAGTCGATCCTGCGCATCGGTGACTCAGAGGTGTTCTCCGAGCAAGTGACCAAACAGACCGGAAACAAGATGGGCCTCGCCACCCACGGCGCTGAGGCCACCGCCGAGGGTGTTGGTGAGGAATAAGTTTCCCGCACCTTTCAGCCAAAACGGCAATCAATAACAAAAAGGCCCCGGAACGTTTCCGGGGCCTTTTGCAATTGCATCGTCGTAAGCTGTCACCCGCAGTTCTACTTCGCCAGCCTCAGATTGCTGAGGTCATATGCAATAGCTTGGAACGTCTCCCGCAATTCCGCATTACTCGGGCTATTGAAATAGAGCTCAGGTTCCGTTGCGCAAGCCCGGAACACCTCAGCAAGCGTTGGCGAGTTGAGCTGAAACGTAATGGTGTAGATACGCACGCCCTCACCCTTGATGCGCTCACACATTTCAGCAACCTTCTGATCGACTTTTCCACGAGCCGTGCTGATGCTGTCCGTACCCAGACGTTTGTTGGCGATGTATCCAAAGCTCGTGTAGTCAGACTTGTTGAAGGTGTCCTGGCTGACAATTTCATTGTTGCCGTCGGTAAGCAGGATAATGGCCTTTTGCACGTCCGGGTCAGAGAAGCTCTTGCCCTCGGTAAAGGGAGCGCCCGGAGAAAGCACCCGCCAGCCCCATGCGAGACCTTCTGCGATGTTGGTGCCGGAATTGTACCATGGTTCCATAGCACGCACTTCGCTGACCAAAGTCGCCTTGGAATTGGTCAAGGGGACAAGCGGGCGCGCGCAACTCTTGTTGGGGCCTTTCGTGCTCGAAGGCGTTTCATCCACAGAAACGTTGTAGTTGATGTATTTGCTGCCATTTCTCTGGCGCTTCTTCTTGCCACCGCTGATCCGGTCGTCGGCATAGTCATTATGCGCGTCGTCTTCAGTGTCCGGCTCATCAGGCCAGAAGTACGGGACGAACAACGTATCCGGATTGGCATTCGTAGGGGCAGTGTCGAGAGTGTCATAAGGTTCTGGCCGCATTTCGACACAACCCTTCCAGGTTGTATTTTTGATCCCATCAAAAAGTTCGAAATGGTTTGTCGGACCAAATTTCGATCGGAAGTTTTCGCCGTGGTACGTGGAGTTGCCATTGACGTCCATCCAGTTCATGTCAAAGCCTTCACCGGCCTTGATGTTCACTGCGGTGACAAACGGCACAAGTGACATTCGCAACAGGTCGGGTGTGTCCTGATCACCGAAGAGGATGCTCACCAGGTCTTCCGACGCTGTCCGCAGGGCGCCAATCTTTCCGTTCCATGCCATAGAGCCCGTGTTGTCGAGCACCATTGCGATTTCGAGAGACTTTGTTTCACGGACAACTTTGATCTCGCTGCCCACAGTCAGCTTGTCGAAACCGACCACACTCATGATGGTGGTCGGAAGTTCCGCCGTCGCGGCAAGCGTTACGCTGCCATCACCCGGCGTCAACAACAGGCTGCCCGGCACACCGGTTTCCTTGTCGTTATAGTTTGCGTCAAAGAAGCTCTGAGCAGTTGCGAGCATCTCCGCCTCAGAAGCGGCTGGTGTTGAGCCAACGGCAAGGCCAGCCGCGTCAAGCGGACGCTCGAGCCGCTGCTGAACAATGAAGGCGCGGTTAAGGTCAACCGCAGCCCCGGCGGCAGCCGTCAGCGGCAACAACGACAGAGCAAAGATCATCGCCAAGTTGCCGCGCTGGTCGCGGCCAAAGGACGTGAGGAAAGTGGACGCATGCTGCGTGGTGACGCTCAGCATGTGTTTTGACAACGCCGCAGCAAGAGTGCGCACTGTTCTTTTAACTATCTGATGCATCTGTCTTTCACCGATGCTCCTTGGAATCAGCGATAGCTGATTAGCCGTCCGCAACGGATGCCGACATCGACACCCAGGACATGGTCCGCCCCTGACCTCGTTATGCGGTTCAAGATAAGGATCAGGTGATGAAGCGGGGCTTAATAAAGCTGGTTAGCAAGGGCTTAATCCAGGGCCCGAAATTGCAGACGCCTGTTTCCCTTTTTGGTAACTGCTATGCGGGTAGAACCAGCGTATGAAACGGACGCGCACTATTAGCCCGGCCCGCCTTTTTCTGCGTCGCTTTAGCAAAGCGAACCGCGGCGCCGCGGCGGTTGAGTTTGCACTATTGTCACTGCCGTTCTTTTCACTTCTATTCGCAACGCTTGAAGCGACGGCAGTATTCTTTGCATCGGTCAGCCTTGAGACTGGAGCTGCTGAAGCAAGCCGTCTTGTCCGGACGGGCCAGGTTCAGATTCAAGGGCTGACACGCGAACATATTCGCGACCAGATCTGTGATGCCATGTTCATGGGCTGCGATGATCGCATGCAAATCGACGTCAGGCGTTTCAACAGTTTTACGGACGTAGACTTCACGGACCCACTCACAGATGACGGCGACTTGCGAACCGACTTGATGTTCCAGCCAGGCGGTCCGGGGGACATTGTTCTTGTCCGCGTGTTCTACACTTGGGATATCGTGACGCCGGTGATTGGCAATGCGTTGTCCAACATGGCTGATGGCCACCGGCTGCTTATTTCCAGCGCTGCGTTTCGCAATGAGCCGTTCAGTGGTGCGGCACCGGGTGGGAGCTAGGCCATGAGCATCCTGAAAGTCGCACGCAGTTTCAAAAAAGACGATCGCGGCATGTCGGCTGTGGAGATTGCTCTGCTGTTGCCGGTTATGGTGGTCATGTATCTGGGTGCCGTGGAGATTGCAGCCGGGCTCATTGCACATCGAAAAGCAACAGCCGTCGCAAGCACCGCAGCGGACCTCGCCGCACAGGCATTGGCACTATCGAACGCAGACGTGAATGACATTTTTGGAGCGTCGCGGGCAATCCTCGCCCCCTATGACGCTACCGGTGTGCAAATTGTGCTCACCAGTGCGTCCGATCAGGGAACCGGGTCAATCCGTGTGGATTGGAGCGATGGCTACAACACAGCACCGCACGCCACTGGATCAACGATTGTGGTCCCCAACAATCTGGTTTTCACGAACGGTAGCGTGATCATCGCCGAGGTCACATATACTTACACATCGACCATGGGCGAGTATCTGACCGGCTCCCGTATCATGGAAGACACGTTTTATGCCCGCCCGCGCCGATCTCTCGTCGTCGCGCGCGTGCCGTAGGGCGACCGAAAGAGCATTCGTCATCCACACACTTAGATGATCCGCAAACCAGCCTGACAGACGGGCGTTGAGCCGCATGTGTTTTCTATATGACCGGGCGGCTCGCGGTCGCGGCATGACCGTGAACCTTCACGGTGGTCTTCCAGAGCAGTTTTAACTCGCTGCCATCTCCTGCCTCATATCTGGGCACCTGCCACCTGGCGTTAACCCTGATTAACGCGGTGTGTAACATGAATGTCGCATTGAGCGGCGGCCCGGGAATGGCCCTTGGTTCGGCACTTCGCTCGGCACCTAGCGGCCCATCGGGCGGCGGACTGAGGGCATGTGCCGGCTCGTGATTGCCGTTTGGCAACATCCGATGCGGCGGCGGCGTTAACCAAGGCAAATGGCGGAGAGACAGGGATTCGAACCCTGGAGACGGTTGCCCGCCTACACGCTTTCCAAGCGTGCGCCTTCGACCACTCGGCCACCTCTCCGCACTCCCGCAGCGCCGGAACGACGCGGGAGCAGGGGGGATAGCCCATCGCACCTCGTGCATCAAGGGACTTCTGGGCGGTATTTCGCCCCAATACCCGCAAAACAAGTACGCTATTTACACTTGCGTAAGTTGGTCGAGTGCGGTTTCACTATGTCCAACGGATATGCCGCAGGTTAGGGCTGCGGGCGTGCCGTTGCGCTTGGGCGTGGGGACGCCTGTAAAAACGCGCGACTTGCATGTTGAATATCCATGTTCGGCCAAATTGGGGGGCCTCTAAGGATGGTTATTTTTCGTTTGCTCGGTCTGGTGTTGATCGCCGGCGCGTTGATGGTATTCGGCGCTGATGTACTGCGCTCGCTGGAATCCGGTGAAGTGGGGATCAATTCGTTTGCCGAGGTCTGGGCGCTGCTAGATGCCCGTCTGGGCATGACATCGCTGGATGGCTTCAAGGCGTGGGCAGAAGTGACCTTGCCGCCGGCTGCTTGGGACCCGGGCGTCGTTTCTGTCCTCAGCTACCCGGCCTGGGCCGTGTTGGGCGTTCTGGGCATCGTCATTGCCCTAATCTTCCGCCCCCGAAATGGTTAGCCGGTCATAACACCGTCTTAATCTCAAAGCAGGATCGTCAGCACCATGATATTGCGTGTTCTGACGGTCCTGTTTCTTGGTGCGGCCATAGGTGCCGCCATAGCTGATGTCGTTTCCCGAACGGGCATGGCGTCACTGGGCGAAGTCTGGTTTGCCGTCCATTCCGGCTCGCTCAATCTGAGCCAGGCCGTCATCCAGCGCTATCTTTCACCAGAAATATGGGACCCCTATGCCATCTGGGTCCTCGGGCAGCCGGCCACAGTCTTTTTCGGCCTGCTGGCACTTTTGTGTTTTCTGGGGGCTTGGCTGCGTGCCCGGCGTAGCTAGAATGATCCGAGGAGGGAACACAGATGGCGAAAATCGGCTTTCTCGCGATGTTCCTTGGCGGTCTGGCTTTTCTGATCTACCTCGACGCCAGCAACGGGGAGATTCGGTCGTTTAGCAACTTGTTTGGCCCAACAGAGAGTGTCAGCTCTGAGGAGTTCGCACCCGTTGAAGATGTCCCCGCGACAGGCCCAGTGACGGCTTTCTTCGCCTGGGTTGCCGACCTTCCCGCAATACTCGTGCTATCAGCAGTTTTCTTGTTGTTTGCAATGATGCCACCAGAAAACTTTTCGTTCTTCCGTTGGGAGATTTCTGTTGGGGGTGGGGACGGCGGCGACTAGTTGTCGTCCATCTTGAGCGCTGAGATGAACGCTTCCTGTGGAATATCCACCTTGCCGAACTGACGCATGCGCTTCTTGCCCTCTTTCTGCTTGTCAAGGAGCTTGCGCTTACGCGTGGCGTCGCCGCCATAACACTTGGCCGTCACGTCCTTGCGCATGGCGGCAATTGTCTCGCGCGCAATGACGCGCCCACCGATGGCCGCCTGAACCGGTATCTTGAACAGGTGGCGCGGGAGCAGGTCCTTGAGCTTCTCGCACATGCCGCGCCCGCGTGCTTCAGCGCGTTCCTTGTGGACGATGATGGCCAGTGCATCCACAGGTTCGGCGTTCACAAGCACAG
>JBHJJF010000039.1:0-3344 GCA_050042885.1 Candidatus Phaeomarinibacter sp.
CGAGCGCAGAATCGGGATGCGGCATCCGACATTCCGGATTTTGCGACGCGCGCCATGGAGGCGCACACGGAGATTGTGACGGCCCTTGCGGAGGAACGCAGCTGGAGCCGCGCCCTTCTTGACATTGATCGAGCGGTGAACAGTCTCAACCACATCGCCGCGCATGACAGCTGGCAGGGCACCGCCGCCTGCGCACGTCTCGCGGTGCGGCTGCGCATTCAGCGGGTCTATCTCCAGCAGCTCGACTGCCTCTTGGGCTAGGCGCAGAGACCGCGGGCTAGACCTGATGTGTGAAGTCGTCCACCGGCCACCCGGCCTTTGTGGCCCCGGCCTGATAGGCGCTTTCGAGGAACGCCAGAAGGGTTTGGCGCGGGTCAGCGCTTTGGCGCACGGCTTCGTATGTCAGGAACGCCATGTGGGAGCCGCCGGCGTCGTTCCACACTGCGTCTGCAGGTTCGAGCGGATGGGTCTCGATGCCGCCGGGTTCAGGTGCCGTGTAGGAGTAGAACGCTGCCTCGCGTACCTGGTCGTCACCGGCCCACCAGCCAAAGGAAATGACTTCGTGGCTGTAGGCTTCCTTGTCCGCATTTGTGCCACCGTCCATGGGCGGGGCCTTTTTGCCGGAGAAGCGCGTAAGCGCCAGGTCGAAGGAGTGCCAGAACAGGTGCACCGGCGTCGACTTACCCAGGAAGCGCCCGCGAAACTCCTCAAAGACCGTGGCGATCTGCGACAGGGCCCGCCAATAGGCATGCACCTTGTCGCCGTCATAGGTCTTGTGATCCGTATCCTGAGCAAAAGGTGTCTTGTAGGGGCGGTCATAGGGGACCGCGTGAATCTCGACCTCAATCCCAAGTTCCTTGAGCGCATCGAAGACCTTAGCATAGAAATCCGCAACACTGAGACCACCCAGAGCAAAGCTGCGTTCACCGCCGTCGCACCTTGTGACGGTCAGGGTGTGGTCGATGAAGTCAAAAGCGATCTCGAAATCCACACCGCCATAGGGGATACGTCGCGTGGAGACGCCACGCGACGACGGGTACAGCGTCACATGCCACCAGTGGTTCAGCTTGGGATGGGTCTTGAGCCTGATCTTGCCGACGATCTGCAAAAACAGGTGCAGCGTTTCCTTGGTGTCTTCCCATTCTTCAAGGGGAAGTGGCGGCAGATCGAGGGCGGGACGCATGTTACGGCTCCTTGCTGGCACATCACGAGATAAGTCCGATGCGGCAAGCCTAGCCCAGCTTCGTCTCCAGCGCTGCCATCAACGGATTGCCACGCTCAAAAATGTAGCGTGGTTCTGTGACAGTCACAGCATCCTTGCCGGAGGCGTAGAGATGCGTGACCACGTCATGCACCTTTCCGTCGGGCACATGCATGATGAGGGCGACGCGGGCGCCGTCCTCATCATAGGGGAACGGCACCCGGGCGCCGAACTTGTCTTCCAGCTCTCGCAACAGCCGCGTGTCGGAGACATCATGCAGGAAGCGGACTTCGACGACACCCCTGGCGCGGGAGACGGCTTCGATCATCTCAAGAATTTGAGCCGCCGCCGCGCGGGCGTTGGGCCCCCACGAGGCTGAGCGCGATGCAATGAGGTTGGCCTCGCTTTTGAGCATCACGCCGTCATCGAGAATTTTAAGATTGTTGGCGGCGAGCGTCGCGCCGGTCGATGTGATGTCCACAATGGCTTCCGCGGTGCCGCCTGCCGGTGCGCCTTCGGTCGCGCCCGCGCTTTCAACGATGCGGTAATCCGCCAGCCCGTGGGCCGCGAAGAAGTTGCGGGTCAGGCGCAGATATTTGGTGGCGATGCGTACCCGCTCGCCATGGCGCGCGTGATAGGCGATGGCGACGTCGTCAAAGTCCGCCATAGTGCGCACGTCAATCCAGGACTGCGGCACGGCTACGACCACATCCGCATGACCAAAGCCCAGCGGCTTGATGATGTGAACGGCGGCCTTGGGGTCGGGGAGTTTTTCTTCCAGCAGATCTTCGCCGGTAATGCCCAGATGCACCTGGCCGGACCCCAGTGCGCCGGCAATCTCGCTGGCGGAGAGGAACGCCACATCGGCGTTGGGCACACCGCCCAGTCGGCCGACATATTCACGCGATGAGCCGGACTTCTTGATCGGGCACCCGGCCTCACCAAAGAACGCCATGGCGTTTTCCTGCAGACGTCCCTTGGACGGCACTGCGATGATCAAACGGTCTTCAGTTGCTACGCTAGCTGTATCGGGCGTGCTCATGAGCCAGCCTCCAGGCCCACGGCGGCCAGCAGCCGCTCGGTACGCACCGCGCACCCGACGGCGGGCACGTTGCGTGGGCTCCCAAGGCTCTTGCGCAGGCCGTCATAGCGGCCACCGCCCGCCACCTGGCGGGACGCGCCCAACGCTTCAACGCGCAGCTCAAACACGAAGCCCGTGTAATATTCTTCCTTGCGGCCGAAATCCGCTTCATAGGTGATGTCGTTGCGGTTGACGCCCCTGCCGCAGATCAGGTCGATCCGCCGGGCAATCGCATCCAGTTCATCATCCAGCGACACGCCAGCAGCCTTGGCCACGTGGGCGATTTCGTCCACCGCCGTGGTGCAGGGAGATGATACCGCCAGAAAGGCACGAATGGCGTCAGCAGTTTCCTGAGACAGCTCGGCAGTGGCTGCGCCCGCCGCCTGTTCCAAAAAGCGCTCGGAAATCTCGGTTACGGTGCGTCCGCCGACAGCTGAAATCCCCGCCAGGGCCAGCACGTCCTGCACCACATCGCGGGCGCGCTCGGGCTCCATCACGTCGAGCGCTGCAAGCAAGGCCTGATTGGTGTTGGGCGTCACGGGCGTTGCGTCCGCATCGGTCAGCCGGGTCAGCATTTCGTCAAAATAGGCCGGACGCCAAATGTGGCGTTTGAGACGCCCCCGCCAGCTTTGCGGCAGGGCCAGCTTGTCGACCAGTGCTCCGAAGAGACCCAGGTCACCCAGCGTGGTGCCGAAGGATGTAAGCCCGGCGCTCTGCACGGCATCGATGGCGACGGCGACGATCTCGGCATCTGCTTCCGGTGTGCTGGCGCCGCCAATGTGCTCCACGCCTGCCTGCAGAAACTCAACAGGCTTCCCCGCGCTGGGCGGCTGGTAGCGATAGGCCGGGCCGTTGTAGCAAAGCTTTGCTTCGCTCTGACCCTGCGGGTCGCGCTCGAGATACATGCGGCAGGTGGGAATTGTCAGGTCAGGCCGCAGGCACCACTCCTCCCCGCCAGGATCTTCAAACACATAGGTCCGCTGACGGATGTCCTCGCCGGACCGGTTGAGGAAGATGTCGGCGGGCTGCATGGTCGGCGGCTCAACGGGCACGAAGCCTGCT
>JBHJJF010000040.1:0-4294 GCA_050042885.1 Candidatus Phaeomarinibacter sp.
TCACCAACTCCAATTTTTGATACACTTCGCAGGCCGATCGTGCAAAGAAGAGTGCCCTTCCACATCTCTGCCGGCTCGACCATCTCTCCCGTTGAGCTTTGGGCACTCAGCATATCGAGATCGAAAATTGTCTGACGCGTCTCTTCTGTCTGAACTCACAGACATTTCCATCGATGCCGGCGCGCGTATCATGACCCTGTACGAACGCCCTATTGCCGTTACCGAGAAAGATGACAAGTCACCGGTCACGGAAGCGGACCAGGCCGCAGAGGACATTATCCTCGCCCGCCTCGCCAAGGCGTTTCCTGATATTCCGGTTGTGTCAGAGGAGGCAGCCGCAGCAGGCCACGTACCGGATTTCGGCAACCAGTTTTTCCTGGTTGCTCCGCTTGATGGCACCCGCGAGTACATCAAGCGCAATGGCGAGTTCACTGTGAACATCGCTCTCATCGAGAGTGGTATCGCGACCGCAGGCGTGGTCTATGCACCGGCCAAGGCCTTGCTCTATGCCGGAGCCAATGGTCTGGGTTCACAAGAAATCAAAGTAGATGCACACAAGCCCAAGGAAGCTGGAAGCCCGCGTTCCATCAAGACGCGCCGGATGCCGGATGACGGTCTCATTGCCATTGCAAGCCGTAGCCACCGCGACCAGAAGACGGAGGAATTCCTGAACCACTACAATGTGCGAGACATCGTGACGGCCGGCTCATCACTCAAGTTCTGTGTGGTGGCGCGAGGAGATGCGGACATCTATCCCCGTCACGGCCGCACCATGGAATGGGACACAGCAGCAGGTCACGCCGTACTCACTGCTGCAGGCGGTACAATCACCCGCCTTGACGGCACGCCATTCCTTTACGGTAAAAGTGCCGACGGCCTGGCCAACCCCTTCTTCATAGCCAAGGGCGACCCAACTGCCTATTAGTGCTTACACACTGTCTCCAGCTGCAAGCGCTTCCATCATCTCCGCATCGGCAATCTCAATATGATTGCCTTCCTTGAGCGTGATGACGCCGCTCGTCTTGAGTTTGGTGATCGACCTGCTGACGGTCTCCACCGTAAGCCCAAGGTAATCCCCCATATCACCACGGCTCATCGGCACACGGACAGGATTAGACGGCTCTCCGCGATCTTCGGCCCGCAAAGCAAGCCACAACAGGAAGGACGCGATGCGTTCCTGCGCTGTCTTGCGCCCCAGAAGCAGCATCTGCTCCTGGGCAACCGCCAGCTCCATTGACGCCAAATTAAGCAGCCGGTTGGACAGCTTGGGATAGGTATCAATAAGCTCCTGCATCTTCTCCGTTGGCAGGGAACAGGCCCTCACGTCCTCAAGCACTTCAGCGGTGTAGCCATACTCGTCGTCTACAGCCAGACCCAGAAAGTCACCCTTGAACAGGAAGCCGGTAATCTGCCGTCGTCCGTCGGGCAGCAGCTTGTAGAGCTTCAACGCACCCGCCTGCACAATAAAACAAGCGCCCGCCGTATCACCCTCAAAGAACAGTGTTTCTCCGGCTGTGTAAGTGTTGGCTTGTGTCAGCTTTGCCAGACCGCCCAGCTCTTCGTCTGAAAGCACCGCACAAACCGCGCGCGTCCGCACATCGCAACTGACACAGGGGCTCGAACTATCACGTGGAATGGCCGGCGAATATCCGACCTCATCCAATTGGCCTCTAAGACCGGTTTCGCTGGAAAATTCCGGCATATGCCCACCAATATTCGGATTTAGGAAATCAATAAGCCGAAACTACCTTGCGGACAGCACACGGGGCAAGTACGCCAAAGGCGCCAGATCGTAGGGTCATGCTGCGATTTTGGGCAGCAAAGTGGAGAAGGCCTTAAGGAAAGTGGCCGGCGGCGGCCTCCCAAATAGCCCCCCGACAGTATGGGGGCCGCGCCGGCCTGACCGCGTTGCGCACAACCGAAAAGGCTGAGCTCAGGCAAGCGGACAGATCTGCATGGCGTGAGCGGTGAGATCGCCAGAGGAGCGATAAAACCAGTCCGTCATGCCACATGGCGCTCCATGTGTCCCGAAGCGCCGTTGGCAAGCAGAAATGCAACGCTCGTGCCGGCAGGCCAGATGTCCAGGAAATCCGTTCGTAGGCTCAAATTGTAAGGGTGCAGACACAACGCCGCACCCTGACCAAATTGTTCAGCGCCCGGATGGTTTCGCAATAAGGATCACAGCGTCTCAAATCGGGACAGTTCTGGACCTCGAAACATTTGTCTATTTGCGACGCCAGCCAGAGCCGCCATTAACAAACTGGCCGGCAGGCGCCTGTTGCACCAGTTTTTGTCCGGCAAGCTGCTCTACAGCCGAAAGGGACGCACCCTGAGAAGCTGCTATCTCGCCATATCTTGCCTTGCGGGCAAGGTTCACCCCGTCGCCCAGTTGCTTCACTGCAGCAGACGGCCCGGAGGGATAGCCCACATAGCCCGTCGACATTTCGCCGATCGTGCCCTGGGCCTTTGCTTCGTCCAGCGACAAGGCATAAGCCGGTGAGAACGCCATGAGCGTCAGCGCAAGTAAAACCACAAACCCGAAAACGCCTGGCATCACGGTCGGGCGCGTCACGGCTGCCTGAGTGGTCTGGGAAACAGAGGTCATCATTGTTGTCTCTCGCATGTCAGGCCCCTAGAAAAGATCAGGGTTGTTGGCAAACAGGTCATCAAGTTCCCGATCAACCTTGATCCGGATTTCCTGCTCGATCTTTACATTGAGGTTTATCTCAATCGGCTTGTCCGGTGCCTGCACCTTTACGGTCGGTGTACATGCCGAGACAGACAGACCAAGAAGCACCGCGCAGAGCGGCACCGCGTATGCCATAGCGGGCCGGGAATTAGCCGTAGACCTGGCATCCGCCTTGTTTCGAGCTTTGTTCATCAAACCCACCTGTAAACCTTCGTTGGTGTCATTAAGTGCATGCGCCGCTGAACCTTACATGAACAGCCCGCGCCGTGTGTCTCAGCTTACGGCGCGGGCCCCACACGCTCAACATCAAGGCCATCCAGATCTTCTTTGCCGGTGACCACATCAAGAGCCCGCAGACCAACCGTCCCGCGCCGCAACAGGTCCAGAAATGCACCTTCCGTGGTCACGTTCAGATGCACCGGGTAACCCTCAAGCAGGTCGGGATTTGCCCCCTGCAGAACGATCTTGAGGGTCAAGTCGCCATCCACCGGCCCGTCGATTTCGACACTAAGAACATCAAAGTGAAAATTCTCCAGCGCCTGAAAGGCAATATTGGCGCCTTCCGCAGTCTGGCCGGCCGCGTCAGTGCTTGCATTTGAATAACGGATAACACCGCCAGGTTCCGCCGCCAGCTTTGCAGACATCACATAAACGGATCCGTCACGGATTTCGATGGGCACAGCGCCACCAAGCATTCCATCACCGGTCAACCCATCCATCTCAACCAGGTTCAAAAGCTCTTTGAGATTGATGCTGAGAGCTGCAAGTTCTGCCTGCTGAACTTCAGCGCGCGTATTGAGAGCACCAGACGTGAGCACCAGTTGGCCACCAGCGAAGGGCCACTGAGCATTCTCGATGATGACGTCGCCCCCCCCTTCAACGCGGACAAGCGCAATGCCACCTTCCAATGGCACGCCCGCATCAATAACGCCGATTGACACCGCCTGCGTCCCGCGTGTGCGCACCGGCACAAGACTGGAAAACGCGATGTCACCGGAGATACCAGCAAAACGCGCAGCGGACGCCTGCATGCCGATGTCGGATAGTGAGGCCTTGGCGGAAGAAGCCGTCAGACCAGTCCTGTTCCACTCAAAATGTCCGGTTGCGCGCGCCTCTCCCGAGACAGCTGCAACTACGCCAAGCAGCACCGGGGTAAGCTCCTGCGGCTGCAGGAGCCCCTCGGCAAATGCCAACCTATCGGTGGAAAAATCAAGACGTCCATCACCAGAGCTCAGGCCATGACGCAGCGTCCCTTGTGCCAGCAACAACCCCGACGGGGTCTTAACCTGCACCGGCCCGTCGAGCCGCCCCGCCAGAACGCCATCTTCGCCCAGACCATCAAGGGACAGGTCTGCCGCAACAACCACGGGCGCAAATCGTTGAGCCGCCGATGTGTCCCTCACCTGCATACCGTCGATTTCAAGTCGACCCAACTGCCCCGCCCCGTCTGGTAACAGTGTCACGCTGCCGTTGATTTCAGACACCTGCAAAGCCTGCCCGGGCAGGGAACGATTGCACCCGGAAATATCTGTCTTGAAGATGAGCTGACTGTCGGTCCGCTGACGTACATCAAACCTGATGCCCTGCATCACGCCTTGGAGCAGA
>JBHJJF010000041.1:0-18897 GCA_050042885.1 Candidatus Phaeomarinibacter sp.
CGCAAGTTTTCGCGGCCAAGTCACTGATATGTCTTGCAAAAGCCCCAATGGAGACATGTCGCCACACCATGTCTCAAGGTCCGCAGACCTCACGCAACAAGCGAGTCACGACAATGCGCCTGGCGCTGTATGAGCCCGATATTCCCCAGAACGCAGGCACCATCATGCGCACGGCCGCATGCCTTGGGGTAGGTGTGGACATTATAGAGCCATGCGGGTTCACCCTGTCTGACCGCCGCTTCAGGCGGGCAGGCATGGACTACCTCAATCACCTGCAGCTGACCGTCCACCCGTCCTACGCGGATTTTTTATCGTCACAGGCTCGTCAGACGGGGCGCACCATCCTGCTGACCACAAAAGCCGATACAGCCCATCATGAAATTGCCTATCACCCCGGTGATATACTTCTGGTGGGCCGCGAAAGCGCCGGTGTGCCAGACCATGTCCACGACGCCGCCGACATCCGCGTCAAAATACCCATGGCACCGATCCCCTCCTTGCGCTCGCTCAATGTGGCCATGGCCGCAGCCATGGTACTTGGTGAGGCGTTGCGCCAGACCGACGGGTTTTCCGGCCTGAATGTGACAGCCGCAACAGAAACGCAATCGACTGCTACCACTGGAGTATCCCCGTGAGTGATGCCGCCCTCTCCCCCCAAGAAGCCACTGACTATGTCAGCGAGGACCACAAGGCCACTGCCGCCGCATGGTTCCGCCAGCTGCGCGATGAGATCTGCGCGAGCTATGAGAAACTCGAGGATGAGCTGACCGGAACTTTTGCGGACCGTCCCGCAGGTCGTTTTGAACGGACGCCGTGGCAGCGCGGCAAAAATGGGGAGGACAAAGGCGGCGGCGAGATGTCCATTATGAAGGGCCGCGTCTTTGAGAAAGTCGGAGTCCACATCTCAACGGTCTACGGCGAATTCTCCGAAGAGTTCCGCCAGCAGATCCCCGGCGCGGAAGAAGACCCGCGTTTCTGGGCAGGCGGCATCTCGCTGATCGCGCATATGCAGAACCCGCATGTGCCCGCTGTGCACATGAATACCCGCCACGTGGTCACAACAAAAGGCTGGTTCGGCGGCGGCGCTGATCTGACGCCGGTGCTCGACCGCTACCGTACGCAGGAATTTGAAGACTCGGTGGAGTTCCACGCGGCAATGAAAGCATCATGCGACCCACACGGCGCGGACTATCATGAACGCTTCAAGAAGTGGTGCGACGAGTATTTCTACCTGGCCCACCGCGACGAACCGCGCGGTATTGGCGGCATCTTCTATGACCGCCACAATACCGGCGACTGGAACAGGGATTTCGCGTTCACGCAGGATGTGGGCCGGGCCTTCCGTGATATTTACCCGGTACTTGTGCGCAAGCGTATGAATGATCCGTGGACTGAAGAAGAGCGGGACGAGCAGCTCATCCGTCGGGGACGCTATGTTGAGTTCAACCTGCTGTACGACCGTGGTACGACGTTCGGCCTCAAGACCGGCGGCAACGTCGACTCAATCCTGTCGTCCATGCCACCAGAGGTGAAGTGGCCGTAGCATCGCACCGATGCCTGGATGCACATAACGACGCACAAAACAAAGGGGACGGTCAGGTCTGACCGTCCCCTTTTTGCATCGACCGACAACAGCTGGGGTATGTTCATTGGTGGAGGGGGGCTCCACTGGGGTAGAACATGGCTCCTGTCAGCCAATCCGCATCGCCTAAAAGGCGCTCACAGACCTGACTCAATCCTTGTAGTCAGCACCGCGATACTTGAGGTCATGGCCGTGCTTGGCATCTTCATGATGCGCTGTGTAGGACGCACCGCGATAGTTGACCTTTTCGCCTTCCTTGTATTCGTGGTGGGCTTCCACGTCCGGGTTGCCCTTCTTCACTTCTGTGCCGCGATAGATTTCTTTTTCAGACATATTTCTCACTCCGAAGTCGCATGAGGGAAGCGGCGCACGCAGCGTCCGCCCCGCATGGATTGCGAAACTTTATGGCGGTCAGCTTTTGATAGGGTTCTCTCTCTTATCGAGCGGTCTTTCTATGGACCGGCCCCTTACAAGGGACGAAGAGATACGCCAGACGTCACGCCACGGTTGCTACAAATCGGCTGATCGGACCTGAATGGCCCACTCAACCGGCTTGAGCTTTTGACGCATGCCCGATGCGGCGGCTCGTGAGTTCAACTCTTGAATTCCGCAAGACCTACATTGGCAAGTTTAACCAAGTTGGCAACCACAAAATGCAGGTAATTGATGGTTTTTATTGCCTGCTTTTCAGCCTTTTCTTAAAAATGCCCAAGCACTCGCCAAGTGCCCAAAAGTGCAGCGCAGCATAAAAGGGGTTTTGACTGCAAATCATGCAAGTCTGTGCTCCGCCTACAGATTGGGCAGGCGATTTGGCTGGTCGGCTTGGAGCGGGACTCACAAAAGATAGGGCACAATCCGCCACCGAACCCGCGTCAGATAGGCGTCATATCCCGCAAGGTTCCGGCTTAAATACTGTTCTTCAACCATCATGCGCGCCGCAAGGACCGTAAGCAGCAGGCCGCAGCCAAGCAGCCCCGCGTAACTGCCAAGCCACAGGGTGAGACCACAAAAGAACCCCATGAGGCAGGTATAGAATGGGTGCCGCACAACGCCGTACAGACCCTTGTCTATAAGGCGTTGGCCCTGCTCCGACTGGTCCTGCACATTGGGTGCGGCGAATTCGTTCTGTGCCAACACCACATACATGCCTACTAGGCTGACAGCGGCAGCACCTCCCCCGACAATCGAAACGGTGTCCCCGACCTGCCCAAGCAGGCGAAGCCAGAACACATCCATCGGAAGGAAGATCAGAAGTCCAGTCAGCACAAAAAACAGAACGGTCGAGACAATTGCATCCGCCAGCGGTTGCCTTTTTTGTGCACCGGACACGATCCCCTGATTGCGCACTTCAATGGCCTGCGGATTGATCACCAGCAGGACGGCGATACCGACGGCCTGCATTGCGGCAAAAACACCCACGGCCATCAGAGCATCCGCCCAGACCCAGGTCCCGCCCGGTACAAGACCAGCTGTTACGAGCAACGGAAACGCCAGTGACAGGCTCGATGCGAGCGAGCCATAAAGAATAAGTCCAAAGGACTTCATGTGACTGCCTGATCTAATGATCCGTTCAGGCTTTAGAAGACTAGTAAACCGTCGCCTGCTCAACCGCCTTGAGACGCTCGATGATCGAGAACTCGTCTTCGGTGAAATCCGAGTCGATCCACCACTCCTCCACTTCGTCGCGGACGCGGCCGATCTCCGGGCCTTCTGGACCACCGGCCGACATGATCATGGACCCGGTCAGTGGTAGTTCCGGCCGCTCCCAGCTATCCGCCATGGCCAGCAACGCGCGCCACTGAAAAGCATTGGTGGTTTTGCCATCATCGGCCCAGCCGAGCATGACCCGGTCCTTGAAGAGCTGCAGACCCAAATTGTAGAGCGCCCGGCGCACTTCGCGCATGGAGAGGTAGCAGACGATCTTTGTGTCATCCGTGTGCATCGCCGTCAGCCGATCCCGGTCCGCATTGGACAGGCGCAGGCGCGCCGCCGGAGTAGGAGCCCCAGCCCCGTCGACAATGGCACCCAGACGCAAATCCGGGTCACTTGATATCAGCTGCGTCACTTCGATGTCGAGCAAGCGCTCAAACCGATCGAGCCGGGACGCTTCTGGCACCACATCTCCCAGAATGCCCGCCGCCGCCATCGCGCGTACGACAGGCACCGCATTGTCTGCACCCAGAAGTTTAAAGAGTTCAGTCTGAATGCGCTCTGCGGAAAGCTTCGCCAGGCCATCTCGGTTGGCGGCGCAGGCCTGAAGGCTTTCAGGATCGAGATCGCCCTCGCCATAGGCCGCATGAAACCGGAAGAAGCGCAGGATACGCAGATAGTCTTCCTTGATGCGCGTTTCTGCATCACCGATAAACCGCACGCGGCGCGCCTTGCGGTCGTCATGCCCGCCGAGCGGGTCATGCACGGTGCCGTCGGCATCCGCGTAAAGCGCATTGAAAGTGAAGTCGCGGCGCTCCGCATCCCCCTGCCAGTCCTGCGTGAAGGCAACGTCCGCGTGGCGTCCGTCGGTCTCCATATCAACCCGCAATGTCGTCACTTCGTAAGAGCGCTCAGCACCCACCGCCATCACCGTTCCGTGGTCCGCCCCAATGGGAACCACTTTGAAACCAGCCGCCTCAAGCTTCGCAGTTGACGTGGCGGGCTCGTCGCTCGTCGCAATGTCGACATCTTCAACGGGGACGGACATCAGCGCGTTGCGGACACAGCCACCAACGAAGCGCGCCGTGGCACCGTCATTAAGGGCGGACATCACCTTCTGCGTTTCGTCGTCGCGCAGCCAAATCTGGTTTTTGAGGGAAGGAATGTCGCCGGGCATAATTCGTCTACTCCGAAAATTCAGTCTTTTTCAAATTTACTCAGCGCCCGACGGTGCCGCGTCGTCTATCACAGCCTCATCAGGCGCAGTCTCATCAGGAAACGGCGCAATATGGCCAGGCACAATACGCCCATTCTCCAGCCGCGGCGGCACATACTCACCTTCACCCGCTGGCGTCCCGGTCGTCAGGGCAAAATAGACCAACCCAACCGCCACCATCGCCGTGCCCGCGCCCAACAGCCATACGATCGGCGCATCGTCGAATGCGCCGCCAGATGTGAGTTTACGGCGCTGCACAGCGACCACATAAATGGCCCACACGGCAAATGGGACTGCGAACAGTAACAATTGGATCAGAAGGATGCGCAGCATGTCGGGATGTCTCCTGCCACGGATACGCCCTCAGGCGCCCTGCGTTAGATCAAGGGAGCGCGCAAACGCCCGTTCATAGAGATTGACGATCATACCCGCCGTCGCCCCCCAGATGTTATGCCCGTCATATGGCATGGCATAGAACGTCCGCCGCTTGCCCTTCCACACCGCCGAATGCCGCTCGTGATTTTCCGGGTCCATGAGGAATGCCAGCGGCACTTCAAATGCTTCATCCACTTCACCGGGGTTGAGTGTCAGCTCAAAGCCCGGCTTGACGAAACCAACCACCGGGACCACGCGAAAACGCGTGCCGGTCTCATAGGCGTCAAGGAAACCGACGACATTCACGAAGCTCCGGTCAAGGCCAACTTCTTCCTCTGCCTCGCGCAGCGCTGCAGCATCCGGGCCGTCGTCCTCAGGGTCAATACGCCCTCCAGGAAATGCCACCTGCCCCGCGTGGCTCGACAGGTCGCCTGAGCGTTCAGTCAGCAACACATGGATGCCGTCTTCATGTTCAATCAACGGCACCAGCACGGCGGCCTCGCGGATGGTCTTGCTTTCATCGATATCATCGCGATCATTGAGCTTGAAATCGCCATTGAGCAGATCATCCGGCTCGGCAAGTGCCGGCGGGTCCAGCCGCAAGCCGGCCATCAGCCGGGATCGAAATTCTTCAGAAGGGCGCATTGGCCGATTGTATCCTACTCAATGCCAAGATCAGCAGCAGGCTGCATCTTGAAGAACACGTTGCCGCTCCACACGCCAAACCAGTCTTCGCTTCCTACCTTGTGGGTCGTGCCCAGTTCCACAAGGTCATAATAGACCGCCCGGTTGATCCGTGCCTCCAGTGCCCGGCCACCTTCCCCGCGCACATGTATGTATGGTGCCGGCTCTTGCGTTTGTGGATGGATGTCGAAGCGTATCGCATGGTCCAGCCCCGCGACCACGACATCGCCAACGGACGTTGTAAAGGCAAGCGTCTGCTGGGCTCCTTCTCCGGCCACCTGCATCGCCACCGCCACAAACGGCACGTCGTCCACCGAGATTTGCGCCTGCTCGACCGGCGTCACCAGATGATACGACCCGTCGTCCTCGCGAATGAGGATCGAGGCGAAGAGTTTCACCAGCTTTGCCCGTGAAATTTCACCGCCCTGATAGTGCCAGGACCCGTCTCGAGCGATTCGCATATCGATGCGATGCCGGCGCTCCGGATGCCACTTGTCCACAGGCGGGAGGCCGGACTTGGAGGCAATTTCGGCCTCTTTCAGGCCCATCACGGCCTTTTCAACGTCATCCTGGTCAGTCGTGTCACTCATGGCGCCTGCTTTTGGGGTAGGGTCATAATCTGAACACAGGCGTTTTCGACAACTCGCCGTCGCCGCCTGCGGCAGCCCCCTTACCGTTCCTTAAGATGGGAATGGGTGCGTATGAGGATATATGTAGGCTCATGACCTCTCTGAGTGAAGCAAACGACGACGTAATCCGTGCGGTTGAACAGACCGGCGAACAGATCACCCGCGTGAAAGACGCTATTGGCCGTCTGGTTTTCGGCCAGGATCAGGTGATTGAGCGGGTGCTGGTAACCATTCTTGCAGGTGGCCACGGGCTGCTGGTCGGTGTGCCGGGCCTTGCCAAGACACGCCTGGTGCACACAACCGGCATTGTGCTCGGCCTCTTCGACCGGCGCATCCAGTTTACCCCTGACCTCATGCCCGGCGACATCGTCGGGTCTGAGGTTCTGGAAGAAGGTGACAGCGGCCGCAGAGCCTTTCGCTTCATCCAGGGCCCGGTGTTCTGTCAGTTGCTGATGGCAGACGAAATCAACCGCGCCAGCCCGCGCACCCAGTCCGCTTTGCTGCAGGCCATGCAGGAACGGCATGTGACGGTCGCCGGCCAGCGCCACGAGCTGCCCCGCCCTTTCCATGTGCTGGCAACCCAAAACCCGCTCGAGCAGGAAGGCACCTATCCGCTGCCCGAAGCCCAGCTCGACCGCTTCTTGATGCAGATCGACGTGAACTATCCGGACATGGAAGCTGAGCGCCGCATGCTTCTGGAAACGACGGGCGACGCGGAAGCAACCGCCACCGCCGTCATGCGCGATGATGATGTGGAGGCTGCACAGCGTCTCGTTCGCCGAATGCCGGTGGGCGAAAGCGTTGTCGACGCGATCCTGCAATTGGTACGCAGCGCCCGGCCGGAAGAAACCGACCTTGCGGAAGTTCGCGAGACGGTGGCCTGGGGCCCCGGCCCCCGTGCCAGTCAGGCGTTGATGCTTGCTGTCCGCGCCAAGGCGCTGATGGATGGCCGCTACGCGCCAAGCGTCGACGATGTAGTTGAACTCGCCGACCCGATCCTGCGCCACCGCATGGCTCTGTCCTTTGCCGCACGCGCCGAGGGGACAACTGTCTCCGGTGTCATTGACCGGCTGTGCCGTCCCTTTCGCTAGAATGGTTTTAACGACCCCGCTGCCAGGTCAGGAGTAACGCGTAGATGGCCAGAGCTTCGGCCGATACAGAGACCGCTGCACTCGCCGGACGCGACGGCTCGACCTATGGCCGCACGCCGCAGCGCCGCGAGGCAGAAGAACTCGCCGATGCTCTGCCGCCGCTGCTTGTTGAAGCAGAACGCATCGCGGCAACCGTCGCGCCCGGCATGCATGGCCGCAAGCGCACCGGCCCGGGCGAAACATTCTGGCAGTTTCGCCGATACCAGCAAGGCGACAGCGCCCATCTGGTAGACTGGCGCCAGTCCGCCCGCTCTGACCGTTTGTATGTGCGCGAACACGAATGGGAAGCAGCAGAGACAGTCTGGCTTTGGTGCGACAGGTCAGCCTCAATGGATTTCACCTCAACAAAACACACACCCGGCAAGCTGGACCGCGCCATGGTCATAACGCTTGCCACTGCAACACTGCTGGTTCGTGCCGGTGAGCGCATCGCCGGGCTTGGTGAACCACTCCCACCAGCCTCGGGACGTACGGCCCTACGGCGCATGGCACAACGGTTTGGCACACCAGACCCGGAGGCCTCCAGCGACATTCCCGCTGACGTCCTGCCACGCTTTTCACGCACTGTGCTCGTAAGTGATTTTCTGTCCGACCCGGATGACATCGCTGCCCGCATTCAAAGTCACGCAACGACCGGCGTGAAGGGCCATCTGCTGCAGGTGCTTGATCCTGCGGAAGAGGATCTCCCCTTTAGTGGCCGAACCGAATTTGAGGGCATTGAAGAAGCAAACAAGCTGACATTTGGCCGGGCGGAAACCATCCGCAGCGCCTACCAGAAGAAACTGGCTGGCCACCGGGCTGCTCTGCGCGCGGTTGCCCGCCGCTTTGGGTGGACATTCACAACCCACCGCACAGACCGGCCACCACAAACGGCAGTGTTGGCACTTCATGCAGCCCTTGCAGGCGCACCTCTGCCGGGCGCTACGTCTGGAAGCGGAGGCTGATGCAATGCTGAGCCTCGGCGTCATCGGCTTTGCCGCCCCCCTTGCCCTCATTGGCCTTGCCGCCCTGCCGATTATCTGGTGGCTGCTGCGGGTCACACCGCCTGCGCCCAACCGGGTGCGGTTTCCGGCAATTCGTCTGCTGCTTGGTCTCGCCAATGAAGACGAGACGCCGGCCCAGACGCCATGGTGGCTGATTGCCCTGAGACTCACCGCAGCCGCTCTGCTTGTGCTGGCCTTTGCGGAACCCGTCGCAAACCCGACACAGGCTGACGAAGGGTCCGGCCCGCTTCTATTGGTCGTGGATGACAGCTGGGCTGCAGCCCGCAACTGGGACCGCCGCGCCGCCACACTGGACGGCATCCTCGCCAACGCCCGTCGCGCCGACCGTGATGTGGTGATACTGCCGACAACACCGCAAGCCAACGCCGCTACCCTCAATATAAGAACAGCCGATGACGCTTCAGCAGTGGCTGCGGCCATGTCGCCCAGCGCTCTGGCGACTGACTTTCGCAATGCTGCCGTCCGCCTCACCAGTGCATCCCTACCAGACCAGGGCAACTGGCAGGTGGTGTGGCTGAGCGACGGGTTGAAGGGACGCGACGAGGAAGCCGCCGCGACGTTCGGTGACGACCTGTCTCGGTACGGCGACGTCACTGTCATTTCACCCGCGCCCCAGGATATGCCACTGGCAGTTCGACCGCCGACCCAGTTTGGGCAGAGCCTGGAGGCAACCGTGTTGCGTGCCGGCCAAGGCGCGCCGCATACCGGCCGCATCATGGCCATCGGGTCCGATGAGCGGGTGCTGAACGCCACACCCTTTACCCTTGAAGCCAATGAGATCGAGACAACAGTGGCACTGGACATGCCCCTTGAGCTGCGCAACGCCGTCACGCGCCTCGCAATCGCCGGGGAAAACTCAGCAGGTGGGATTTCCCTGCTGGACGACCGTTGGCAACGCCGCACAATAGGCCTCGTCTCCGGCAGTTTTGATGAAAAGGCCCAGCCTCTCCTGGCGGATATTCACTACCTCCGCCGCGCGACCAGCCCGTTCGCAGAAATTCGCGAAGTGCGCAGCGGCGGCGATGCCTCACAAATCGAAGAACTCATATCCCGCCCCCTGTCCATACTTGTGACAGCAGATATCGGCCAGCTTGTGGGGGATGATGAGGAGCGGTTGCGCGATTGGGTCGACGGCGGCGGTATGCTGGTGCGTTTTGCGGGACCGCGTCTGGCCGCAAACACCGACGATCTGATGCCGGTCAAATTGCGTGGCAGCGGTCGCGCGCTTGGGGGCGCATTAACATGGGCCACGCCTCAGTCAATTGCCCCATTTGACAGCACAAGCCCGTTCTCAGGCCTGGTGATCCCGGATGACGTCGAAATTCATCGCCAGGTTCTCGCCGAGCCGTCCGATGCCCTAACGAGCAACACATGGGCGCGTCTGACAGATGGAACGCCGCGCGGCACCGCAGACAGGCGCGGTGGCGGCTGGATTGTCCTGTTCCATGTGTCCGCCAACCCGGATTGGTCCAACCTGCCCATCTCAGGCCTCTATGTCGAGATGCTGGATCGCTTGCTGAACCTTAGCCGCGGCACGCAGGCAGACGACGCGGATGCAGCACAGCTGCTGAGGCCTTGGCGTGCCTTGGATGGACGGGGACGTCTTGTCGCCCCGCCGGCACTTGCTGAACCGATTGCACCAAATGCCATTGGGTCCACCCGCCCGACACCGACCCAACCTCCAGGTCTTTATGGTGACCCGGAAGCCTTTCGGGCTCTCAATGTCATTGCTGCAGATACGGTCCTAACCCCACTGGACACCTCATTCGCGGATAGCACCACTGCCTATGCAAACAGCAGCGAGACAGCTCTCAAGCCCTGGTTGCTGACCATTGCTTTGGTCTTGCTCATCATTGACGGGCTGTTGGCGCTCGTACTCTCGGGCCATCTTCGACTTCCACAGCAACTCGGCATCAAGACCACCGCGCTGTTTGCGATTGTCCTGTTGTCGCCCATGGGCCTCGACAGCGCACAGGCACAGATCGAAAAAGACGGCGACGACATTGCCCTGCTGGCAACACTCGATACCCGGCTGGCATATGTTGTCACCGGTGATGCCACTGTTGACGAGATGAGCCGTGCCGGCTTGTCCGGCCTAAGCCAGATATTGCGCAGCCGTACAGCAATTGAGCCGGCCGAACCGCTCGGCGTGAATCCCGAGAAAGACGAGCTGGCTTTTTACCCGCTGCTCTATTGGCCGGTCCTGCCAGGAAACAGCTATATCAGCCCGGATGCACTTGCCCGTGTCGACGCCTACATGAAGCGTGGCGGCACAATTTTGTTCGATACCCGCGACCACCAGCGTGTAGACCCGATCGGAACCTCCCCCGCCAACGAGGCATTGCGGACATTGCTCGCGCAACTGGACGTGCCGCCGCTTGAGCCGGTTGGCGAAGACCATGTTTTGACCAAGGCATTCTATTTGCTGCGCACGTTCCCCGGACGCTGGGCCGGTGGCGATTTGTGGGTTCAGGCAGGTGGTAGTGACGGAACAGGCCCCGGCACACTCAATCAGGATGGCGTGACGCCACTTCTCATTGGCTCCAACGACTATGCCGCAGCATGGGCCATCGATGCCCGGGGTCTGCCAATGGCGCAACCTGTGCCGGGCGGTGAACGCCAGCGCGAAATGGCCCGGCGCTTCGGCGTCAATCTCGTGATGTACGCCCTCACCGGCAACTACAAGGCGGATCAGGTGCATGTCCCCGCCCTGCTGGAAAGGTTGGGCCAATGATCGATGCCTCATGGCAGATCGGTTTCTCGCCGTTGATACCTGAGTGGCTTTTGGGCGTGGCAACCGTACTGGTGGTCGCCCTTCTTGTCACAGGCATATGGCGGCGGGGCAGCGGTGTGTGGTGGCGGAGCGCCGCATATGCAGCGTTGCTGATTGCACTGTTTAACCCCTCAGCCCTGCGCGAGGAACGCGAACCCGTAACCGACGTTGCGGTTCTGGTTGTGGACAAGTCCCAATCCAACACGCTGAAGGACCGCGCTGCCCTCACGGAATCCACAGCCGCTGATTTGCGCACCCTTCTCGAAGCGGAACAGGGTCTGGATGTCCGCGAAGTCACGGTCAACGACACTTTAACGATGACGCAGACAGGCAACGCCGGCGGCACTCAGCTGTTCTCTGCCATTGAAAGCGCCATCGGCGATGTACCGCCGGAACGGCTGGCGGGCATCATTGCCATAACCGACGGACAGATCCACGATCTGGCACCACGGGCATTAGCCACAACAGGCGCGCCCTTTCACGCGTTGCTGACCGGAAGCAACGACGAAATTGACCGCATTCTGACCATCGAAGATGCACCTCGCTTCGCAATTGTCGGCGAGAGCATCACCCTCAAGCTCCGGGTCGATGATCGTGGTGCAGCAAGCAGCGCGACGACAGCTGACATTAATTTACGCGTCGACGGCGAGCCGCTGCCACCAATCACCATCACAACCGGCGCGACGCAGGAGATAGAGATCGAGTTGGAGCATGGCGGCGAAAATGTCATTGAGATTGAAGCCGTTGCAGGTCCCTCGGAGCTGACACTTGAGAACAACCGCGCCGTCGTCGTTGCCAACGGTATTCGCGACCGGTTGCGGGTGCTGCTGGTGTCTGGCGAGCCCCATGCCGGAGAGCGCACCTGGCGCAACCTTCTCAAGGCAGACCCAGCCGTTGATCTTGTCCACTTCACTATTCTGCGCCCGCCTGAGAAGCAGGATGGCACGCCCATCAATGAACTGTCGCTGATCGCCTTCCCGACCCGCGAACTGTTTTCGGTGAAACTTCAGGAATTCGATCTGGTGATCTTTGATCGGTATCGCCGCCGCGGTGTGCTGCCAGTCGCTTATCTCCAGAACGTCGCCAACTATGTGGATGACGGCGGTGCCCTGCTGATGGCCGCAGGGCCGGACTTTGCATCACCCTTTTCCATCTTCCGGACCCCGTTAGCTGGCGTATTGCCCGCCGCGCCAACCGGAGATGTGGTCAGTCAGGGGTACTATCCGATGGTAACAGACCTTGGCCGCCGCCACCCGGTAACATCAGGCCTTCCCGGTGCAGACCAATCGCCCCCCAACTGGGGCCGCTGGTTCCGCCTGATTGACGCAGAACAGGCCGCAGGAAATACGCTGATGGAAGGTCCGGGTGAAAAACCTCTAATGGTGCTGGACCGCGTTGGTGAGGGCCGCGTGGCGCAACTTTTGTCTGACCACGCATGGCTGTGGACCCGCGGCTATGAAGGTGGTGGCCCCCAGGCCGAGATGCTGAGGCGTCTGGCCCACTGGTTGATGAAGGAGCCAGACCTGGAAGAAGAAAAACTGCGCGCGAAGGCACAGGGTAACACACTCACCATCACCCGGCAGACCATGGGCGAAGACCTGACGCCGGTCACAGTGACACGACCCGACGGAACAACAGAAAACGTCGATCTGACAGAAGAAGGCCCCGGCCTTTTCACCGCCCGCCTGGAAATAGACCAGATGGGCCTTTATCGGTTGGACGATGGAACCCAGACGGCCATCACAGCCGCCGGGCCGCTCAACCCCAAGGAATTCGCCGACGTCCGCGTCACTGAAGACCATGTGAGCGACCTTGTGAGCGAGACCAAAGGCAGCACCCGCTATCTAGAGGAAACCGAGGTCCCCAGCATTCGCCGGATACGCCCGGGCCGGGACGCCGCCGGGTCAAGCTGGATCGGCCTCAATGCCAATAGTGAATATGCAGTGCGGGCGGTCAGTGAACACACACTGATCCGCCCGGAATTCGCTTTGCTGATTGCCCTGGGCGCTTTCATGCTGGCGTGGCGTCGAGAAGGCCAGTAGGACCTGCATACCAGCGCCCCCGACAAAAAACCTTATTCGGGTCGATGCATCGCGCCCGCCACACCATCATGCGCACCGGGCACAAGCGCCCGCCACAACAACCGCTCCGGATTGTAAGGCTGAGGCAGTGTCACCTGTCCCAACGGCACCTGAGAAAAACCAACCCGTTCGTAATAGGGCAAATCCCCCACCAGCAAAACGAGCGCGTGGCCCTGGTTTCGCGCAGCTTCAAGGCTGGTCTCCATAAGCGCCAGCCCCACACCTTTGCTTTGAAGGGCGGGCGCCACCACCAAGGGTCCAAGCAACAAGGCATTCACTGTCACACCGTCCGCACTCGGACCGATCTGTACAGGCCAGTAGCGGATGCTGCCTGCCAGGCGTTCCCTGGCAGCGCCGGTGTGTTCGGCGACAAATGACAGGCTATCGACAGGCTCGACACCTTCGCGCAGCCGGTAGGAGGCTTTGGCAAAACGGCCTGGCCCAAAGGCGAGGTCCAAAAGGGCATCAACAGCCTTGAGATGGCCTTCGGACTGGGGCCGCACGACAAAAGAAGCGAAATTTTTATGAGACGGCATGGGAGAGAACTATCCTGATCAACCGGGCATACAGCAGCGAGACAATCGTGTCGCCGCCCGGCTGGTCGCCCCCGGTTACGCGGTGGCTGCAGAGCGCACGAAGCACGAAGCGCGCATGGGTCGGCGGGCAAAAGCCGCAGCCGACGCAGGGCGCGTCATGGGTCGTCGTCGCTGGCAGCGCAAATACATCGCGGTCAATGGTCCCAGGTTGATCTCGCAATAGTCCGAGATATCAAAGAAGTGCAGCGCAGATATCATGGCATGGCTTGAGACGGCAACAAAAATTCGGCGATGCCGGATTCAGCCGCTTGAGTTGGACGCAAGCCTTAGTTGCCGTTAGCTTGCGCGTCAAACATGCTCTTTTGAGTACATATGGGAGAAACACAGATGGGTGTTCTTGACGGAAAAGTGGTTCTGGTGACGGGGGCCGCCCGCGGCATCGGCAAGGAATGCGCGGTGTTGGCAGCACGCGCTGGCGCCAAGGTTGTGATCAATGATCTGGGTGGCGGCGTGTCTGGTGGAGACTCTGGTGATGCCAACCCGGCCCAGGAAGTCGCTGATGAAATCAAGGCGGCGGGCGGCGAAGCTGTCGCCAACTCAGACAGCGTGAGCGACCGCAAGGGCGCCGACCATATGTTCCAGCAGGCCATGGACGAGTTCGGCGGGCTTAACGTGGTCATCAACCCGGCCGGCATCCTGCGCGACAAGATGTTCCACAAGATGGATGACGAGGATTGGGATGCGGTGATCAATGTGCATCTCAACGGCGCGTATAACGTCACCCGCGCGACGATCAATCACTTCCGCGAGCAGGAGGATGGTGCTTACGTTCTCTTCACATCTACGTCGGGCATCATCGGCAATATCGGCCAGGCGAACTACGCCGCTGCAAAGATGGGTGTTGCAGGTCTCTCCCGCATTATCGCCATGGAAGGTGCCATGAAGAATGTGCGCTCCAACATCATCGCACCATTTGCGTGGACACGGATGATCGCAACCATTCCGGTGAAGGATGAGGAAAGCCAGAAGCGTGTTGAACGCATGAAGAACGCCATGCGCGCCGCCCAGGTGGCCCAGCTTGCTATTGGCCTCTCCGCGCCGTCCGACGTCTCCGGACAGATCTTCGCCGCCAGCGGCAATGAAGTGTCCCTCATGAGCCAGTCGCGTCCGCTGCGCGGCATGACACGCATGGACGGCTGGTCCCCTGAAACATTGCTCGAGCATGGCTTCCCCGCCATGAAGGCGGACATGCTGGATCTTGGAAACACAGGCAGTGTGTTCACCTGGGAACCAGTCTAAGCCGACCCTCAGGTGCTTTAAACGACAAGGGCGGCTCTCGGGAGCCGCCCTTTTTCGTCTCAGTTGACCTGCGTCGCTTCCGCGTTGCGCTTGGCAACGGTGCGCCAGATCGACTGCGGACGCCGGTCATCAAACCGCGCCTGCATCGGCAAGGCCTGATCATAGGCCGCAAGCTGTGGATCGCCGGACTGTTCAACACCGCGGATCACGCCGCTGATGATGCACGGATTGACAATAATACCGCGTTGCTTGGTGAGGCCGGACGCACATTGCCGGATGGCCGTCCGCACAATCCGGCGGTGCTGATGTTCAAGCGACCGCAGGGCCTCACTTTCCTGTGGCAAAACAACAGAACTGACCGGTTGCCGAGCCACGCCATCGGCGGCGACCGCAGGGCCCACCACAGCGGCAAGCGCCAGACCAACGCCTATCGCGGCCTGCTTTACTATCTGAGTCATCACTCTCGCTCCTTGATGACGGGACAGCCCCACGCGCCCGGAAGTAACTCTAGTTTTTCCGATCAGGCTTCAGAAAACCAATCAAACCCGCCAGATCATTGTCACAAGAACGCGAGGATGTGGATTCCCATTATTTCTCAATTAGAACTAATGTTGTTCATTTCTGCCCAATTATCTGGCGGCTTCTCATCTCCATATTGATGCCAACAGCAACGGCGCGGCAGTCCGCGCCCTACATCGAATGGAGGCTGACATGATTGATGTCCGCAGATTTGACGATCACCCGCACACCCGCCTTCCCTGGCTGGATGCCTATCATCACTTCAATTTCGGACCGCATCGTCATGTGGGCCGCAATGGGTGGGGCAGCCTGCTGGTCTGGAACGATGACACCATCGAACCGCACACAGGCTTTGACCTGCATGGGCACCGGGACATGGAGATCATCACCTATGTCCGTGATGGTGCCATCACCCATAAGGACCATCTTGGCAATGAAGGCCGGACGGAAGCAGGCGATGTTCAGGTGATGTCTGCTGGCGACGGCATTCAGCACGCGGAACACAACCGCGAAGATGAAGCGACCCGCATCTTTCAGATCTGGATCGCACCGTCCAAAGCCGGCGGCTCACCTCAGTGGGATCAGGCAAGTTTTCCCAAGGAAGACAGGTCTGGAAGCCTGGTTGCCCTTGCCTCAGGCCAGGGCCATGAGGGTGCGCTTCCCATCCGGGCGGACGCCGCTGTATACGGAGCAACGCTGACCCCGGGTGACGTCATCACCCAGCCCGTGGCAGAGGGGCGCTATGCCTATCTCGTACCAGCCAAGGGCGACATACGCGTCAATGGTGAAGCGGTCACAGCCCGCGAGGGAGCAGCACTAAGGGATGTTTCCGAGATCAAGATTGAAGTGATTGGAGATGCCCCGGCCGAAATCCTTCTGGCAGACGTACCTGCCTAAGGAACCGGCTGTTTCAGAGGACACCAAGCAGGCCCCGCCATGTTCAGTGGCGGGGCCTGTTGTGGTCTTAATGAGGCCGATTATTCGAGGCCTGTGCTGCCATCGAGCAGAACATCATTGTCGGACTTTTCATCGTCCAACTCCTCGGCCTCACCCGTTGTGCCATACGTATCTTCATAGGTATCGGGGTCTGCATCCCCCTGGGCACCCGGAGCGGACTCGTCCGGTGACATGCCGGTAGCATCTTCAGAAGCTTCCGTCTCAGTTTCGTCATCGCCCCATATGCTGGCGATCGTTGCCGGTGACGCAAATTCATGTTTACCAGACGCACTGTCATCGTTATCCGGTGAGGCTGCAAACGCAGCGCCGCCAAGAGCCAGACCGCCAACAACGGCGACTGATGCGATGATTGATGTGTGCGTGGCACCCTTGCTGCACAAACCCATTACGTGTCTCCTACTAGGTAGGATCCCCCTCGCAGCGAGGTAACGATCACACTGCATCCTGGCGGAATTGGGCACGCAGTTTGTCTTTTTGTGGGCGTTTTTGTGAGCGCGTTAGCCAGCCTACGCGTACAGCAAACTCATGATCATGTCCGGCAGCCCAGTATAAAGAGACACGATGTACAGCACATAGGCCGTCAGAAACGCTATCCCTTCGGTTCGGCTGATTTTCAGGCCGCTGACCATGACCGGCACCATGACGGCTGTTGCCGCTACCATGATCCAGACATCATACCGGGCGATTTGTTCAGCCACCGGCGCCCCGCCAAGAACGGCGGTCGTGCCCAAAATAAGCAGCAGGTTGGAGATGTTGGAGCCAATGACGTTGCCAACGGCCACACCTGCATGACCGCGTAGAGCGGCAAGGGCAGAGACGGCAAGCTCGGGAAGAGACGTGCCCACCGCGACCAGCGACAGGCCGATAACAGCCTCCGACACACCAGCCGCTCGGGCAATATCGGACGCCCCTTCCACCAGAAAATCCGCACCAAATATGACGCCCACGAGTCCCGCCAGTATCGCCGGAATGGCATACACAAATTTGGGCGGGATGCCCTCATACTCATGCACTTCCGCTTGACGGCGTTCCGCCGAGGGGGCCTTGCCCACAACCTCAGACCAATAGCTGTAGGCCAGATATAGAACCAGCAGCACCAGCATCGCGCCGCCCTGGGCAACGGTGATCACGCCGGTCAGGGCAATCATGGCAATGCCGAAGCTGATCGCCAGCAGGAACATGCCGTCGCGAAATACCATGCGCGGTTCACAGATGATTGGCTGAATCAGTGCGGTGACAGCCAGCACGAGAAAGATGTTCGAGATGTTGGAGCCGATAACACTGCCGACCGCGATGTCCGGGGTTCCGGCCATTGACGCATTGATTGCAACGGTGAGTTCCGGCGCTGAGGTACCCAGCGCCACAACAGTCAGGCCCACAAAGACAGGTGAAATAGACAGCCGCTCCGCCAGCGCCACCGCACCGCGGATCAATGCCTCGCCACCAACCGCCAAGAGTGTAAGGCCGCCGAGGGCCAGCACGTAACTCATCAACATATTTATCTAGCCCACCGCCTTTTTCGTCTTCACATCCATATATGCACCCGTTTGTCTTGAAGGCACGTTACCGTGACTCACGTCAAAAGGTGCCGGTAAGATGCGCCCAAGTATCAAAAGATAGCAATCGCGGGAGAGGGATTTATGACGGGCTTCAAGGAATATGACGACTACGACGCATTGGGTCTGGCTGAACTGGTCGCCAAAAAGGAAGTCTCCCCAACCGAACTGCTGGACGAAGCCATTGGCCGGCTTGAAAAGGTCGACAGTCAACTTAACTCGGTGCCCCTCAAGCACTATGACGAAGCGCGTGCGGCCATTGATGCGGGACTCCCGGAGGGGCCATTCACTGGTGTACCGTTTCTTCTAAAAGATCTGCACCTCCTCATGACCGGCACCATCACCAGCTTTGGATCAGGTGCGTTCAAGGACAATGTGGCCGACCACGATTCGACCCTCACCGAGCGCTACAAACAGGCGGGCCTCGTCATTTTCGGCAAATCCAACTCGCCGGAGTTCGGCCTGGCGGGCACGACGGAACCACGCCTGTATGGCCCGACCCACAACCCATGGAACACAGTCCATTCTCCGGGCGGCGCGTCTGGAGGTGCGGCCGCCGCTGTAGCTGCCGGCGTTTTGCCCATGGCCAACGCGTCCGATGGCGGCGGCTCAATCCGCATCCCGGCATCGGCCTGCGGCCTCTTTGGCATGAAGCCTTCGCGTGCTCGCACGCCGCTTGGTCCTGATCGCGGTGAAGGCTGGGGCGGCATGTCGGCCAGCCATGCTGTCAGCCGCACGGTGCGTGACAATGCGGCACTTCTTGATGCCACGTCCGGCCCGGCGCCAGGAGACCCCTATTCATGCCCTGAACCCGTCCGTCCCTTTGTTGAAGACGTGGCGACCGATCCCCGCCCTTTACGCATCGCAGTGACCGACACAGGACCC
>JBHJJF010000042.1:0-4551 GCA_050042885.1 Candidatus Phaeomarinibacter sp.
CTAGCAAGTCGTTTGACTGCCATGCCATGCCGTGCCGGGCTCACCGGCGGCACTATGTGGAGGTGGAGTGAGTCCTGAGTGAAACCGCACCAGAGATAACCCAGGCACCGGACCCGGATCCGACCGCAGATGACGAGCTCGGTCTGTCACCGGACTTCGTTCGAAATGTGGTTGACAGGATAGATGCTGGAGATGCAACGGCTGTTCGAAGTGCTGCGGATGGACTTCACCCATCTGCTGTTGCAGAACTGCTGGAGCTTCTGCGTCCTGACGAGCGGCTAACGCTGGTTGCCATTCTTGGTCCTGATTTTGATATTGCCGCTCTATCGGAACTTGATGAAGGTCTCCGTGACGAGATCATGGGCTATATCGGGCCTGGCCGGGTTGTCGAAGCGCTTGTTGATCTGGATACGGATGATGCGGTCTATCTGCTCGAGGACATGGATGAGTCCGAGCAGCAAGCCTTGTTGGCACGGATGCCGGACGAAGACCGGGCGCAGATCGAACGGACGCTAGAATACGAAGAAGGCAGCGCCGGCCGTCTCATGCAGCGCGACATCGTGGTTGTGCCGCCGCACTGGAATGTCGGACAGACGATTGACCACCTGCGCGAAGCGGATGACCTTCCCGAGACATTCTTTGAAATTTTTGTCGTGGACGAGATGTTTCACGCAATCGGTACAGTACCGCTATCTCGCATCATGCGGACAAAGCGTCCGGTGCCAATCCAGTCCATTATGGACACAGAGCAAACGCTCATTCCGGCCGACATGGACCAGGAAGAGGTCGCTCACCAGTTCGAGAAGTACAATCTCGTCTCAGCCGCTGTCGTAGATGAAGATGACCGTCTGGTTGGCATGGTGACGGTGGATGATGTTGTGGAAGTCATCCAGGAAGAAGCCGGTGAAGATCTGCGCCGTCTCGCTGGTGTGGGTGATGAGGCACTGACCGATACGGTCATCAAGACCGCGCGCAGCCGTTTCCCCTGGCTTTTTGCAAATCTCTTTACCGCGGCGATTGCTGCTGTGGTTATCTCCGCATTTGGTGTCAGCATTGAGAAGATGGTGACGCTCGCCGTTTTGATGCCCGTTGTTGCGGCCTTGGCCGGCAATGCGGGCACTCAGACCATGACAGTGACGGTGCGCGCCATGGCAACCAGGGACCTTGTTGATTTCAATGTAGGCCGAGTGATTTCGCGTGAAGTGCTGGTCGCCTTTATCAATGGGCTGGTGTTCGCTGTGCTCATGGGATTGGGCGTGGGCGTGATCTTTGATGATTGGGAACTCAGCGGAGTGATCGCGGTGTCCATGATCATCACGTTGGGCTTTGCCGGGCTGTCCGGGATTATCATTCCGCTTGCTCTTGATAGCGCAGGAGCGGACCCTGCCATCTCGTCGAGTGTTTTTCTGATCGCGCTTACAGATGCTGTTTCTTTTCTTGCATTTCTTGGATTGGCTACATGGTTGTTGCTCTGAAGACGTCGCACGTCAGCTTTCTGCTGGGCGTATGGATTTTGGTTTTTGCTGCCCTTACGCCATCGCAGGCGGCCGAGTGGATCGAAGGAGCTCCTATCGGTCAGGCGCGGGCATTTGGAGCTGCGGCGGCTCAGGGTGACACGGTGTATGTCGCTGGCGGGGCAGGGCTGGAAAAACCTGCTGCTGACTTTGCGGCCTATGACACGATCGGTGACATTTGGCGCCCGCTGCCGACCATGCCCATTGGTCGGCAAGGCTTTGGAATGGCGACCGCGAGTGACGGCGGTGTCTATGTTTCTGGCGGCTATGCGGGGGAAGACTTTGACCTGCCGTCTGCTGAGCTATGGCGATATGATATGGCGAATGCAGTCTGGGTCCGCATGAGCGATATGCCGGCCGGGCGTGTACGTCATGGTATGGCGTCCGTTGACGGCAAACTCTATGTGGTAGGTGGCGAAGGTCCGAATGCGTCCCGGGTATTTGTGTATGACACGTTTCAGGACCAGTGGGCGGATCTGGGCGCTGATCTGCCAACGCTGCGTAAGGAGCTGGGGGTTGTCGCAGTCAATGGGAGCAGCTATGCGCTTGGTGGCCGGACAGGCAGTGGTGTGACGGCCCAGGTGCATCGCCTTGATGTCGCTGCCAAGCGCTGGACACGGGCCGCCGCGATCCCAGCACCAAGGGCTGACGCGGCCTTTGGCGTCGTCGGCGCGAAAATCCATGTGGCGGGTGGCCGATCAAACGACCCGATGCGCACTTTCGCGGAACACTATGTTCTCAACACCCCCACCGGCAGCTGGCAGGCTTTAGACCCGCTTCCCTTTCCGCGTCTGGGTGCAGCTTCGGCCGGGGCGGGAACTCTCTTTGTCGTAATTGGCGGCTCTGGTGGCGCCGGTGTCTTTTCACTCTTTACGACGACGGACGAGGTGAATATCTACGAGTCGCAATGACCACAGAACTGATTCACCGCGCTGAACCCAAAGACAGCAGACTTGTCGGCCGTCTGATCGGTGAAGCATTTGCGAATGATCCCATTTCGCTTGGGATACTAGAAAAGCCGAAGCTGATCACGCAGATAATGACCCGTCTTGCAACACACGTATATGTGCCGGACGGATTTGCCGAGTACCTGGACAACAGGCTGGGCGCAACCATGTGGATGCCGCCTGGTGGCCATGGCAACCTCAAGGGCGTCCAAGGCTTGCTTGCAGCGCTCGACATGGTTCTCAATGGGGTCCCGTCTGCCCTTGGACGTAGCAGTGCATTCGGTTCTGTCATGCACCGGGTCACGCCACGCGAACCGCATTTCTATCTGTTTACGATTGGTGTCGTGCCAGAGGGGCAGGGCAAAGGGCTTGGCGGCGCCTTGTTGCGCTCTGGGTTGGCGCAGGCGGACCGCGCAAGCATGCCGACTTATCTGGAGTCCAGCAAAGCTGAAAACATCCCGATTTATCAGCGCTACGGGTTCGAGCTACGAGATGTGCCTGAGGGGCTGCCTGAGGGATGTCCGCCGATCTATCCTATGTGGCGTCCGGTGAAGGGTGGAAAAGCGTAGCAGTACTGCTCTTTTGCCCTACCACTTTATGCGGATGCCTGCGGACAGGGCGCTGTCCTCGTCCTTGGCGGATATGTTGCCCTGATATCCAAGATGCGCGCTGACGCCCTCTGATACGAGAGCCGCAACCCCCAGGCCAATTTCAGCATTGTCTCGGCCACGCGCTGGTGCCCATGTTTCGAATGATCCACCGCCGCCAACAAAGGTAAAGTCACTGGACTGCGTCACATCGCCAAATTCGCGGGCCCATGCCAGGCTGGCGCTTGGAACGACCGGTCGACCTGCGACATCAAACTGCGTTGAGACCTGAACACCCAGACGCCCGATCAGCGAACTGTATTCTTCGCCATCATTGACCAGGCCTGCAGTCCCAGCACCCGTCTCGGAGAAGCCATCGACGTCTGTGTAAACATAGGTGGCGCCTGCAAAGGGGCGGAAAACGAGATGACCAGCGGTGCGTGTGGTCGAGGCTTCTAAGGATGCAAATGCGGAGTGAGCGTCATAGTCAGCATCGGCTGTTGCCGCGAAAGCGCCGACCGCGATGGTGCGTGTTGTCTCGATGTCCTGATAGCCATAGCCAACCGAACCCTCGATATCGATGCCCACCGGGCCGGCATGACGGCCGGTGGCGCCAATCAGATAGGCATTGCGATCCATGTCCTGCGCACCAAGGTCGGCGTCATTGGTGAGGTAAGCAACTGACAGGCCGGCGGACGTATTGCCTGACAGGCGATACTCTGCGCCGGCTGCAAAACCGATCTGATTGTGTTCGGTCTTGCGGCCATTGCTGTCACTGTCAATCTGGCCAGTGGAGCCAAGGGCCGTTGTCCAATAGGTCCACGGTGTGTCCGCAGCCCCTTCAAGGTTGCGGGCGGCAGCACCCGGTGCAGCGGCGACGAGGACATCGGCTGCGTCCGTTGCTGTCTGGCCAAGGGTGGCCTGAGCCAGTTGCACGTATCCGCCTGCATTGGCCGTCTTGATGCCGCGGCGCGAGAAGGCGCCATCACCGCGGCGCATGGTGTCTGCCACGTGGTTGATGTTGAGGAGGGCGGCTGACGCGCCTGCCACGTGGATTTCACCACTGAGGCTTTCGAAGGCCAGGCGGGCATTGGGGGCTGTCTGGATCGTCAGATTGTTGAGCGCGGTCTGCAGGGTGCCGGTCGCTGTTCCGGTCAGGCCGGTCAGCACGGCTGCGGTCTGCTGCTGGTTGCGGGTCAAAGCCGCTGTGCCAAATGCGCCCCCCGACGCGATGGACAGCAGTACCTGATTGCCCTGGTAGCTCAGGGTTGGGGTGATGAAGGCAAAATTGTTGTCGATGGTGACTGCATCGAACACCCCGGCGACGCCACCGGCGGCTGTGAGAATGACAAATGTCTGAGGCGAGCTATATGTGCCCGGTTCCGGCAGAACCTGAACCGTGCCGCCAATGATCGTTGCAGAACCTGTGGACAAGATCTCGTCTGATGTCCCGTAATCGTTGCTCTCCACCGCAAAGATGGAGCACGGTGAAAAGACCACATT
>JBHJJF010000043.1:0-8842 GCA_050042885.1 Candidatus Phaeomarinibacter sp.
CTCTCCCTCCCCATATTGCCTTTCCGCGGCTTGACCGCGGAATCCAGGGGCAGCCAGCAAAGCAGGAGAGGGTGGCCCTGGACCCCGCGGTCAAGCCGCGGGGAAGCAAATAGTATTCTTAGATCGCAAAGCTCCACCCAGGAACGAGAAAACAAAAATGAAAATCTACGACTATGGCATGGCGCCGAACCCCCGGCGCGTGCGCATCTTTCTGCACGAAAAAGGCATTGAGGCCGAATACGCACAGATCGACATCATGAAGCGGGAAGGGCGGACGGACGCGTTTCTGGCCAAGAACCCGCTGGGCGGCATCCCGGTGCTGGAATTGGACGATGGCACTCACATTGCCGAGTCCGTTTCAATTTGCCGCTACTACGAAGCGCTCCACCCCGAGCCAAACCTCTTCGGCGCGACGCCGAAAGAGGTAGCCATGATCGACATGTGGCTGCGACGCATCGAGATGTATCTGATGACGCCTGCGGGGCTTGTCTGGATTCACGGCAATGAATTGACCGCGCATCTGCTGGAGCAGAACCCCGGCACGGCGGACTTCGGCCGGGCGCGCACCTACTATTTCTACGACATTCTCAACCGGGAGCTGGAAGGCAAAGAGTTCCTGGCCTGCGACCGCTACTCGGTCGTGGAGAGTGTGGCGCTGCCGACGCTTGATTTCATCACCACATTGGTCGGTGTTCCGTACAAGGAAGAACACACCAACATCAAAGCCTGGCATGAGATGATGGCTGCGCGCGAGAGCGCCGGGGCCTAAAGGGGGCTAGTTGCTGCCACCGGCTTGCGCAGCAACTCTTCGAATGGCGGCAGACACTCTTGGTGCGTAACGCCTGTCCATGGCGATTTGAGAATGGTTGGCGCCTTCGACAATTTCAAACCTGCCATTGGCTGACAGGGCCGCCAGTTCGCCCTGCATTTCGAGCCAGCTTGGCAGCATGAAGTCCGGCCAGTCGCTGGCGACAATCACATGGAGCGGCATCTTGCCCAAGGATGTGATCTGCCGGGCGCGTGCGGCGCTGGTCTCCCAGCCATCTGCTTCCGCCGCCGAACCGCGCATGTGCTGCACGGTGTTGAGCCGACTCATACTTGCCGCCAATGCTCTGCCTTCCAAGCCGTCGACGGATGGGGCCATAAGGCCAAAGGCGCGCGGCAGGCCGGTATAGTGGAGTGTCTCCACCATGCCGAAGCTCGCGAGCAGATTTGCGAACTCCTCCTGCGCCTGTGGTGGAAAGCGCTGGCCCATGTCCTTATGCGCTGAGTCCACAAGTACAACGCCCGCCGTCTCCGCAGGGTAGGTGTCGGCGAAGATTTGCGCCACAACGCCGCCATAGGAATGGCCCGCCAGGACGTAGGGAGCGCGCATGCCGGTTTTGGCCGCTAACTGATGAAGCCGGGCCGACGCCAGAACCGCGTCGCGCGGCATGCCGCTGTCTTCGCTCCACCCGGTGCCATCACGATCATAGGTGCAAACGTGGTGGGTCGTTGCGAGATCGTTCATCACCGGCGTCCACGCAGAGGACAGACTACCCATGCCAGTGAGAAGAATGATTGTTGGGCCTCTATGCTCTTCGCCTGCGCAATGCAAATGCAGCCTGATGCCATCGATTTCCACGAGATCGCCGGCCATGGGATAGGTCGATCGGTCGAGAGTGGCGGAGGCCAGTTGATAGATGCCTCCGATCAGGATGATGAGTAGCGGCAGGCCAATGACGGTGGCAGCCACGAGCAGGGCGATGCGTTTCATTGGTTGGGGTATCCTTCCGGCAGGCCAACCAGTGTGGTTCCCCGGTCGCCGCCAATCCACAAGGCCGTGTCGCGCACATCCATGACGAGGGAGATGGCGATGGTCGCCGCTGCTATAGCGGCATAGACGCGATAAGGCTTCCAGTGGTCCGAGCGGATGTCCCTGTAGAACAGGATCATCGGATAGACCCAGGCGATGTGTCCCAGGCCAAAGAGCCGGGTCACCTGATTTCCCTCGGCCATGAACACGATTGTGGCGATGACGAAGTTGACGATCTGCGCCAGGATCATCATCCGGGCGGCGCGGTAGTATACGAAAAGGAATGGCAGAAGGATGAGGACGACCTGCATCCAGGTGAGCCAGGGGGCCACATGGGGCGGAATGTAATCGCCCATCTGGGCCATGAGTGACAGGGCTGTGAGAATTTGTTCCATGGCACGAATTTGGAGAAGTGCGGCGTCCGGCCCAATTACCTCCCTTTTCAGTCCAAGCCTTAATTACCCTCTCGCTTTTGTGTTCAATCGCTTATAGTCCGGCCACAATTCAGACATGGCAGGTCGCGATACAGGTCCTGCCCAAAAACAGCGAACCAAGCCCCCATGCGTCTCAGCCGTTTCTTCCTGCCCATCCTTCGTGAAACGCCGAAGGAAGCCGAAATTGTGTCCCACCGCCTGATGCTGCGCGCGGGCCTTGTGCGCCAGATGAGCGCCGGCATGTATGCCTGGCTGCCGCTGGGCCACATCGTGCTGCGCAAGATCGAGCAGATCGTCCGGGAGGAGCAGGCACGGGCGGGAGCTGTCGAACTGCTGATGCCGACGCTTCAGTCCGCTGATCTGTGGCGCGAGTCCGGCCGCTATGACGGCTATGGCAAGGAGATGCTCCGGATTCAGGATCGCCATGAGCGCGACATGCTCTATGGCCCGACGAATGAGGAAATGATCACCGACATCGTCCGGCGCGATATCAAGTCGTACAAGGACCTTCCGTTCACGCTCTATCATATCCAGTGGAAGTTCCGAGACGAGATCCGCCCGCGCTTCGGCGTCATGCGCGGTCGCGAGTTCCTGATGAAAGATGCTTACTCCTTCGACCTCTCGGAAGAAGCCGCCCGCATCTCTTATCAAAAGCAGTTTGTCGCCTATTTGCGGACCTTCGGGCGCATGGGCCTCCGGGCGGTGCCGATGAAAGCAGACCCGGGCCCCATCGGCGGTGATCTCTCCCACGAGTTCATCATCCTCGCGGACACCGGCGAAAGCGAGGTGTTCTGTCACCGCGATCTGGTGGACATGGACATCCCAGGTGAGGACACGGATTTTGAGGGTGATCTGTCAGCGATTGTTGAAGGCCGCACCAGTCTCTACGCGGCAACAGATGAGATGCATGACCCGGCACGCTTCGACGCTGAGGTGCCGGAAGACAAGCGCCTTACGGCCCGTGGCATCGAAGTCGGCCACATCTTCTATTTCGGCACCAAATATTCAGAGCCCATGAAGGCCTCCGTCCAGGGGCCGGACGGCACAGAAGTGCTGATGCATGGCGGCTCCTACGGCGTCGGCGTGTCGCGCCTTATGGGGGCGATCATCGAAGCAAGCCATGATGACGATGGCATCATCTGGCCGGACGCGGTGGCACCCTTTGATGTGGGGCTGATCAACCTCAAGTCCGGTGACGATGCCACCGGCGCGGCCTGTGACGATGTTTACGAGAAACTCACAAAAGCCGGGTTGGATGTCCTCTATGACGACCGCGATGAACGCGCCGGCGGCAAGTTTGCCACCATGGACCTGCTCGGCCTGCCCTGGCAGCTGGTGATTGGTCCGCGCGGCCTCAAGAACGGTGTGGTTGAACTCAAGCGCCGCGCCACCGGCGAAAAAGAAGAACTGACGATTGATGCTGCACTTAACAAACTGACCCAAACGAGCTGACTGAGTAACCGCTTATGACCGAGATGGCTGAACAGACCGGTGGACTTGAGGCAGACAGAAATGTCGGCGGATCCACCCTGCCGTTCTCGGCCTTTGAGTGGTTCCTTGCCGGGCGCTATCTGCGCGCCCGCCGCAAGGAAGGGTTCATCTCGGTCATCGCGCTGATTTCCTTCATCGGCATCATGCTCGGCGTGGCGACGCTGATCATCGTCATGGCCGTGATGAACGGTTTTCGGTCCGAACTCAGCGGACGAATCCTCGGCCTCAACGGTCACATGATGGTCCAGTCGGCTACCGGCACTTTCCTGGAATATGAATCCGCCGCCGCACGCATCCGCGAAGTGGACGGTGTGGTGCGGGTGACGCCCCTCGTCGAAGGGCAGGTCATGGCGTCGGCCCGCCAGCGGGCATCCGGTGCCCTGGTGCGTGGCATGTCGACGGAGAACCTCGCCAAGTTCGACATCATTGCCGAGGGCATTGAAGGCGGCTCGCTGGATACCTACAGAAACCTCGAAGCCGATGGCCAGAGCCCGCTGCTGGTGGGCTCGCGTCTGGCGCAGGCGCTGGGCGTTGGTATCGGCGACACGATCACACTGCTGGCGCCGCGCGGTGCGTCTACGCCGTTTGGCACGACGCCACGGGTCAAGGCTTACATCGTGGCGGCGACTTTCCAGATCGGCATGTCCGAATATGATTCCAGTTTCATCTTCATGCCGCTGGGAGAAGCGCAGGCGTTCTTCCGGCAGAACGGATCTGTCTCCGGCATCGAAGTGATGATTGAAAGACCGGACGACGTGAAAGCCTTTACGCCGGCGGTGGAACAGGCAGCAGGCGACATCGCCACCGTCTATGACTGGCAGGAGATCAACGGCACGTTCTTCAACGCCCTGCAGATCGAGCGCAATGTGATGTTCATTATCCTGACGCTGATTTTGCTGGTGGCCGCCCTCAACATCATCTCCGGCCTGTTCATGCTGGTGAAGGACAAGGGGCCGGACATTGCGATCCTGCGCAGCATGGGCGCCACGCGTGGTGCCATGATGCGGGTGTTCCTGATCGTGGGTGCGGCCATCGGCGTGCTGGGCACTTTTGCGGGCTTCGTCATCGGCGTGCTGTTCTGCGAAAACATCGAGGCCATTCGCCAGGCGCTGATTTTCCTGACCGGCGCGCAGCTGTTTGATCCGGCGAGCTACTTCCTCAATGAGCTGCCCGCCGAGAGGGATATGGGCGAGGGCATTTCCGTAGTGCTGATGTCACTGGCGTTGTCGCTGCTGGCGACGATCTATCCCAGCTGGCGCGCGGCGCGCCTCGATCCGGTGGAGGCGCTTCGCTATGAGTAGTGGGGGTATGAGTAACGCTGCGCTCCAACTCCAGGCCGTGGAACGCACCTTCATGCAGGGTGAAGCGGAGCTGCGGATTTTCCGAGGTGCAGACCTAGCGGTTCAGCCCGGTGAACTGGTGGCGCTGGTCGGTCCCTCAGGCGCCGGTAAGTCATCGCTTCTGCATATTGCCGGTCTGATGGAACAGCCTGATGCGGGTGAGGTGGTGATCGGCGGGCTGCCCTGCATGGATTTGTCGGATGCTGACAAGACGCGGGTCCGCCGCACGGAAATCGGGTTCGTCTATCAGGCGCACCATCTGCTGCCGGAGTTCTCGGCCACCGAGAACGTTGCCCTGCCGCAGAGGATTGCCGGCGTGAAACGCAAGGATGCCATCGCCGTGGCAGAACGCCTGCTTGGCCGCCTTGGCCTAGAGGACCGTCTGGAACATCGCCCCGCGCAGCTTTCGGGCGGGGAGCAGCCGCGCGTTGCCCTCGCCCGCGCCCTTGCCAACCGCCCGCGGCTTTTGCTGGCCGATGAACCGACCGGCAACCTCGACCCCAAGACATCGCGGGGCGTCTTCAACGAGTTCGTCCAGCTGACCCGGGGCGAGGGCGTCGCCGCCCTCGTCGCCACCCACAATCTTGATCTCGCCCGCGAGATGGACCGGGTGGTCCTCCTCCATGAGGGCCTTCTGGTGGATGGAGCCGATCTCGCAGGCGGCCAGCTTTAGCCATGTTTCCTAGTGTCATTTCAGACGCAAGAATGCGCTGTTTTCAGCCATATTCGACACAGGAGCATCATTGCGGTAAAAAGAACAAAATAGGTACTTGACCAAAAGAACAAAAGAAGAACAAAATACCTCCAGATCAAACGCACACAGCTGGAGGCTGGTCATGTCTGAATGGATCAAGGATACCGCTGCTCTCTTCGTTCTCGGTGCTGTTCTGTGGAGCGGCTTTGCGCTGACGGCTGCAGCCCAGGCAGCTGGTTAGCTTTCTGCCGCTCTCACCTGATGTGAGATGGCACGACTTTTCTGGGGATAACTGAAACACCGCGTGCCGGGCAGGCGTACGAGGTCAATTCACTGGGCTACACTTTGGCCATGAATGACGAATCGATGCCGACCGCTGATGCAGACGAAATCCGGACCTTCAAGGACCCGGTCTTTATCCATCTGAGGCTGCACACAGCCTATTCCCTGCTGGAAGGCGCCGTTCGGGTGCCGGATCTGGCTGGGCGCTGCGCGCAGATGGACATGCCGGCGGTGGCCGTCACCGATACGGGCAATCTGTTCGGTGCGCTCGAATTCTCTGAAAAACTCTCAGGCTCAGGAGTCCAGCCGATTGTCGGCTGCACCCTGGCCCTTGATCTTGAGGTGGAACCCGCCCGCGGTGGCGGTCTCCGCCCGCCGGACCCCACCATTGCACTGCTCGCCAAGGACGAGACCGGCTACCTCAACTTGATGGCGCTGACGTCGCAAGCCTATCTGGGCACCGACGGCACCGAGCAGCCGCATGTCTCTCTCGATGACCTCAAGGCCCATGCAGAAGGCCTGATCTGCCTGACCGGCGGTCCCAACGGCCCGGTCAACCGGTTGGCCGTCAGTGGTCAGGCCGCTGCCGCGGCAGACCTCGTCAAGTCTTTGGCCGGGTCCTTCCCAAACCGGCTTTATGTAGCGCTCCAGCGTCACGGCATGCCGGAGGAGGCAACAGCCGAACCGGTGCTGCGCGACATTGCCTATGACCAGAACCTGCCGCTTGTCGCCACCAACGAAGTCTTCTTCTTTGAGGCGGACGATTACGAGGCCCATGACGCGCTGCTTTGCGTCGCCGACAGCGCCTATGTCATGCAGGAGGACCGCCGCCGCCTGACGCCGGATCACCGGTTCAAGTCCGGCGCGGAAATGGCAGCGCTGTTTGCTGATTTGCCCGAAGCGATTGCGTCCACCGTCGAGATCGCCCAGCGCTGCGCCTATCGCCCGCGCACCATTGCCCCGATCCTGCCGCGCTTTGAAGGCCTGGATGGCGTGGACGGGGAGGCGGAGGAGCTGAAGCGTCAGGCCGAAGACGGCCTGCGCGCCCGCCTTGAAACCCTTGGCACCTACGCGCCCGTGGAAGATTACTGGAAGCGGCTTGAGATCGTGCTCAACGTCATCCGCCAAATGGGCGTGCCTGGCTGCTTCCTGAACGTGGCCGACTTCATCACATGGGCCAAGCAGGCCGACCTTCCTGTGGGGCCGGGCCGTGGCTCCGGTGCGGGCTCCGTGGTGGCGTGGGCGCTGACGATCACCGATCTGGACCCGCTGCGCTTCGGCCTGCTGTTCGAGCGGTTTTTGAATCCCGAACGCATTTCCATGCCGGACTTTGACATCGATTTCTGTCAGGACCGGCGCGACGAAGTGATCTCCTATGTGCAGGAGAAATATGGCCGCGACCGCGTCGCCCAGATCATCACCTTCGGTAAGCTGCAGGCCCGCGCCGTGCTGCGCGATGTGGGCCGCGTGCTGCAGATGCCTTATGGCCAGGTGGACCGCCTGTGTAAGCTCGTGCCCAATAACCCGGCCAATCCGGTCACGCTGGGCGAAGCCATCAAGGGCGAACCCAAGCTGCAGGAAGCCCGGCGCTCGGAAGAAATCGTCGACCGCCTGATCAGCATGTCGCTGAAGCTCGAAGGGTTGTATCGGCACGCCTCCACCCACGCTGCCGGTGTGGTGATCGGCGACCGGCCGCTGCAGGAACTGGTGCCACTCTACCGCGACCCGCGCTCGGATATGCCGGTGACCCAGTTCAACATGAAATGGGTGGAGCCTGCGGGTCTTGTGAAGTTTGACTTCCTCGGCCTCAAGACGCTCACGGTGATTGAGCGCGCCGTGAAGCTCCTCAAGGAGCGCGGCGTCGACGTGAACATCGAAGCGCTGCCGCTGGATGACAAAGGCACATACGAGATGCTGTCACGCGGGGAGACCGTGGGCGTGTTCCAGCTTGAAAGTTCCGGCATGCGCGACATCCTGCGCAAGATGAAGCCGGACCGGTTCGAGGACATTATCGCCCTCGTGGCGCTCTACCGCCCCGGCCCGATGGACAACATCCCCAAATACTTGTCGGTGAAGAAGGGCGATGAAGAGCCTGACTATCTGCACCCCAGCCTTGAGCCGATCCTGACCGAGACCTACGGCATCATGATCTATCAGGAACAGGTGATGCAGATTGCCCAGGTCCTGTCCGGCTATTCACTCGGAGACGCCGACCTGCTGCGCCGTGCCATGGGCAAGAAGATTCAGGCGGAAATGGACAAGCAGAAAGAGCGCTTCGTGAAGGGCGCCGAGGCGAACAATGTGGACGGCAAGCAGGCCGCCGGCATCTTCGAGCAGGTGAACAAGTTCGCCGGCTACGGCTTCAACAAGAGCCACGCCGCCGCCTATGCGCTGGTGGCCTATCAGACAGCCTGGCTCAAGGCGAACCATCCGGTCGAGTTCCTCGCCGCCTCCATGAATCTTGATATGGGCAATACGGACAAACTCAATACCTTCCGCCGTGAAGCGCAGCGGCTGGAGATTGCTGTCTATCCGCCCAATGTCAATCAGTCAGGCGCCGAGTTCACCGTGATCGACGGCGCCATTTCCTATGCGCTGGCGGCAGTCCGCAATGTGGGCAAGCAGGCCCTGCGGCATCTGGAAGAGGAGCGCACGCAGCACGGGCCCTTCAAGTCGGTGGCGGATTTTGCCTCCCGCGTCTCCCCCAAATATGTGAACAAGCGCGCGGTGGATAATCTCGCCTGCGCGTGCGCGTGCGACAATGTAGACAAGATCCGCGCGCGCCTGCACAGCTCCGCCGTCAAGG
>JBHJJF010000044.1:0-2124 GCA_050042885.1 Candidatus Phaeomarinibacter sp.
GCTATGCGCCGGCGAATTCGTCGTGTGCGTAACCTTGCATGTAGAGGAGGGATGTTAGGTCCGTATAATCGAGCCGCGCTGGGGCGGCCTGCGCGACCACCGGTTTGGCGTGATAGGCAACGCCGATACCTGCGGCCTCGATCATAGCCAAGTCGGTGGCCCCATCGCCGACAGCCATAGTGGCTTCCATCGCAAGTGAATGCTCGGCTGCCAACTCCTGAAGGCTTTCAAGTTTGGCGGCGCGGCCAAGAATGGGGTCGGCCACAGTGCCCGTAAGATGGCCATCTTTCATCTCAAGTATGTTGGCGCGGTTGGTAGCGAAGCCCGCTGCCACGGCCACGCGAGCTGTGAAAAATGTGAACCCGCCTGAGACGAGTGCACAGTAGCCCCCATTGAGGCGCATGGTGTCGGTCACGGTGCGAATGCCGGGAGACAGCGTGATCCGCGTTTCAAAGACCTGTTCAAGTTTCGCTTCAGGCAGGCCTTCCAGAAGCTTTACGCGTTCACGCAGGGCAGGCTCAAATGCAAGCTCGCCGCGCATGGCGCGCTCGGTTATGTCAGCCACATGGGGCCCGATGCCGGCTTCCGCTGCCAGTTCGTCAATGCATTCCTGCCGGATCACTGTTGAATCCATGTCTGCAATCAACAGCGCCTTGCGGCGGTGGTCCGTGCCCTGCGCGATGATGTCTATGGGCTCACTTTCCAGCGCAGCGCGGGCAGCGGCTTCCACGGCATGCAGCTCGGCGGGATCAATATCCACCAGCAGGTCGCAGGCAATGTCTTCTGCCAGCCACGCGGGGGCGCCAGCTTCCGGCACAGCGCGGCGCACGGCTTCCAGATCGTCCATGGAAAGCTTGCGTGTTTGCGGATTTGCGATGAGGGTCAGAACCGACCGCATGTTACTCACTTCGTTTTCCAGAGACCGCGTGACGGCCCGAATGACAAGAGACAAATGACACCAGATAGGCGACGAGTGCTGCTTATTGCAGGGCCAACGGCGAGCGGCAAGTCGGCTGTTGCCCTGGATGTGGCCGGGCGCGTGCACGGTGAAATCATCAATGCTGACTCCATGCAGGTGTATCGTGACCTGCGCATTCTCAGTGCGCGGCCGTCGGTCGATGATGAAGGTGCCCTCCCACGCCATCTCTACGGCTTCATGGATGCGTCCACAGCCTGCTCGGCTGCGCACTGGGCCAGGATTGCGGTTCAGGAAATCGAAGCTGTATGGACACGGGGACATCTGCCCATCGTGGTCGGCGGCACCGGGCTCTATTTCAAGGCACTGACCGAGGGGCTTTCGGCGATCCCGGACATACCCGGCATCAACCGGGAAGCCGCTCGGGTCTTTGTGGAGGAGCTGGGGCCCGAGCAGGCCCACGCGCATCTGGCGGACCGTGACCCCAGGACTGCTGCCGGATTAAAACCGACAGATCCCCAGCGTATCGCGCGGGCGCTTGAGGTGCTGGCGGCGACCGGCCGGGGGTTGGCAGACTGGCAGGACGCTCCGGCGAAACCGGTTCTCACGGCAGATTTTGTCAAAGTGGTGCTGACGCCAAAGAAGTCCGACCTCACGGAGCGCTCGGATTCGCGGTTTGAGCAGATGGTGGAGCAGGAGGCGTTGGACGAAGTAGACCGGCTGATGGCGCGCAACCTGGATTCTGATCTGCCAATCATGAAAGCCGTTGGTGTGCCGCCGCTGATGGCGCATCTGCGCGGCGATATCTCGCTGAAAGAGGCCGTGGCGCAAGGCCTGGGTCAGACGCGCCGCTACATCAAGCGCCAGCTGACCTGGGCGCGCACGCAAATGGTTTCGTGGAACCATATTTCCACGCAACAATCGAAAAGAAAACGCAAAGAAATTTTGTCATTACTTTCTGATCAGGCTTGACGCAGCGCACAATCGGCCCTACTGTCGCCCGCGCTTCGGGGAGGTTTTCGGCCTCTTCCGGGGCTTTTTGTTGGATTTTCGCCTGATTTGCGGCAATTGGGGCAGCGTCAGGCTTGGGTACGAAGGATCAAGGTCATGGCCTCGCGCGAGTTGAGCGGTGCGGAAATGCATGTCAAAGCCATGGAGGACCACCGCGTGGACACCCAGTATGGGTATCACGGTGTCGCCGTGCTGCC
>JBHJJF010000045.1:0-62484 GCA_050042885.1 Candidatus Phaeomarinibacter sp.
ACTGGCAAAGGTTCAACGGGGATCCGGCAATGACAATCTTCTGGAGCAGGTTTTGTGACTGTGCCGTCGTGCTACAGAAAAAGGTGGTCACCACCAGGACGAGTGGAGCCCACCTGCGCGCAAGCCACGTCAGTCTGTAGATAATCTGCACTATGTCCCCCCTCAGATACGCCCAAACGGTTCATGCCGACCGTTTGCTACTTTATACAACTTTAAAGGAAGCGAGCGAAGGGAGTCGAGTAATTTGGCCAAATACTGCGCCAGATTGCTTGGGCTGAGGCGGTCATGAGTAAGAAAAGACTTGCATATTTCTATATTTCAACCATATTCGAAATATGAAAACAAACGACGCCGTAGAAGTCTTTGCCGCACTCGCTCAGGACACCCGTCTCGACGTGTTCCGCCTGCTGGTGAAGTCCCATGATCCGGACCCGTCCAAGGGCGGGCTTGCCGCCGGCGAGATTGCGTCCCGCATGGGGATCGCACCTGCGACTCTGTCGTTCCATCTCAAGGAGCTGGCGCGGGCCGGGCTGCTGGTGAGCCGCAAGGACGGGCGATCAATCATTTACCGGGTTCAGTTCGACAAGGTTTCCGCCATTGCGAACTTCCTTCTCGAGGACTGCTGCGAAGGCCGCTGTGGCGTCTGCGTCAGCACCTCTGTCCCTGAAACTGAAACCGCCTAACACACCTGAAGGAGACACTGCGATGAACCGCTTGCATGTATCTGTCACCGTTCCAAACATCGACGAGGCAAAGACATTCTACGCGGCCATGTTCGGTGCGGAACCAACTGTTATCCGTCCGGGATATGCCAAATGGATGCTGGACGACCCGCGCGTGAACTTCGTGGCCAACGAAGGCGACAAGGCTGACGGCGTCAACCATCTGGGCATTCAGACAGAGGATGAGGCCGGTCTGCAGTCCCTGTATCAGCGCTTTGAAGCTGCGTCCGACGACGTGCGCGAGGAAGGCAAGACCGAGTGTTGCTTCGCAAAGTCTGAAAAGAGCTGGGTCACTGATCCGGCAGGCCTTGGCTGGGAAGCGTTTCTCACCAGTGAGATCCTCGACAGGTATGGTGATGGTCCCACCGGCGAGACGACTGTCATGAGCGCGTCACAAGACACTGCTCACAGTGCCGATGCTGATTCATCGTCAGAAGTCGAGACTTACACGCCAATGCCGGTTGCCGGCAAAAGCATCGGGTGTTGCTGACACCGCATCTGTCGGACACGCAAACGGGGACTTGCACCATGACTGACACATACGACGTTTTGTTCTTATGCACGGGCAACTCGGCCCGCAGCGTGATGGCTGAAAGCATTCTCAACCGCATCGGGAAGCCGAAGTTCAAGGCTCACAGTGCCGGTAGTCATCCCAAGGGCACCATCAATCCGGGTGCGTTGGCCTTGCTGCAGAAGCTGAATTATCCAACAAGCGAGTTGCGGTCCAAGAACTGGGACGAGTTCGCTGCGGATGGTGCGCCGGAACTCGATTTTGTTTTCACCCTGTGTGACGACGCGGCGGGCGAGGTCTGCCCGATCTGGCCGGGCCAACCGATGACGGCACATTGGGGCTTCGAAGACCCCGCCGCAGCTACTGGCACGGAAGCTGAGATCGCGCAGAAATTTGCAGAAATCTATGGGCAGATCGAGCGTCGGCTCGAAATCTTCGTGAACCTGCCCATTACGTCACTCGACAAGCTCACCCTGCAGAAGCGGCTGGACGAGATTGGTCGCGACATGTCTGAGGCGGGCTAACACTCTATGTCTGATTACACATTGACCCGCCGCCTCGCGGCTGAGGCGGCGGGCACGGCTATTCTTGTGGGTACTGTTGTCGGCTCGGGGATCATGGGCGCGGCCCTAGCATCTGGAAACGACGCTGTCGCGCTGCTGGGAAACACCATTGCCACAGGGGCCATCCTCGTTGTGTTGATCATGGTGTTCGGACCTGTCTCCGGAGCCCATTTCAATCCGGCAGTGACTTTCGCTTTCTTCCTCAAGCGCGACATCGCGCTGGCGGCGGCACTGGCCTACATCGTTGTTCAAATTGCAGGTGGACTTGTCGGCACGGCGTTGGCCCACGCCATGTTTGAGCTTGAGATCGTTCAGGCGTCCACCCATGTGCGGGCCGGCGCGCCGCAGTGGCTTGGCGAGTTCCTGGCTACGTTCGCACTGCTTGCCTCCATTCTGGCGCTGCTGAGGACCCGGCCCGAGGCCATTCCTTATGCTGTCGGACTGGTCATCACGGCCGGCTATTGGTGGACGTCTTCCACGTCATTTGCCAACCCGGCTGTGACCATCGCCCGGGCCTTTACGGATACATTTGCGGGTATCAGACCTGACGATGTGGGCCCTTTCATTGCAGCCCAACTGATTGCCGCAGCGTCCGCCATAGGTTTTTTCGGCTGGATGTACCGAGGCGAGTAATCACGCTTGTGCGGAATGGGCCGGGATGCCGCGGCTCCGGCTTGCGGTGCTGCCCCTGATGGCGCTAAGTGACCTCAACAACCGGCAACGGGGTCACAGTCAGGGAGGCGAGGGGCATATCCCGCTCGTCAATGCAATGTCGACAGAGCTTCATCACTTCATCAATGGCGCCAGAGTTTCGGGCACCAGCGGCAATTTCTACGATGTGTTCGACCCCAATACAGGTGACGTGCAGGCGCTGACGCCGCTTGCCAGTGTGGCCGAAACCCGCGCCGCCATTGCTGCCGCTGAAGCTGCTTTTCCGGGCTGGTCGCAGGTCAATCCGCAGCGCCGCGCCCGCGTGATGTTTGAGTTCAAGCGGCTGGTCGAAGCCAATATGGATGAGCTGGCGGAACTCCTGTCCAACCAGCATGGCAAGGTCATCGCCGATTCAAAGGGCGACATTCAGCGCGGCATCGAAGTGATCGAATTTGCCTGCGGTATTCCGCATTTGCAGAAGGGTGAGTTTACGGAAGGCGCAGGTCCCGGCATCGACATGTATTCCATGCGCCAGCCTCTGGGTGTGTGTGCGGGTATCACGCCGTTCAACTTCCCCGCCATGATCCCGATGTGGATGTTTGGCGTGGCGATTGCTTGCGGCAACACGTTTGTGTGCAAGCCGTCTGAAAAAGATCCAGGGGTGCCGCTGCGTCTTGCAGAATTGATGATGGAAGCTGGTGCGCCTGAAGGCGTGCTCAATGTGGTCAATGGGGGTAAGGACGCGGTGGATACGCTACTGACCGACCCACGTGTTGAAGCCATCAGCTTTGTGGGTGCGTCTACGACTGCTGAATACATCTATGCAACAGGCGCTGCTCACGGAAAGCGCGTGCAGGCGATGGGCGGGGCTAAGAACCACGCCATCATCCTGCCGGATGCGGATCTAGACGGTGTCGTGAATGATCTCATTGGCGCAGGCTACGGCTCTGCCGGCGAGCGCTGCATGGCAATCTCCGTTGCCGTGCCCGTTGGTGAGGATACTGCCAATCGGCTGGTCGAAAAACTGATCCCACGCGTCGAAGCGCTCAAAGTGGGCACGTCAACTGATCCGGATGCGGATTATGGCCCTGTGGTCACCGCCGAACACCGCGAGAAGATCAAGAGCTACATCGACATGGGCGTCAAGGAAGGCGCCGAGCTTCTCGTCGATGGCCGCGAGTTCTCCCTGCAGGGCTTTGAAGACGGTTTCTTTATGGGCGGGTCACTGTTCGACAAGGTGACGCCGGAGATGACCTCCTACCAGGAAGAGATTTTTGGTCCAGTGCTGCAGATCGCCAGGGCCAAGACGCCTGAAGAAGCCATCGCGCTCCCCTCGAAGCACCAGTATGGCAACGGGGTTGCGATCTTTACTGAAGATGGTAATGCGGCGCGCAACTTTGCCTCCAAGGTGAATGTGGGCATGGTCGGCATCAATGTGCCGATCCCGGTTCCGCTGGCCTACCACTCTTTCGGCGGCTGGAAGCGATCAGCCTTTGGCGACACCAACCAGCACGGCACTGATGGCGTCATGTTCTGGACCATGGTCAAGACCGTCACTGCCCGCTGGTCACGCGGTAATGAAGGCGCCAGTTTCGTTATTCCGACGATGAAATAGAGCCGGGCCATGGACCTCAAAGCCACGCGCTACGACGCTACGGACGGTATCGCTACCATCACCCTGCACCGGCCTGACCGCATGAACGCGTGGACCGGACGGATGCACACGGAGTATCGCTATTCGCTGGAGCAGGCGGAGAGCGATCCTTCTGTTCGCGTGATCATCGTCACCGGTGAGGGGCGCGCCTTTTGTGCCGGCGCCGATATGCAGGCCCTTGAAGGTCATGCGGCCAAGGGTGGGTATGATTCAGGCACCCGTGATGACATTCCCAAACCGGGTTTTGGCGTCCGACCTGAATTTGATCAGAACTTTGCCTATCACTTCGGGCTCACCAAGCCGGTTATCGCGGCAATGAACGGCGCCGCTGCGGGCGTGGGTCTTGTGCTCGCTTGTTTTGCCGATATTCGATTTGCTGTGCCTGGCGCCAAGCTCACGACCGCCCATGGCCGCTTCAACATGCCTGCCGAGTATGGCCTGGCTTGGCTGCTGCCGCGCATTGTTGGTCTGGCTCGGGCGAATGACCTGTTGATGTCGAGCAGGGTATTCCTGACCGATGAAGCCCATGACATGGGGCTCATCAACCACCTCGTCGCGCCGGAGGAGTTGATGGCAGAGGTCACAGCCTACGCCCGCAAGCTGGCGGATGGTGTCGCCCCGCATTCTCTGGCTGCCACCAAGCGGCAGATCTATGTGGATCAACACCGAGATGTCGGCGCATCAGTTGCCGAAGCAGACCAGCTGCTGGACGAGATGGTGGCAGAGCCGGACTACAAGGAAGCCGTGCGGGCCTGGATGGGCAAGCGCAAAGCCAACTGGACGTGGCCGGGTAAGTAATCGGCTAGTGCTGCCGTGACATGTAGCTTTCGAACATCACGGCAAAAAGCGCTTTCAGGAACAGGCCTGCGTCGTCCGCTAGCGGCGTGGCATCGCGAATGGTGGCACCATGGTCCGCAGCTTCAATTATGACATAGGGTGTATGCGGTAGTTGGGCTGATGCAACCGGCACCAGCCCGGCATTGTCGTAGCCGTGTTCCTCCAACCACGTCTGAGGAATTGTGTAGGGGAAGCCCGCATCCAACCATGTGTCGGCAGAAAATCTGCCCGCTACACTGAGGATAGGAATCCTCTGCACTAGTTGCTGAATGTCCTGCTCGTTGCCCGCAAGTACTTGTTGCCGCCTCTGGGTGCCGAGATCATGCACGGCTTCCAAAGAGCCGCCGAGGATTAAGAGACTCGCGGCGGAAATGGATGAGGCATCGCCGTTGGCCAGAACCTGGTCGGCAACCGGTGATCCGCCAAAGGGCGGTTGCAGGGCAATCCAGCAGGCGACGTTTGAAAGCTGCTGCTCAGAAGCGCTCAACAGGAAGGTCAGAACATCCACACCACCTTTGGAATGGGTAATCAGGCAAACAGGTGTTGGGGCAGTTTCCACGTACCCAGCGATCCATACCGCGTTCTGGGCTGCAGAGGCTGCCGTGTTGCTTTCAGCAATGTAGGTTTGAATGCCCTTTTCAGCTAACCATTCTTCCTGCCGCGAGAAATAGTCGGTCAGCCCGGCATTGCGTGCAGGCATGAGAAAATCTGACAGGAAGGACGGCACCATCAGTACGCTAATGCCCTCCATCCGATAGCGATGCGGTGCCAGGGCCTGGTCTACCTTCGCATCGTCCAGACCGCCGTCAATCATCATATCCATCAGGGAGGGGGTCGCGTTGATGGCGGCTGCAGGCGTTGGAATGCGCGCGGTCGGTTTGTCGGTTGCCCAGAATGTCCACGCGAAAATCACCGCGATGGCGCCGATCACCACGGTGGTCGTTCCGGCGCCAAGCGCGAGTGCCGTTTTGACTGGTACACGGCGCAGTCTTGGGAGCAGACGGCCGAGCCATCCATATACGAATTCGTAGTGGCTCATGGGGCTATCATGCACCTGTGATACCTGAAATCCGGGTTCGTGGTTGCCGCTGACCGCAAGTTGCGGGTACATGGCGTTTCAATTCAACAACTGATGCTTCATGGCCAAATCTTCAACCACCATTGATGCCTACCGGGCGCTCGTGACTTCGGGTGCGATTGAACATGATCCGGCGCAGGAAGCGGCTGCTGATCAGTTGCAGATGCTGCACGATGCGCTGAAGGGGTATCAACCGGGCAAGAAGCGGGGGCTGTTCGGCCTGGGTGGTACGGTGGAGGCACCGCGGGGGCTCTACATTCACGGCGGTGTCGGCCGTGGCAAATCCATGTTGATGGACCTGTTCTTTGCCCATGCGCCGGTGAAACACAAGCAGCGCATTCACTTTCACGACTTCATGCAGGACGTGCATGGGCGCGTCCATAAATGGCGACAGCGCGAGAAGCAGGGCAAGGTGTCCAAAGGCGCGGGTGGTGATCCCATTCCGTCAGTGGTTGATGCCATCATGAAGCAGACGACGCTTTTATGCTTTGACGAGTTTCAGGTCACCGACATCACGGACGCCATGATCCTTGGCCGTTTGTTCACCGCATTGTTCGAGCGAGGGCTTGTGGTTGTGGCGACGTCAAACCGCGAGCCGGGCACGCTGTATGAGAACGGTCTTAATCGCGATCTGTTCGTGCCCTTCATTGGACTGTTGCGCCAGCAGATGGATGTGATGGAACTGGAGGCGGCGGCAGACTATCGGCTCAAGCATCTGGCGGGCGCGCCGGTCTATCACGCGCCGCTCGATGGCGCCTCCTCGCAGGCTATGGAAGATGCCTGGGGACGGCTGACCGCTGGCGTCAAGCCAGCACCCTGTTCAGTCGAGGTGAAGGGTCGCCAGGTGCCGGTGCCGCGCGCGGCCATGGGTGTTGCCCGCTTTCACTTCGATGATCTGTGCCGGCAGCCATTGGGGCCTGCCGACTATCTCAAGATCGCCCGCAGCTTTCATACCTTGCTTGTTGATGACATTCCGAAGATGGGACCGCAATTGCGCAATGAGGCCAAGCGCTTCGTGACGCTGATTGATGCGTTGTATGAGAACAAGGCGAAGTTGGTGTGTTCAGCTGAGGCCGCGCCCAAAGACCTCTATCCTGCTGGTGATGGGTCGTTCGAGTTCGAGCGGACTGCGTCACGCCTTTTTGAGATGCAAAGCGAAGCCTATATGGCGGCGGGGCATGCTGTCTGACGTTCCGGCAAGCTGAATAAAAAAGGCCGCAACAAATGTTGCGGCCTTTTTGCTGAAGTGTCTGCCGGCGGCCTCAATCGGGAATTGGCGCCATCTTGGCCCGAGCGATGATCTGCTCGATGCGGGTCTGCTTGGAAGGCAGATGCGGAACAATGGTTGTGCCGTCGCTGCGCTTGGAGGCGAGTGGCTGAGGCATCACGACGGGCGCAGCGGCCGACGCCAGGATGACACGCGGTGCTGGCGCCGGAGCGTCCATGACATCCGGGCCTTCTTCAAAGGTTGCGCCGCGCAGGAAGGGTTTGGTGTTGCTGTTCTGCTCGGCCAGCAGGTCATCCATGGAGTGGCTGGGGCCGTAGGTTGCGGACATCATGCCGAAAGAAACACGGCGCATGTCTCCGCGGTCGCTATCGCTGATGTCGCGATCAACGGCCTCGAGCGGCGCTGTCGTCATGTTGTAGTCCGGAACAATGGGAGCAAAGCCGAGCTGAATGGCCGTGGGGTCGAGGCCGGCCACCTGATACTCGCCGGAACGGTCCAAATCGGGTTCGTCATCATTGTTCTGCAGCGCCACGATGATGCCCTGGAAGGAATCATCTGCTTCCGGTGAGCCGTAGGGTACGCAAATGGGGCGTCCGCGCAGAATGGCTTCGAGGAACCGGCAATCTTCGCCGACAATGGCGGAAACCACGTGCTCGGTGAGGTCGCGTCCTGACATGATGGAAGAGGCAATGCCCGCAGCTGTGGACAGCTGGCTGACGGTAATGGCGCCGATGACCGGGGCAGCACAGCCACCCAGGCTCAAGGTGCCCGCCACAATCGCCAGCGGTGCAGCCCATTTGCGGAAACGGCTGCGCGTTGGTGCGGCCTTAACTGCCTGGTCTGCATCCAGCTGATACACAGTCTGGTTCATCGAATACGCCCCCAAATACTGTCTTTGCGGTGTGTGGCTGACCGGACAACGGCCGGAATACATGCCACGAACTGTGCAAAAACACTGCCAGACATCCTCCGATCAGCACCCGGTTCCCGGCCGGTTTGCTCTGCGACCTGCGTGGTTTCGCTCTTCAATGAGAGCGAAGTCAGATGCATGAGCCGTCTGAAAGGTGGACTGTCTGCCCCCAATTTCGCGCCAAACCCGCACAAAACGGGGATCGATGCAGCTTCTCTTCCACATCTTCGCATCGAGCGGACACAGCTCTGAATGGAGCCTGCCTGCTATCCATGCCCGCCGATTTTCGGCTGATTTGACTAAGAAACTGTGACTCTTTCGGCGTCGGCGTGTCAAACAGGAACGGCAATATGATTAATTCCCGTTGAGCATTTTGGCAGTGCTGTGCCCCAATGAACGCATATGGCGATCATCATTCCACCTGTGTGCCGCTTGCGGGCGGTTTGGCTGTCCTGAAACCGGAATGAAACAGCCTTCGCGGTCTTCCCGGCTGTGTCTGCTTGCACCATATCCGACCATGGGATAGGTGAAGCGCAGCATTCTTAACCGTGGGCGCACGCAGCTCGTGTGACCGCCCTCTTTTCCTGGATGAACCCACAATGTCCGGTGGCTTTTTCAACTGGTTCATGGGGCGTCCACCCAAAATACGCGGTGGGGGCACGGCTGCACCACAGCCCGCGCCTGCCCGCAACACACCTCAACAGCGGAGTACCCCCATGTCTCGCAAGAAAATTGCTCTCATCGGTGGCGGCCAGATCGGCGGCACGCTCGCCCTGCTTGCCGGCCTCAAGGAACTTGGTGACATCGTCATTTTCGACATTGTCGACGGCGTGCCGCAGGGCAAGGCGCTGGACATCGCCGAAGCGTCCCCGGTGGAAGGGTTTGCCGCCGCCATGTCCGGTTCCAGCGACTATAAGGACATTGCAGGTTCAGACGTTGTGATCGTGACTGCCGGCGTCCCCCGCAAGCCTGGCATGAGCCGCGATGACCTTGTTGAAACCAACCTCAAGGTCATGAAAGCCGTTGGCGAAGGCATCAAGGAAAACTGCCCGGACGCGTTTGTGATCTGCATCACCAACCCGCTCGACGCAATGGTGTGGGCGCTACAGAAGTTCTCAGGCCTTCCCGCGAACAAGGTCGTGGGTATGGCGGGTGTGCTGGACTCTGCGCGCTTCCGCTATTTCCTGGCCGAAGAATTCAACGTTTCGGTTGAAGACATCACGGCCTTCGTGCGCGGTGGCCACGGCGACACGATGGTGCCCTCTGTGCGTTACTCCACTGTGGGCGGTATTCCGCTTCCGGATCTTGTGAAGATGGGCTGGACCAGCCAGGAGAAGCGCGACCAGATCGTTCAGCGGACCCGCGATGGCGGTGCTGAAATCGTCGGCTTGCTTAAGACCGGTTCTGCGTTCTACGCACCGGCCTCCTCTGCCATCTCCATGGCTGAGAGCTACCTCAAGGACAAGAAGCGCCTGTTGCCCTGCGCTGCTCAGCTGAATGGCGAGTATGGCGTCAGCGACCGATACGTCGGTGTGCCGACTATTATCGGCGCGGGTGGCATTGAGAAGGTTGTCGAGATCGAACTCGATGCGGCTGAAAAAGAGATGTTCAAGGTCTCTGTCGATGCCGTGGAAGGCCTTGTGGACAGCTGCAAGAAGATCAATCCGGATCTTGCGTAGGTACAGTTCCATCTGAAGGTCGCATTCTGGATCGTGGTGTTCGCGGCGCCCGTATGGACCTTCCAGTGTGAGGCTAACTGCCTTCAAAAGAAAAACAGGCGCGGTCCCTTCCCGGACCGCGCCTTTCTTGTGCTGCCACCGGAGTTTCAGGATCTGTGCAGGCGGATAACGACATCAGGGCTCACCGTGTCGCAGAGCAGGTGATGGGCTACCGGTAAACCCAATAATCCGCTACCGAAACGACAAATCGCGATTTGGATTGAGGAAATCAAAGCCTGTCGACTGACCCTTTTTGATTTGGTGGTCCTGAGTTTTCCCGGCGGAGACCTTTGGCGTGGCTGAGTGCAGTGCTATACGGGAGAACGAATCCTAGTTCTCCTTCCACTTGGAAGTTTGATGAGTTCCATCAAGTTTCCCCAGCCAGTCGGAAAAACATGAACATCCACGAGTATCAGGCCAAAGGCGTGCTCGCAGGCTTCGGCGTGCCGGTTGCCCAGGGCAAGCCTGCCTTCTCCGTCGATGAGGCGGTCAAGGTTGCAGAAGACATGGGCGGTCCCGTCTGGGTCGTCAAAGCGCAGATCCATGCAGGCGGCCGCGGTAAGGGCGGCGGCGTCAAGGTGGTGAAATCCATCGATGATGTCCGCGCTGAAGCGGAACGCATGCTGGGCATGACGCTCGTTACTCACCAGACCGGCCCCGAGGGCAAGCTGGTGCAGCGGCTTTATGTGGAAGAAGGCTCCGACATTGATCGCGAGCTTTATCTGTCGCTGCTGGTGGATCGTGAAACGAGCCGGGTGGCGTTTGTGGCGTCAACCGAAGGCGGCATGAACATCGAGGAGGTGGCGGCGGAAACGCCTGAGAAGATCCATACAATTGATGTGGACCCCGCGTCCGGCTTCATGCCGTTTCATGGCCGGGCGTTAGCCGCGGCGCTTGATCTCAAGGGTGCGGAAGCCAAAGCAGGCGCCAAGCTCTTCAAGGGGCTTTACGATGCTTTTGTTGGCACGGATGCCAGCCTGGTCGAGATCAACCCGCTTGTGGTCACCAGGGGCGGCGATGTGCTCTGCCTTGACGCCAAGATGAACTTCGACAGCAACGCGCTTTACCGGCACAAGGAAGTTGCAGACCTGCACGACCCGGCTGAAGAAGACGCAGCCGAGCTTGCAGCCGCCAAGTACGCCCTGTCCTATGTGAAGCTTGCTGGCACCATCGGCTGCATGGTCAACGGCGCCGGCCTTGCCATGGCGACCATGGACATCATCAAGCTCTACGGCGAAGAGCCCGCCAACTTCCTGGATGTGGGGGGCGGTGCCACCAAGGAGAAGGTGACGGAAGCCTTCAAGATCATCCTGTCTGACCCTGCGGTTGAGGGCATTCTGGTGAACATCTTTGGCGGCATCATGCGCTGCGACATCATCGCGGAAGGTGTGATTGCTGCTGCCAAGGAGACATCGCTTGCGGTGCCCCTGGTGGTGCGGCTTGAAGGCACCAATGTTGAGCTTGGCAAGCAGATCATGGCCGATAGCGGACTTGCCATTATTCCAGCCGATGATCTCGCTGATGCTGCCGAGAAGATTGTCAAAGCCGTGAAGGAGGCCAAGTAGATGGCTGTCCTCATTGATTCAAACACCAAGGTTATCACCCAGGGCTTCACTGGTGCTCAGGGTACGTTCCATTCGGAGACCGCGATTGAGTATGGCACCAAGCTTGTTGGCGGCGTGACGCCGGGCAAGGGTGGTACCAAGCATCTCGACCTGCCGGTGTTCGACACGGTCGGTGACGCGGTCGAACAGACCGGCGCTGACGCCACGATGATTTACGTGCCGCCGCCCTTCGCGGCGGATGCCATCCTCGAAGCGATTGATGCGGAGATTCCGCTGGCAGTCTGCATCACCGAAGGCATTCCCGTGCTCGACATGGTGAAAGTCAAAAAGGCGCTGTGTGGCTCCAAGACGCGGCTGGTTGGTCCCAACTGTCCGGGTGTCATCACGCCGGGTGAGTGCAAGATTGGCATCATGCCGGGCCATATCCACAAGCCGGGCACGGTTGGTATCGTGTCGCGCTCCGGCACGCTGACCTACGAAGCTGTTGGCCAGACCACAGCCGCGGGCCTTGGCCAGACCACCTGCATCGGCATCGGTGGTGATCCGGTCAATGGCACCAACTTCATCGACTGCCTGGACATGTTCCTGGGCGACGACAAGACTGAATCCATCATCATGATTGGTGAAATCGGCGGGTCGGCTGAAGAAGATGCGGCTGAGTTCCTCAAGCAGTCCAAGACAAAGAAGCCGGTTGTGGGCTTTATCGCCGGTGTCACAGCTCCGCCGGGCCGCCGCATGGGCCATGCGGGTGCGATCATTTCCGGTGGCAAGGGCGACGCTGCCAGTAAGATCGAGGCGATGAAATCCGCCGGGATCACCGTATCCCCGTCTCCGGCTGCTCTGGGCTCTACCCTTGTGGATGTGCTCAAGGGCTGACCGGTTTCATTAAGACAAGATTAATGCTGGCCCTGCGAAGACCCTTTTGCGGTTTCGTGGGGCCAGTATTCTCAAAATGTCACTGGAATTCGGGGCATTTTGAATAGCGCGTTAACCAAACCCGTGCGAAGCTGTGTGGAACTAGGGGCTTTTGGTATTCGAAAGCGCGCGGGCCGGCCGCCCCACAGCACCTTGCGACCGCGCGGGAGCGACAAAAATGGCAGAAGGCTCGGGGCGTCAGCGGAAGCCTGCAAAAGAAGCCTTTGCCGAGACGTCATTTCTCTATGGCGGTAACGCCCAATATCTCGAACAGATGCACCACCGGTACACACAGAACCCGAGTTCTGTGGATGCGCGGCTAAGGGCATATTTTGATGGCCTGAAGGATGATCCGGGTGCGGTCGAAACCGAAGCGACAGGCCCGTCCTGGGCGCGGGCCGACTGGCCGCCGCTGGCCAATGGCGACCTTGTGTCCGCTCTTGTTGCCTACTGGACCGAAACTGAAGCCCACCTGAAAGGCAAGATTGAGGGCAATGCGTCAGGCGCTGGTGTCAGCCTCACTGATGATCAGTTGCGGGCCGCCACGCTCGACTCTATCCGCGCGATCATGATGATCCGTGCCTACCGTATTCGTGGCCATCTCATTGCCAAGCTTGATCCCCTGAAAATTGAGCCGCCTAAGGATCACCCGGAACTGAACCCGAAATCATATGGGTTTACGGATGATGATATGGACCGGCCGATCTTCATCGACAACGTGCTGGGGCTGGAAACCGCCACCATCAACGAGATGATGGAAATCCTGTGGCGCACCTATTGCGACACGATCGGCGTTGAGTTCATGCACATCGCCGATCCGGAACAAAAGGGCTGGATCCAGGGACGTATTGAGGGCCGCGGCAAGGAAGTGGCTTTCACCGATATGGGCAAGAAGGCGATTCTTCAAAAGCTCATCGAGTCCGAAGGCTTCGAGAAATTCCTGCACGTGAAGTACACGGGCACCAAGCGCTTTGGCCTTGATGGGGGCGAAAGCCTGCTCCCGGCCATGGAGCAGATCATCAAGCGTGGCGGCAATATGGGCCTTGAGGAAATCATCCTCGGCATGCCGCATCGTGGCCGTCTCAATGTGCTCGCCACTGTAATGGGCAAGCCGTACCAGGCAATCTTCCATGAGTTCAAAGGTGGCTCGGTAAATCCGGAAGATATCGCTGGCTCGGGCGACGTGAAATATCATCTGGGCACGTCCTCTGCCCGGGAGTTCGACGGCAACAAGGTTCACCTGTCGTTGACCGCCAACCCGTCTCACCTTGAGGCGGTGAACCCGGTCGTTCTCGGCAAGGCGCGGGCCAAGCAGGACATGCAGCATGGCCGCGACCGCACCAAGGTGATGCCTATCCTGCTGCACGGTGATGCTGCCTTTGCGGGGCAGGGCATCGTTGCTGAGTGCTTCGGCCTGTCGCAGCTCAAGGGCGGCCGCAATGGCGGCACCATCCATTTCATCGTCAACAATCAGATTGGCTTTACGACGAGTCCGCGTTTCTCACGCTCGTCGCCCTACCCTTCTGATGTTGCCAAGATGGTGCAGGCGCCGATCTTTCATGTGAATGGTGATGATCCAGAAGCTGTGGTCCATGTGGCCAAGATCGCGACTGAGTACCGTCAGACATTCGGGGCTGACGTCGTCATCGACATGTTCTGTTACCGGCGCTTTGGGCACAATGAGGGCGACGAGCCCATGTTCACCCAGCCCTTGATGTACAAGACCATCAAGAAGCAGCCGACGACCCTGCAGATTTACTCTGATCGCCTGATTGCGGAAGGTCTGGTAACGCAGGATGACATCAACGGCATGAAGGAAAGCTTCAGCGCAATGCTGTCTGAAGCGTTTGACACCGCCGACAATTTCAGGACGAACAAGGCTGACTGGCTGGATGGTCGGTGGAGCGGCTTGTCTGTTGCCGAAGGCGAAGCACGCCGTGGTGAAACGTCGGTTCCTGCTAAGACACTTCAGGAGATCGGCACCAAGCTTGCGACCATTCCAGAGGATGTGAACGCGCATCGCACGCTTGCCCGCGTCTTCAAGGCACGCATGGATGCGGTGACTGCCGGTGAGGGCATTGACTGGGCGACCGCTGAGTCCTTGGCCTTTGGCTCATTGATTGACGAGGGCTTCCCGGTTCGGCTGGTGGGGCAGGACTCAACGCGCGGGACTTTCTCCCAGCGCCATTCCGCCATCATCGATCAGGAAACCGAAGAGCGGTACATGCCGCTCAACAATCTGAAAGACGGTCAGGCGGAGTACGATGTGGTCGACTCCATGCTGTCTGAAGCCGCCGTGCTGGGATATGAGTATGGCTACTCACTGGCGGAGCCGAATGCGCTGGTGCTTTGGGAAGCGCAGTTTGGTGACTTCGCCAACGGCGCACAGGTCATCATTGACCAGTTCATTTCCTCCGGTGAACGCAAGTGGTTGCGGATGTCCGGTCTCGTGATGCTACTGCCGCATGGTTATGAAGGTCAGGGTCCGGAGCATTCCTCTGCCCGCCTTGAGCGCTACCTGCAGCTTTGTGCCGAAGACAATCTGCAGATTGCGAACTGCACGACGCCGGCCAACTACTTCCACATCCTGCGGCGTCAATTGCACCGCAAGTTCCGCAAACCGCTGATCATCATGACGCCCAAGTCGCTGCTGCGTCACAAGACGGCGGTCTCCACCCTGAAGGAAATGGGCGAGGGCTCCTCGTTTCACCGGGTGCTTTGGGACGATGCGGAGTACATGCCGGAGTCGACCGTCAAGCTTGTTGAGGCCAACAAAATCCGTCGCGTCGTCATGTGCTCGGGCAAGGTCTACTACGATCTGCTGGAAGAACGTGAGAAGCGCGGTATTGATGATGTCTACCTGATGCGGGTCGAGCAGCTCTACCCGTTCCCGGCCAAGTCCATGATCAAGGAGCTGGAACGCTTCGCGAATGCGGACATGGTCTGGTGTCAGGAAGCGCCCAAAAATATGGGCGCCTGGACCTTCATGGAACCCAACATCGAATGGGTTCTCAAACATATTGATGCCAAGCACCGGCGTGCGCGCTACGCGGGCCGGGCGTCCACGGCATCGACCGCAACCGGCTTGATGAGCAAGCACAAGCAGGAACTCAACATGTTCCTGGATGAAGCGCTCACAATCTAATTCATGACAAGACGGCAGATGATCCGCCGCACCAAAGAGGCCAGACAATGAGCACGGAAATCAGAGTTCCCACGCTTGGCGAATCCGTTACTGAGGCAACGGTTGCACAGTGGTTCAAGAAACCCGGCGAGGCTGTCAGTGCGGACGAGCCTCTGGTCGAGCTTGAAACTGACAAGGTCACCGTCGAAGTCCCGGCACCTGCTGCCGGCGTCCTTGCTGAAATTTCTGCGGAAGAAGGCGACACCGTAGAGGTGGATGCACTTCTGGGCGCCATTGGTGAAGGAGCCAGTGATGTAAAGGTCACCGAAAAAGCCCCTGCCAAGGCAGAAGAGAAGAAGGCTGAGCCTGCACCTGCGAAAGCGGAAGCAGCTCCCGCCAAGAAGGAGGCGGCGCCTTCGGACGAGCCGCCGCTTTCTCCTGCCGTTCGCAAGATGGTTGAAGAAAACAATGTCGACCCTTCCACCATTGAAGGCACAGGCAAAGGCGGCCGCCTTGTTAAGGCGGACGGTCAGGCAGCGCTTGAAGCCAAGACGGAAGCTCCGGCTGCGCCGGCGCCCTCATCAACGCCGCGTGCACCGTCCTCAGCGGAGGATGCGCCACGTGAAGAGCGCGTGAAAATGACACGCCTGCGCAAGACCATTGCACGCCGTCTCAAGGAAGCGCAGAACACTGCCGCCATGCTGACCACCTTCAACGAGGGGGACATGGGCCCGGTGATGGATCTGCGCAAACAGTACTAGGATCTGTTTGAAAAGAAGCACGGCGTTCGCCTCGGCTTCATGGGCTTCTTCGTCAAGGCATGTACCCACGCCCTCAAGGAACTGCCGCAGGTCAACGCCGAGATTGACGGTGAGGAGCTCGTCTTCAAGAATTTTGTTCACATGGGTGTTGCTGTTGGTACGCCGAACGGCCTTGTGGTGCCCGTCGTGCGCAATGCGGATGAGATGTCGGTTGCTGACATCGAAGGCAAGATCAATGACTTCGGCCGCCGCGCGCGTGACGGCAAGCTCACCATGGACGAGATGCAGGGCGGCACATTCACCATTTCCAATGGGGGCGTGTACGGCTCCTTGATGTCGTCGCCCATTCTCTATGCGCCGCAATCCGGTATTCTTGGCATGCACAAGATTCAGGAACGCCCGATGGTGGTGAATGGAGAAATCCAGATACGCCCGATGATGTATCTGGCTCTTTCCTATGATCATCGCATTGTTGATGGCCGCGAAGCTGTGACGTTCCTTGTGCGCGTCAAGGAAAGCCTGGAAGACCCGCAGCGTCTGTTGCTTGATCTGTGATCCGCTTCTTCACCATCGCGGCCATAAGCGTTTTGTTTACGGCACCGGCACATGCGCTCATCGTATCGGTGGAAACAGCGCTTGTTTGCCCGCGGCTCGAAGATTTTGAGACCGTGGCCCGCGGTACATCCGTGCCTGACTGTGTACGCATTGAAAAGCACATGGACCTTTATGGGCCTGTAGGCCGTGCACCCGTGGCGCCCGGCGGGCCGGTTGTGCGTATTCGATTTGAAGACCGTTTGTACTGGGCGGAGGAACAGGCGTTCTATATGCCTTCCCCCAGGGCGACACCAGGTGATGCCGGACTGGCAGGCGCGAGCGTGCCGCGTCCACCGACCGAGTAATTCAGCCTGCTTCAGGCAGGTGCACTGAGGAGAATACGACCGTGTCAGACCAGTTTGACCTTGTGGTGATCGGCGCCGGGCCCGGCGGATATGTGTGTGCCATCCGTGCGGCTCAGCTGGGCCTCAAAGTGGCCTGCGTCGAAAAGCGGGATGCGCTTGGCGGCACTTGCCTCAACATCGGCTGTATCCCCTCCAAGGCGTTGCTCCATGCGTCTGAAATGTACGCGGAGAGTACCGGTCACATGGCCGACCTTGGTATCAACGCCAAGGGTGTTTCACTTGATCTTGAGAAGATGATGTCCTTCAAGGATGAAGGCGTGGACGGCAACACCAAGGGCGTCGCTTTCCTATTCAAGAAGAACAAGGTTGAGCCCGTTTTCGGTGCGGGTAAAGTCCTGTCTGCGGGCAAAGTGGAAGTGGCGCTGAACGAGGGCGGCACGCGGGTTCTTGACACAAAGAATATTGTCATTGCGACAGGTTCTGACGTGATGCCGCTGCCCGGCGTCGAGATCGACGAGAAGCGTATTGTGTCCTCCACGGGCGCGTTGACGCTGCCGGAAGTGCCCAAGCATCTGCTGGTCGTAGGCGGTGGCGTTATCGGACTCGAGCTTGGGTCTGTCTGGTCACGCCTTGGATCGAAAGTCACGGTGGTAGAGTTTCTCGACCGCATCATTCCTGGCACTGATGATGAAGTCGCCAAGCAGTTTCAGCGCGTGCTGAAGAAGCAGGGCTTTGCCTTCAAGCTTGGGACCAAGGTAACGAGCATCGAAAAGGCCAAGAACGGTCTCAAGGTTTCTGTTGAGCCTGCTGCAGGCGGCGACACTGAAGTCATTGAGGCGGACTACGCACTCGTCGCGATTGGTCGCCGGCCATATACGGAGGGCCTTGGCCTTGCGGAAGCCGGTGTTGAGATGGATAACCGTGGCCGCGTGGCGACAGACGCACATTTCAAAACCAATGTGGATGGCATTTATGCCAGCGGGGACGCCATCGCCGGTCCGATGCTGGCGCACAAGGCAGAAGATGAAGGTGTCGCGATTGCGGAAATTCTTGCAGGCCAGTCCGGCCACGTGAACTACGATGTTATCCCTGGTGTCATCTACACGGCTCCGGAGGTGGCGACCGTTGGCAAGACGGAAGAGGAGCTGAAAGAGGCAGGAATCGACTACAAGGTCGGTAAGTTCCCGTTCAGCGCCAATGGCCGCGCCAAGGTCAACAAGCAGGCGGACGGGTTTGTGAAAATCCTTGCGGATGCCACGACCGACCGTGTGCTCGGCGTGCATATCCTGGGCATGGATGCTGGCACCATGATCGCCGAAGCGGCAGTGGCCATGGAGTTTGGCGCGTGCTCAGAAGATATTGCACGGACCTGCCACGCTCACCCAACACTTACGGAAGCGGTGAAGGAAGCGGCTCTGGCTGTTGAAGGACGCGCGCTGCATATGTAGCTGCCTGAAGACGGCTACTTGGCGCGGGGGTGCGCCGCGTCATAGACTTCCATTAGCCGGGTTGTATCGACTGCCGCATAGGTCTGGGTGGTCGAGAGGCTGGCGTGGCCCAGCAGTTCCTGAATGGTGCGCAGATCGCCTCCGGCTCCAAGCAGATGAGTCGCGAAGGAATGGCGCAGGGCATGCGGTGTTGCGCTGTCCGGTAGGCCCAGAGCAGATCGAAGCCGTGCAATCGTCGCTTGCAGAGTGCGGGGGTTGAGGCGTCCGCCGCGGGCACCGACAAAGAGCGGTGACCCCAACTCCAGAACATGCGGACACCGGTCTCGATAGCTGTCTACTGCGTCGTGGATCGCGTCGATCACCGGCAGGATACGCGCCTTATTGCCCTTGCCAATGACCCTCATTGGCTCGCCGCGTTTCGGCCATTCACGAACATTGAGGGACAGGGCCTCGTTAATGCGCAATCCAGCTCCGTAAAGGAGTGTAACAACGGCCAGGTCCCGCGCCTGTGTCCAGCTGTCGTCAGTGGCGATGTTGCCGAGCAGTTTGTCGGCGGCATCGACGCTGAGCGCCTTGGGAACGGAGATGGGCTGTTTGGGGGTGCGGACGAGGGCTATCTGTGCATTTTCTGCCAGCCCCTCGCGCGCGAGATAGCGGAAGAACGTCCGAACCGCGGACAGACCGCGTGCCAAAGTGCGAGGCCCGACTTCATCTTCGTTGCGGCGCTGGGCCAGCCAGGCTCGAAAGTCTGCGGCGCGCAGGTTGCTGAGCTCGGTGAAGGTGGCGGGGTTTCCGACATGCTGGGCTGTAAATCCAAGAAACCCCAGCACATCGCGCTGGTAGTTCGTCACCGTGTGCCCGCTCAGCCGGCGCTCAAGGGCGAGAGACGCCAACCAGCCGTCCAGCGCGTCGCGCGTCTTGCGCGGCAGGGCCTCTCGAACGGGGTTGGATGTGCTCACACGCGCCCTGCCAGTGTTGCGCTTGACTATGCCGGGGGCAGGTCGAGCCACAGGCGCACATTGCGCTCGATGACCTGCGCGAGGAATTTGAGATGGTCTACCGCCTGCTCGGGGTAGAACTGGTTCGCCCGCGTGGATCCAAGGGCCAGGATGCCCGGAGGTGCCGCGCGAGAGAATGTCATGCGGATCAGGGCTTCTGACTGCACCTGAACGGCGTGAGGGCCGAAGAGTTCCTGTGCGCCTTCCACGTCGTCCCGCAGGGAGTGCTGGCGCGGGGAGCCGTCCGGCCGAACGCCCAGCAGCGTGTCGACCATGCCTGATTGCAGAACCATGACTGAGGGGCCGCCCGGTGTATCGGTCGGCGAGCGCATGCCGGCCATGTTGCTGGTTGAGTCCGATGCTTCCACGCCCATGGCAACAAGGTCGACTTCGATGTCGTCGGCCAGTTCGGTGGTGATGTAGTGGATCAGGTGTTCAAAATTGCGGGCGTCCAGTACCTTCAGCACGGCGGCAAAAATGCGGTCGCGGGAAATCGCGTTTTCCTCCGCTGCCGTCACCATGGCCTGCTGGAGTTCACGCAGATCTTCGATTTCTTGGCGCAGGCGCTCGATAGTGAAAACCTGAAAGTCCACCACGCCGTCGCCCTCGCGGTGTGCGTCCGGCGTCAGCTTCGCCAGCAGGTCTGGTTCATCATGGAGGGTGTCCGGGTTAGCTTCCAGAAAGGCTTTGACGGACTTGGTATCCAGTTTGGCATCGCTTACAGGTTGCGTGAGAGCGGAGCGCAGGGCCCCGGCACTGCCCAAAGTGCTCGCGGTGGGGGTAGCTGCCTCGTTTCCGGTCCCTTTACCAGCTCCGTTGGAGGAGCCGCCGGAGGTTTCCGTGGGTGACGTCATGCTGGTGTTTCCCCCTACATTTACCGGGAAAGGGCGTCTTGCGGAAAAGTCTGACTTTTCCAGAGATGCCAAAACGAATCTTTTGTGTTGGGTAGACTGTACGGTATGGGATTCGACCCCGCCAACCCGACATTGGGACCAAATGGCTGACCAACCCGCGCTAGATATGGATATCGACGTTGTCACAGCCCGAGTGCTGCTGCCGCTGGCGCTGCCGGGTGCCTACGATTACGCCGTGCCTGGCGATCTTGAGGTCTGCCCGGGAGACTTTGTGCGTGTGCCTTTGGGCCCGCGCGAGGTGACCGGCGTGGTGTGGGATGCGTTGCCCCAAGGGGTCGAAAGCAGGCCGGTTGAACGCGAAAAGCTCAAGGCAATTGTGAGTCGATTTGACGCGCCGCCACTGCCGGATGTGGTGCGGCAATTTGTAGACTGGGTGGCGGCATACACACTGTCCCCACCCGGCGCGGTTTTGCGGCTTGCCATGCGGGTGCCGCAGGCTTTGGAACCCGCGCCGACGATCATCGGTTATCGCCTGAGCGGCGAGGAGCCACCGCGCGTTACCCCACAGCGCCAGCGTGTCCTGGAGATTTTGCGAGAAACTGGGCCTCAGCTGGCGCGTCCGGCGCGTGAGATTTCCGAGATGGCGGGGGTCGGCACCAGCGTCGTCACAGGTCTTGCCAAGACAGGCGCACTCGACAGAATCGAGATGCCGGGCGAGCGGGCCTTTGCGGAGCCTGACGGTGACATTCAAGGCCCGAAGCTGAGCGCCCCCCAGATGTCGGCTGCACGTGGTCTGGCAGACCATGTAGGGCAGGGGTTCGCGGCAACGCTTCTGGACGGCGTGACCGGTGCGGGGAAAACCGAAGTCTACTTTGAAGCGGTGGCTGAGGCCTTGCGACAGGGCAAGCAGGTCCTGGTGATGCTGCCGGAGATTGCTTTGACGCCCCAATTGCTCAAACGCTTCGAGACCCGCTTTGGCGCGCCGCCCGCGCCGTGGCATTCGGACTTGAGTCAGAAAGAACGTAGACGCATCTGGCGCGGTGTTGCGGAGGGTCGAGCTCACGTCGTTGTTGGGGCACGGTCGGCCCTATTTCTTCCGTATACAGATCTTGGATTGATTGTTGTCGACGAGGAACATGAGTCTGCCTTCAAGCAGGAAGAAGGCGTGATTTACAATGCGCGTGATATGGCAGTGGCACGGGCCTCGCTAGGCGACATTCCCATCGTTCTTGCCTCGGCGACACCCTCGCTTGAAACCGTAGTGAATGTGCAGCGAGGGCGGTATGAGCGGCTGGTTCTTCCAGAACGACATGGCGCAGCGCGATTGCCGGATGTGACCGCAATTGATTTGCGAGCAGATGCGCCGGACCGCGGGCGATGGCTCTCACCGTCGCTGGTATCTGCCACCACAGAGACGCTTGCGGCGGGCGATCAGGCAATGCTGTTTCTCAATCGGCGCGGATATGCACCGCTGACCCTGTGCCGAACTTGCGGCCACCGGTTTGAATGCCCCAACTGTGATGCCTGGCTTGTGGAGCACCGCTTTCGCAGGGAACTGCAGTGTCACCATTGTGGTACCCGCGTGCCAACGCCCCATAGCTGTCCGGAGTGTGGAGCCGAGAACTCACTGGCGGCATGCGGTCCCGGGGTTGAACGTATTGCGGAAGAAGCGGTGGAACGTTTTCCCGATGCACGCCTGAGTGTCTTGTCCAGCGATCATCTGCATGGGCCTGAAGCTACGCAGGAAGCCGTCGGCCAGATCACGCGTCAGGAAGTTGACCTGGTGGTCGGAACGCAGGTTGTCGCCAAGGGGCACAACTTTCCAAACCTTACTCTTGTCGGGGTGGTGGATGCCGACCTTGGATTGACCGGTGGTGACCTGCGGGCGGCGGAACGTACCTATCAACTGCTTCATCAGGTGGCGGGTCGGGCCGGACGTGGTCAGAAACCAGGGCGTGTGTTTTTGCAGACCTATATGCCGCATCATAAAGTGATGCAGGCTCTTGTGGCGGGAGACCGTGATCGATTCTTGCAGCAGGAAGCCCGGGAGCGTGAGGATGCCGGGATGCCGCCCTATGGCAGGCTGGTGTCTCTCATTCTGTCGGCTCCCGAACTTCCTCAAGCGATGGAAACAGCGCGGCAAATGGCCAGGGCAGTTCCACCAGCAGACGGCGTGCGGGTGCTTGGGCCGGCGCCTGCGCCCATTGCATTGCTCCGCGGGCGGCACCGGGTTCGATTCCTCATCAAGGCGACCCGTGACTTTCAGGTGCAGAAATATGTGCGGGCTTGGCTGGCTGAGGTGAAGCTGCCCAACGCCGTGCGGCTGGCCGTGGATGTGGACCCACAAAGTTTCTTGTAGGTAGCGGATCAGACAACAGCTATCTTGGCCGCCATAGGCATTGTGCCGTCTGTCCGCAGCCAGTCCTCAAAGTCTTTTGCCTTGAGAGACTTGCTGAATAGCCAGCCCTGCATCTCGTTGCATCCGTTAGCGCGCAGGAACTGTGCCTGCTCTAACGTTTCGACCCCTTCACCCACTGTATGCAGGTTCAAGGTCTTGGCCAGAGTCATGATGGATTCAACAATGCTGCGTGACTGGGACTTATCAAGGCTACCGACAAAAGAGCGGTCAATCTTGAGCACATCCACATCCAGCCTGTGCAGGTAGGAGAGGGACGAATAGCCTGTGCCGAAGTCATCGAGCGCAATCTTGATGCCGAGCTCGCGCAGACGGCGCAGTTGATTTGTGGCTTGCTCGAAATCATTGATGAGCATGCTTTCGGTGATTTCGATCTCGAGCTTCTCTGGTGCGATGCCGTACTTCTTGAGCGTCGCTGTAATTGACTCAACAAGTGAGTAGGACTGCAGTTGCTGGGACGAAAGGTTGATGGCGATGGGAATGTCGGTGATGCCATCGTCCGCCCATGTTCTGATCTGTGCGCATGTCGTATCCAGCACCCAGGCGGAGATTTCTTCCAGTCGCCCGGTTTCTTCCGCTGTCTGAATAAATAGGTCCGGCGGGATGAAGCCGATGGTCGGGTGAACCCAGCGAATTAGGGCCTCAGCACCGACAACGCGACCGCCATTGCTGTCGAGCTTTGGCTGATACTCCAGATGGAATTCACCGCGGGCAAGAGCACCATCCAGAGCCTCTTCGACCGATGCACGGCGGACGGTCTCTGCTTCCAGGTCTTCGTCGAATACTCGTATCAGCCCGCGGCCGGTGTCTTTGGCGCGGTAAAGCGCTATGTCCGCCTGAGACATGGCGCGTTGCTGATCTGCGCTTTCAGTTCCGATATAGGCGATACCGATGCTGCACGTCGTCTTGATCATTCGGTTGTCGCAGGCAAAGGGCTGCTCGAATTTCGCCTGAATGGATTTTGCGACGGAGAGCGATCGGGTCTGTCTGTCGTCGTCTGGCAGAATGATTGCAAACTCATCGCCACCAAGGCGGGCCAATTTGCAATCATCAGGTAGTGTCTTGCGCAAGCGTGCGCTAACCGCACACAAGAGCTCATCGCCCGTAATGTGACCCAGCGTATCGTTTATGATCTTGAAGCGATCAAGGTCCATCATCAACACGCCATAGCCGTGAAGATCGTCCCCCGAGGGAAAGATCGATGCCTGCGAGTCCTTGTTGCTGGCCTTTTGTAACCAGACGTTGAAGGCGGCGCGGTTCGCCAGTCCCGTGAGGGGGTCTGTTGTCACCATGTCACGCAATTCATCTTCAATCATCACCTGGCGGCGCAGAGCAGCTGAGAGTTCGTTGGTGCGTTCGTCCAGATCTCTTGTGATGCGGCTGGCAATCGTCGCCGCCCGCTGGCGGGTATTGAGGGCGAAGAACATCAGTATAAGGACAAAAAGAGATGCGCTGGTGCTGACCAATATGGCGGCTGCTGGCAAGCTTATGTCGCCATTTCGTGCAAGGAGAGATGGTTTGGCATACGACACCATCTCCCATGTCCGGCCGTAGAGCGTAAACGTGTCGCTTGAGGATAGGTCCGACTGATTCCCCGTGCCGCTCGGGCTTGCAAACAGCATGTTGTCTGCACCGCCCGCAGTGATGTCGCGTAGTTCGATTTCAATGTCGCGGATTTCTGATCCCAGTATGCCGGCCATGAGGTCGTCCATCCGGAATGCACCATAGAGAAAACCTTTGTTTGCCTCGCGGCGGGCGTCCACACTTGTGAGGCTGGCGGTGTCGTAGTGCGGCATATACATCAGGATGCCGGCCTGGACGCTGTGGTCAATTTCCTGCTTGAGTTTTACCGGCCCCGTAATGGTGATCTCGCCGGTGTCACGTGCAACCATCATGGCCTGCTGGCGGGTTGTCTCTGACCACATGTCGTAGCCGAATGCCTGCTGGTTGCGGATGTCCATCGGCTCGATAATGGTGATTGAGGTGTAGATATCCCTTTCACCTTTGGGCCTGATATGAAAATCCGGAAAGCCCTCCGCACGGACCGCAGCTTCATAGGCCGCGAGATCCTTGGGGCTTACCCATTCGGAATATCCAAGGGCCTGGATGCCGGGAAAATGCTGGTTGATCTGCAGACCTTCGGTGAACCCGTGCCAGTGCTCCCGCGTAACGTTGGTCCTGAAGGCAAAGGCCGAATCCATGCTGCGCAGCACCGACTCATAGGCGCGCATGCGGGCTTCAATGGCGCTCAGTGTTTCTTGACGGGCGAACTTAAAGCGTTCCTTGGCCGCATACATTTCGGTTTGCTTGGCAAAGTAGTAGGAGGCAAGGGTCAGCAGCACACCGCATAGAGCCGTGGCTATTAGCAGCGATGCTGTGCCCGCTGTTGACCATCGTCTGACGGTATTCATCCCGTTCCGGGCCTCCTGCCCATCAGCGTAAGTCGCTGACTAAAACGGCCTTTTCTGGCCGGAAAGAGGAGTGTCGCTGGATTTGATTAAATAAGTGCAACTCCCGCGTGAAAGGCCGGGTGAGTGCTCCTGCAAACTGAATCCGCTTACCTGCGAGACAAGTGCGTCAGCCTGCCGCGCAGCTTATGTTGCACAGCGGAAAACGGTGTGTTACCTAACGCGCGGTTTGGCCGGAAGCGGTGTTCAATCACGCTTGGGTCACACCAGATTTTCTTAAGTATTTCAAAGCCTTGGCAGGTTGCGGCAGGTGCCTCGCCCCAGGGTTGAGAAATATCCAAACAACTGATTTCTAGCGGGCAGTTACGTGGCAGCCGAAGACGCGAATTTTACCGGTGTCGCCGGACGATATGCGAGCGCTCTTTTCGACCTCGCAAAGGATGCTGGCGGCATTGATGCGGTCGCTGGCGATCTTGCAGGCCTCGAGCAGATGATGAATGAGAGCGCGGACCTCCGCGATCTCGTGAAAAGCCCGCTTTTTGGTCGTGAAGATCAGACAAAAGCCATGGCTGCGTTGCTGGACCGCGCGGGCGCTTCAGACCTCACCAAGAAATTTATTGGCCTTGTGGCAACCAACCGGCGCCTGTTTGCGCTGGATGGGATGATCAAGACCTACAAGGCTCTCGTCGCTCAATATCGCGGCGAAGTTTCGGCAGAAGTCACTTCTGCCCTCCCCCTCACCGATGTGCAGGTGCAAAAACTGACCGAGACGCTCAAAGCCGCGACTGGCAGCGACGTGACGCTCAGCACCAAGGTTGATAACGGACTTCTGGGCGGCCTCGTGGTCAAGCTCGGCAGCCGGATGGTCGACACATCCCTGCGCACAAAACTAAATCGCATGAAGCTTGCTATGAAAGAGGCCGGTTGATGGACATTCAAGCTGCCGAGATTTCCTCGATCCTGAAAACACAGATCCAGAACTTCGGCTCCGATGCCGAAGTCACGGAGATTGGCCAGGTTCTTTCCGTTGGTGACGGCATTGCCCGTGTCTACGGTCTTGATCAGGTTCAGGCCGGCGAAATGGTCGAATTTCCAAATGGTGTGCGCGGCATGGCGCTCAACCTGGAAGACGACAATGTCGGTATCGTGATCTTTGGTTCGGACCAACAGATTAAAGAGGGCGACACCGTCAAGCGCACCGGCGCTATTGTGGATGTGCCCGTCGGCAAGGGCCTTCTTGGTCGTGTGGTCGATCCGCTTGGTAATCCGATCGATGGTAAGGGGCCGATTGAATCCACAGAGCGCCGCGTCGTTGACGTGAAGGCGCCGGGCATCGTCCCGCGTAAGTCGGTCCATGAACCAATGCAAACCGGAATCAAGGCGATTGACGCGCTGATCCCCGTTGGCCGTGGCCAACGTGAACTTGTGATTGGTGCCCGCCAGACCGGCAAGACTGCTGTGGCGATCGACGCAATCCTCAACCAGAAGCAAGTCAATGCTGGCGACGATGAGAGCAAGAAGCTGTATTGCGTCTATGTCGCCATTGGCCAGAAACGCTCAACGGTTGCTCAGATCGTGAAGACGCTGGAAGAAAACGGCGCCATGGAATACTCCGTGGTTGTTGCAGCGACAGCTTCCGAGCCGGCACCGCTTCAGTTCCTCGCGCCGTTCGGCGGGTGCGCCATTGCTGAATACTTCCGCGACAATGGTATGCACTCGATGATCGTGTATGACGATCTCTCCAAGCAGGCGGTTGCGTATCGTCAGATGTCCTTGCTGCTTCGCCGTCCTCCTGGACGTGAAGCCTACCCTGGCGACGTGTTCTACCTTCACTCCCGTCTGCTTGAGCGCTCCGCCAAGCTGAACGAGGACAATGGTCTTGGGTCCATGACGGCGCTGCCGATCATTGAAACGCAGGCTAACGATGTGTCCGCGTACATCCCCACCAATGTGATCTCGATTACCGACGGGCAGATCTTCCTCGAGACGGACCTGTTCTTCCAGGGCATTCGTCCCGCTGTGAATGTGGGTCTGTCGGTGTCCCGTGTGGGTGGTTCTGCCCAGACGAAGGCAATGAAGAAAGTGGCTGGTGCTATCAAGGGTGAGCTTGCGCAGTACCGCGAAATGGCAGCGTTCGCGCAGTTCGGCTCTGACCTTGATGCGACCACACAGCGTCTCCTCAACCGCGGTGAGCGCCTGACCGAGCTGCTCAAGCAGCCGCAGTTCTCGCCGCTTGCCATGGAAGAGCAGGTTGTTGTGATCTTTGCCGGTACCCAGGGCTTCCTGGACAACCTTCCGGTTGAAGACATCGCCCGCTTTGAAGAAGAGCTGCTTCGCACGTTCCACGAAAAGCATGCGGACGTTCTGACAAGCATCCGCGATACGGGCGCGTTGTCTGATGACACCAATGCCAAGCTGCGTGAAGGCGTTGAAGCTTTCGCAAAGTCGTTCGCCTAAGGGCCTGAGCCGCTAGAAGGATACGAGAGCAAGCCATGGCGAGCCTCAAGGAACTCCGCAACCGGATCGCAAGCGTCAAGGCGACGCAGAAGATCACCAAGGCCATGCAGATGGTGGCAGCATCAAAGCTGCGCCGTGCACAGGAAGCTGCTGAAGCCGCTCGTCCGTATGCTGAGCGTATGGACAGTGTGATGGCGAACCTTGGCGGGTCCATGCTGACGTCAGCCGGTGCATCACCCCTGCTGATCGGTACCGGCAGCGACCAGGTGCACCTTCTTGTGGTTGCTACCGCAGACCGTGGCCTGTGCGGCGGTTTCAATTCATCAATTGCGCGTATTGCCCGTCTTAAAGTTCAGGACCTGCTGGCGGACGGCAAGACCGTGAAAATTCTGTGTGTCGGCCGCAAGGGACGCGACATTCTCAAGCGCCAGTTTGCCGATCTGATCATCGATACATTTGAGTTCACGGATGTCCGTCGTATCGGTTACGCGCAGGCCGAAACTGTCTCGAAGCGTGTGCTCGACATGTTTGAGGCGGGCGAGTTCGATGTCGCGACGATCTTCTATTCTGCTTTCCAAAATGTGGTGACCCAGATTCCCACGGAACAGCAGATCGTTCCGGCTTCCATTCCCGAGCGTCCTGCGGACGCCGGCGAGCCGGTGCCTTATGAATACGAGCCAGAAGAAACCGAGATCATGAATGATCTTCTGCCGCGCAGCCTGACCACGCAGGTGTTCCGCGCACTTCTGGAAAATGCTGCGTCTGAACAGGGTGCCCGCATGAGTGCCATGGACAATGCAACGCGCAACGCCGGTGACATGATCGACCAGTTGACGCTGACCTATAACCGGTCGCGTCAGGCTCAGATCACCAAGGAACTGATTGAAATTATCACGGGCGCGGAAGCGGTCTAGATAGAAGAGACATAAGAGCGGCGCTACGCCCCTTCGACCACATATCCGATGCGCTCTTGCTTTGGGAAACAGCAGTAGAGCACGCAGCAAGCCGGGGGGCGCTGTCGGTGGCGAAGCAGAACGGATTTGGACGTCTTTTGCGTCCGTTGCTTGAGAGCATTTCCAGTGTTCTTGGGCTGTTTGTCCGGCAGCAACCGGGGCCCAGAGCCCTGCCAGCACCGGGTGATGTGACTTCCGCAGTCATCGAAGCGACTGCGACCGAGATCGAGACTAAACCCGCACCGGCACCTGCCGCTGCGGTTTCAACAAAGGCAGTGCATGATGTGCTGCCAGGTACTGAGACGAGACCGAGGACACAGACCATGAGCTCCAACGCAGTGGGCAAAATTACCCAGGGCATCGGCGCCGTTGTGGACGTTCGTTTTGACGATCATCTGCCGGCGATCCTGAATGCGCTTGAAACTGACAACAACGGCAACCGCCTTGTTATGGAAGTTGCGCAGCATCTGGGCGAAAACACCGTTCGTGCAATTGCCATGGACTCCACTGAGGGGCTGGTGCGCGGCCAGACAGCAACGGATATGGGCGTCGCCAGTCAGGTGCCCGTCGGCGACGGTACGCTGGGCCGCATCATGAACGTGATTGGCGAGCCGGTCGACGACGCTGGCCCAATCCAGATTACAGACAAGCGCCCGCATCACGCTGAGGCCCCGGAATTTGTTGAGCAGTCGACGGAAGCTGAAATGCTCGTCACGGGAATCAAAGTGGTGGACTTGCTCGCGCCCTACGCCAAGGGCGGTAAGATCGGCCTCTTCGGTGGTGCCGGTGTGGGCAAGACGGTTCTTATCCAGGAACTCATCAACAACATCGCCAAGGCGCATGGCGGCTACTCCGTGTTCGCCGGGGTGGGCGAGCGCACCCGTGAAGGCAACGACCTTTATTGGGAAATGATCGAATCAGGCGTGAACAAGGAAGGCGGCGGAGAAGGCTCCAAGTGCTCCTTGATCTATGGCCAGATGAACGAACCTCCCGGAGCCCGTGCGCGTGTGGCGCTGGCCGGGCTTTCTGTGGCGGAAGACTTCCGTGACAAGGGCCAGGATGTGCTGTTCTTCGTGGACAACATCTTCCGCTTTACGCAGGCCGGTTCTGAAGTGTCGGCTCTCCTGGGCCGCATCCCGTCCGCTGTGGGGTACCAGCCGACACTGGCAACGGACATGGGTGCTCTACAGGAGCGCATCACGACCACTACCAAAGGCTCGATCACATCGGTGCAGGCCATTTACGTGCCTGCCGATGACCTGACGGACCCCGCGCCGGCGACGTCGTTTGCTCACTTGGATGCAACCACTGTGCTGAACCGTGCGATCTCTGAAAAGGGCATTTATCCGGCTGTGGATCCGCTCGACTCAACGAGCCGTATTCTTGAGCCGCGCGTTGTTGGCCAGGAGCACTACGACACGGCACGCCGGGTGCAGGAAATCCTGCAGAAGTACAAGTCGCTGCAGGACATCATCGCCATTCTCGGCATGGATGAGCTGTCTGAAGAAGACAAGCTCACCGTGGCGCGTGCCCGTAAGATCGAACGCTTCCTGTCACAGCCGTTCTTCGTGGCTGAGCAGTTTACAAACACGCCGGGCGTGCTTGTGGACATTCAGGACACGGTCAAAGGCTTCAAGGCTCTGTGCGATGGTGACTATGACCATCTTCCGGAAGCTGCTTTCTACATGGTTGGTACGATTGAGACCGCCATCGAGAAGGCTGAGCGTCTGGCTGCTGAAGCTGCCTAAGCGTCTTTGGATTGGTAAGAGCACATGGCTGACAAGCTGCATTTTGAACTCGTAAGCCCGGAACGGCTTCTCATGTCTGCGGATGCGGACATGGTGACCGTGCCTGGTGCCGAAGGCGACTTTGGTGTGATGGCGGGTCATGCACCCTTCATGACCACCCTGCGCCCCGGAGTTGTGGACGTGCAGGACGGACGGGAAGAAACCCGTCTGTTCGTGCGTGGCGGCTTTGCGGAAGTGAATGCGGAAGGCCTGACGCTTCTGGCCGAGCACTCCGTCCCGCTTGATGAGCTGGATGCGGCGGCCCTGGATCAGGAAATCCAGAATGCGCAGGAAGATGTGGACGATGCTGCGTCTGATGCCGCAAAGACGCGCGCTGAAGGGAAGCTCAACCAGCTCAAGCAGCTTCGTGACGCGCTTTAGGCCACCGGATTCCGCGCTAAAGCGTTGAATCCACAAAAAGAATGTCGATAAGCCCGGCTGGACAAATTGATGTCCGGGCGGGTTTATTGTATGGGGCTACTGCCGGTGAGGGGGCTTTATCCGGCACAACAAGGTGGGGACGACCCATAGGATGACACAGCACTGGACACTTGAGGATGTCGACTGGGCAGCATTTGATGCGTCAAAGGTGGACGTCGATCTGTTGCGCACAGTGAAGGCTGCCTCTCTCGTAGAAGCAAATGCGCCGGACTATGTGACATATCTCAGTCAGGTCTTTTCCGACGACCCGGATCTGCTGGCGGAGATCGAACGGTGGGGAGTCGAGGAAGAGCAGCATGGGGCCGCTCTGGCGCGCTGGGCTGAGCTTGCGGATTCGAGTTTTAGTTTCGAGAAGTCGCTCAAGGACTTCCAAGCGGGATATTCCATACCAATGGATGTTGATGAGTCCACGCGCGGCAGCCGTGGCGGTGAACTCCTGGCTAGATGTGTTGTAGAGACCGGGACGTCGTCTTTCTATTCAGCCATCCGCGATGCCAGCGATGAGCCAGTACTCAGGGAGATCGCAGCGCGTCTCGCGAAAGACGAGTTCAACCACTACAAGCTCTTCTACGACCATTTTCTGCGATATGAAAAAGATGTGCCCTCAAAAATCCGTAGGCTGAAGATCGCGCTTGGCCGCGTCAATGAAGCGGATGATGATGAGCTATCCTATGCGTACTACTGCGCCAACACGCCCGCAGACAGCTATGACCGCGAGGGGTGTGCCAAGGCCTATCAGGCACGCGCGCTTGGCCTGTATCAGCGCCGCCATACCGACCGGCTGGTGGCAATGATTGCAAATGCCTGCGGCATCCGGATTTGGTCTCGCGTTGCAAAGCCACTCACATCCGTTGTGTGGTGGGGTTTCTCAAATCACGCCAAGCGGCTTGCGAAAGCGTCCTAGGCCGGGCTCGTTAGATGGGCGAACTGGGCTACAACCTGCTCATAGACAGGACGTTTGAACTCTATGATGAGGCTCGGTAGCGCGTTTGCATTTTCCCAGCGCCAATCATCAAACTCGTCATCTTCTGCGTTGGTCAGATCAATCGCGTCGTCGCTTCCCAGATAACGCATGGCGAACCATTTCTGCTTCTGGCCGCGGTACTTGCCCTTGAGGGCTGTGCCGACCAGGTGGTCCGGCAAGTCATAGGTCAGCCACCCGCTGGTCGTGCCGACAACCTCAACATCGGAAATGCCGGTCTCTTCTTCCAGTTCGCGCATGGCGGCCGGGAGTGGGTCTTCTCCCTCATCGATGCCTCCTTGTGGCATCTGCCATGAGCCGGGCTCATCCTGCTGAACGGATCGCTTCATGGCGCGGCGGCCAATCCAGACTTTGCCTTCTTTGTTGAGCAGCATGATGCCCACGCAAGGGCGGTAGGGGAGTGTACTCATAGCGCGGCGGCCAATATCTATTCTGTGGTTTCGGGGCTCGTACCGGTGCTGGGTTTGCTGGTGGCCAATGCCGCAGACACCGGAACAAGATCAATACCCTTGTCGGCAAGGCTTGCCGCCCATTCTGAAACCCGCTCCACCGTGACGGGGAGCGCGGTTCCGATGCCGATGGCCATGCCGTCTTCCCGCGCTGCAGTTTCAAGATCGGACAGTGCCTTGTCGATCTGGCGTTGGGACTTGGTTGCATCCACAACCCGCGTGGCCACTGTCCAATTGAAGTCTTTTCCGGGCACAGCATCTTCGGTGGCATTGCGCGCGCCGTTGCCCGTGTCAATAAAACCGAGGCCGCGTTCCTCGAGGGACGTCAAAATAGGGGAGAGCGAGTCAGACTCAGACAGGAAGCGACCGCCTTGACGATTGACGGTTGCGAAATATCCAGTGGCGCGGGCCAGCAGCCATTCCAGACGTTTTCGGTTCGCCTCTTCCGGCAGGTTGGTGAGCAATGTGTAGGGACCCGGATCATTGTTCGGATAGTCGAACGGTTCCATCGGGAGCTCCAGGGCAACTTCATGCCCATCAGCCCGGGCACCGTTGATCTGATTCTGCAGCTCGCTCGAATATGGGGTGTACGCAAGAGAGATGTCTGCGGGCAACTGCTCAAGGGCGCGTTCGGCAAATGTGCGATTGAGTCCAAAGCCGGTAATCATCAATGCAACACGTGGGCGCGTTTCTTCTCCGGGCGCGGGCTGCGCAAAGGGCCGCGCGTAGCTCGCGACTGCGCGCTGGCCTGTCTCCGAGATGACTGGCAAAAGTCCGGCTGCGGTTTCTTCATATAGGCCGGCAATCGGCGCTTCCGTCAGAGGCGCACCAGTCGGTATTGGGGCTAGTGAGCCAATCCTCTGCAGCGCGTTGTCGGGGGAGGCGGCAGTCACACTCCCTTCATCGTCACTGCCGTCACTGGCACCTTCCCCCAAACCCCCACCTGGCGCCGCAATGGTATCCACATCCAGTACCTGGGGAGGCGGGGGAATGGAAATTGTTTCACCGCTGATCAGGGTTTCAGTGTCCCCGTCACCGTCGGGCGACAGCACCAGCACGTGTTCGGTTGGCGTCGTGCCACCACCGGCAAAGGACAACCAGATCAGCAGCCCGCCAATCAATAGGGCTACCGCAAAGACCGCGATCGCCAGCGGATTGATCCGGCTGGTTGCGGTGCCTGTCGTGCCCTGTGTGCTGGTTTCAGTTGGAATGGCAGTCATGGAAGAAAAGTAGTGCCCCGAGGAAGTCATCTCCGCTGTCACGTTAGCGGTTTATGCGTTCTGGCATAAGGGCTTACACGATTGTCGTCCAGCCTCGTGGCGGGCGGTAGTATCCTCACAGACAGGTTCGTGCTGGGGGTGCAACTGTTGAAGCCCGCATTGGCCATAAGATGAACAAATTGAAAGAAAAACGGGCACTGTGTAACCACGGTGCCCGTTTGTTCGTCTGAGTGACTTGCCGGCGGCTAGTTGGGAATTGGCGCCATTGCCGTTCCGCTGTCTGTTGCCGCACCGGCATCAGCTGTCGGTGTCGGATTGTCCGGGTCAAAAGTCCGTTTGCCCAGGATCAGGTCGCGGGCATAGATGAGCTGAAGGTCATCTTTGGCATCCCGAGGAACATAGGCAGAAGATCCACCCTGCTCGTCTTCGTCCTCAGCGGCCAGGTGGCCTGCCAGTCCTGCTTCACCGGTGGTGCGAATGTCTTCATCTTCAGGCACGTTCTGCTCTACCTTGATGTCCGGCATGATGCCCTTAGCCTGAATCGATCGGCCTGCAGGGGTGTAATAGCGGGCTGTCGTCAGACGGATGGCGCCATCAGAGCCCAGCGGAATAATGGTTTGAACAGAGCCTTTGCCGAAGGACCGGGTTCCCAGCACCACGGCGCGCTCGTGATCCTGCAGGGCTCCAGCGACAATCTCAGACGCCGACGCAGAGCCGCCGTTCACCAGAACCACTACCTCTTTCCCGTTGGCCAAGTCGCCCGGCCGCGAGTTATAGCGCTGCGTGTCTTCCGGATAGCGTCCCCGGGTAGACACCACCTCACCCTTTTCGAGGAAGATGTCTGAGACTTCGATGGCCTGATCCAACAGGCCGCCGGGGTTATTGCGTAGATCAACAACGAAGCCAGGCATGTCTGACATTTCGCGCAGAGCTTCCCGCACACCGTCAGATGTCTGCTCGTTAAATGTGGTGACACGGATGTAGCCAACGCCTTCATCGCGCTTGTAGCGCACGGATTTGATGCGGATGATGTCGCGTACGACCGTCACATCAAAAGCCTCTGTGCGGCCTTCGCGCACAATGGTTACGGTGATCGGTGCGTTGACGGGCCCGCGCATCTTTTCGACTGCTTCGGAAAGCGTAAGGCCGAGCACCGGATCGCCATCAAGATGTGTGATCAAGTCGTTGGAGCGCAACCCCGCCTTGTCGGCTGGTGTATCGTCGATGGGTGCCACCACTTTGACGAAGCCGTCCTCCATGGTGACTTCAATACCCAATCCGCCAAACTCACCACGGGTCTGCACCTGCATGTCCCGGTAGGTCTTGGCATTCAGGTAGCTGGAATGCGGATCGAGTGAGGTGAGCATGCCGTTGATCGCATTGTCGATCAGGTCTGCATCTGCCGGTTCTTCCACATAATCAGCGCGGACGCGTTCAAACACGTCGCCAAACAGGTTGAGCTGGCGGTAGGTTTCCGAGCTTGCGGCTTCAGCGCCGCCGCGGGTCGGGCCAGCGTCGAGGGCAAAAATCCCGACAAGTGCCAGGCTCACAAGGCCTGCGGCCCCTGCAATCACCGTTCGGTGCATCATTCGCTACCCTTCATCTTTCACACCCAGCTGAAACGCATACTTTGCGGTCAGCCGCGAATTTCACTGTCAGCTACAATTCCGCCAGAATGTGGCCTAAGCGCGATGCTCCTGGGAGCAAAACCCCTAGGCCGGGCGGCCCTGGAACCTGATCCACGGGGCCGGGTCAACCGGTTTCCCGTCTTTTCTCATCTCAATATAGAGCACAGGTGTCTTACCTGCACCTCTACGTGCACTTTGACCGCCAGATTGGCTGCCATTTGCCCCATTTGCGTCTGCGGGAAGCTTGCCGATCGGCTCCCCAGCCAGCAATTGCTGGCCTGTAGACGCGAAAACCTCAGCCAAACCGGCAATAACGATAAGGTAATTCTCACCTGGGGTGATTATCAACACGTTGCCGTAGCTGCGAAAAGGTCCGGCAAACACAATTTCGGCATCCGCGGGGCTCACAACCTGACCACCCGGGCGGGCTAGCAGGCTGACACCCTGGGACGGGCTGCCCGAGCCGTCATCAGATCCAAACCGCTGGACAATGCGCCCGGAGGCCGGGCTGCGCAGCCTTCCCCGCAAAGTTGAGAAAGCCGGTGGAGTGGTTTCAGTGGCATCTCCGGGCTGCAGGGCTGCAAATGTGGGAACGTCGCTTTCAAGACCTCCCAGAAGCTCGCGGAGGGACCGGGCGCGGCCTGCGAGTTCTGCGTATCTGTCCGAGGCGCGTTTTGCATCTGCGGTGCTGATAAGTTCCTCTTCGCGTTTGGCGACCAACAACTCGTCTATGCGCCTTTGTTCGACCGTGAGGGCGGCCACATCGTCCGCTAGCTGTTCTTGTTGCCTTATGATCGTGCGAGCAAGGTCCTCTAGGCTCCTGATCTGAGCTGTCAAATCATCAGCGACCTCTTTGAGCTCCGGGACAAGGGTTCCCAGCAACATAGCGCCACGCGCCGCAGCCAATGCGTCCTGCGGCTTGACCAGCAGAGCAGGTGGCGGTTCCAGATCAAGCCGTTGCAGTGCGGCGAGGCTTTCCACGAGCTGTTCTCGACGGGTGGCCAGTAAGGCTTCACTGACCGCTCTTGCAGCTTCAAGACCCTCTATATGAGCCTGATTGTCACTGACCGCTGTTTCCAACGCTGCGGCGCGATCTGCGGCCAGGACGAGCTCCTGCTGTAGACGCAGGACGGCCCTGGCAGCGGCCTTGGCATTGAGTTCCGCCGCGTCCTTGGTGGATGAAGCACCCCCGAGGGCGCGTTCTACTTCTATCAGTTCTTCGGCTTGTGCGGGGTCTATGGTCGTTTCCTGCGCGGCAGCGGGCATGACTGCCAGCAGAAAGAGCCCCACGAGCGAAGAACCACAAAGACTGGTCCCGTCATGATGCTTCCGCATCTATGACCTCCGTACCTTCCAGCAGTGAAGTCCCTGAAAACTGAGAACTTGGCTGTGTACCTGCCAGCGCAAGGATTGTTGGCGCAATGTCCGCAAGTGTGCCTGGCCGCATTGGTGTTTCTTTCACACATGGGCCGCCATGGATCAGGCAAGGCAGGGCCTCGGCCGGTGTGAGGCTGGTGTCTGTTCCTAAAGCCATCAACGTGCCGCCACGACGTTCGATAATGGCGGCTATACGCCCGAGGCCTTTGTCCTGTTGTTCAATGGTTCGGCGCGCCGATGCACCCAGCGACCCGCCCATTAATGAACGTGCGGATGCCGGGATACCGCCCAGAAGCGTCAGGATGATGTCCGTCTCCCCCTGTTTGATGGCGCGCACAGCCGCGTCCGCTGCTTCCAGGGCGTGTGAGGCTGCCAGTGTCTTGCTCGCGGAAACCGTGCAGCCTTCCATGGTCGCCGCCCAAATGGCGTGCTGGTTGCGCGGTGCGGTCATGAGTACCGTCATGTCTGACGCCCGTATTACATCAGCCAGACGCGGGTGCGATGGTTGAAACAGTGACAATGGCTGGCGTGCCTGTGCGGCTGGTGTCGAACCAGCCTTTGGCCAACCGATCATGCGGCGGCAGGCGGAGAGGGTTGCAGGGCGTGCAGAAGGAACATCAAGTGTGTCGTCGGGCAACAGGACATTGAGCAGGTCTGAAAAACCATCTGCCTGCGGATGAAGGACAAGCAGGGCATCATCACTTCGCATGCCTGGATAGGTTGGTGCCGCTGCCGGTTTGATGTCTCCATCATTGATCCCGGCCTGGTTCTGGGCATCGATATGTTCACCGAGGCCTCCGCGTTGTTGCGGCATCGCATCGACCACGGCGTCACGCATGAGCGCGAGTGCTTTTGTGTCCGCCGTTTCGTCCAACGCATATGCGCGGCCCGAAACCGTGGCGAAGCGGACCGTGTCGACGCCGCCGACATCCTCCAGGAACTCATGCATGGCCCCCAATGCTGCGTCTGGGGCTGTGTCGCGCCCGTCCAGCACTGCATGGACCCACACACGGATACCCTCATGGCTCAAAGTGGCTGCAATCTTTGCCGCGTGCGCCGTATACCCTTCGATGCCTGATGATGTCAGGCAGCACAGCAAGTGGCAGTCGCCGCCGACCCTCGTCAGGTCGCGCACGAAAGACTGGAACTCGGGGTGCTGTGACAGGCCGCCTTGTGCTCGCAACACTCCGTCAAGCACGGACGAGGGTGCAACGGGTGTGTCGCCGCGTGCGACAGCGTCAAGCGCGCTTGCAAGGCTTGCTTGTGTGTCAGGTGGCGTCAGAGTCGTTGCGGCCGCGCGCTGGGCCAGCCTGTTGAAGGCCGGCGTGCGGGTGCTGAATACAGGAAGGCGCGGATCATGCGCTAGCGTACCCCAACCCTGAAGCATGGCCACGACAACGGGTCGCGCCGGGGCGTTGCTAATTGATTTTGGTCGGCCGAAAAGCTTCATGGTGTTTTTGGTCTTGTGGCCTGTGCTGGGTCAGCCGGGCAGGGCGATGCGTGCCCGACTCAGGTGTCTGGTCCTTATGGTTAGTCGCGATGATACGGGTGCCGGGCCAGAATGGATATGGCCCGATACATCTGCTCAAGAAGCATGATCCTCGCCAGCATATGCGGCCAAGTCATGGCGCCGAGTGACAGGCTGGCATTCACCTTGGCCTTGAGGGCCTCGCTATGGCCGTCGGCACCGCCAATCACAAAGGCAACATCCCGCTGAGCGCCGTCTTTGAGCCTCTCCAGCCAGGCTGCCATGTCGCGGCTGGGCTTTTGTTTGCCGGTTTCGTCCAACGCGATGATGAAGGCATTTTCGGGCGCGGCGGCCAGCAGGGCTTCGCCCTCTTGGTCACTGGTCTGCTTAGCATCCAGTTCGACGAGCCTGATGTCGGTGATGCCGAGATTGCGACCGAGCGCCTGCGCTCGGGACAGGTAGTCATCAGCAAGAGCGCGCTCGTTCTTGTCGCGCATGCGGCCTATGGCGCAGACGGTGATGCGCATTGCGTTCTTCTTTCAACGCCTGCCGCCACTGCAGGCGTGGGCCACAGTTGGTTAGTTGGCCAACTGGTCTTCGGGCATGTCAGAGGACCAGAGGCGCTCGAGATTGTAGAAATCCCGCACTTCCGGACGGAAAACATGGACCACAATGTCACCAGCATCGATCAGCACCCAATCAGCATGAGTCATGCCCTCGACGCGCGGCGCTTTGCAGCCTGCTTTCTTCAATGCCTCAACCAGATAATCGGCAACCGAACCCACATGGCGCTGCGACCGGCCGCTGGCGATTACCATGCAGTCGGCCATAGATGATTTGCCTGCGAGATCAATGGTGACGATGTCTTCGGCTTTGGTGTCATCAAGACACGCCAGCGCTGCTGCGCGAAGCCGATCGGACTGGTTTTGGTCTTCTGACTTTGAAGTGGCGAAAGATGTCTCTTGCGCCGCCACGGCCTCTTGGCCGGTATAGTCAATACTCAGGTTTCAGCTCCCAAATAGGCCCCGAAAATGGGACATCCGGGCAAGATCAGGCGCCGAATCGGCACCTGTCTGCGCCGGTACAGGCACCATGGCCTGCTTCCGTGAGGAGAATATGACGATTAGCCCCTTTACCGCAAATGATGTGGAAGCAGGGAGTTAACCGGCGACCTCGAGCAGATGCAGGGAGAACAACCCATCGGCATCCGTCCACAGGCCGCGGGGCGCAAAACCGGCCTTTTTGGCCATGTCGGCAAACTCGTCGGGCTCATATTTGTATGAGCTTTCTGTGTGAATGCGCTCGCCATCGTCAAAAGCAAAATCCTTGCCTTCAAGGCGGATCGTCTGCGGACCCTTGGCTTCCAGGTGCATTTCAACGCGTCCCTGGTCGCCATTGTAGAAAGCCACGTGCGAAAAGCCGCTTTCGTTGAGTTCGGCACCCAGTTCGGATTGCATCCGTTTAAGCAGGTTGAGGTTGAACTGCGCGGTCACACCGGCGCCATCATCATAAGCGGCATCCAGGATGTGCTTTGGCTTCTTGAGATCAACGCCGATGAGAAACTGGCCGCCTTTGCCCAGCAGTTTGGTGCTGCGAGCCAGAAGAGCTTCGGCCTCTGCCGGCGTGAAATTGCCGATTGTGGATCCCGGGAGGAACCCAAGTTTTCTTGCGCCAAGGTTTCTGGTTTCCGGCGGTAGGTCAAACCCGGCGGTGAAGTCCGCACAGATAGCGCCAACAGCGATGCTGGGCATATCGTTTGCAAGTCCGCTCATCTGGCCGTGCAAATAGTCGCGGCTGATATCGACGGCCACATAGCCTGCCGGGCTATGCAGAGCATCCAGCAGGCGGCGGATCTTGAGGCTTGATCCCGCGCCGTATTCAACCACCAGACAGTCCGGCCCGACTGCGTCCGCAATGTCGGCGCCATGCTTTTTGAGCAGACCAAGTTCCGTCCGTGTCGGATAATATTCCGGCGTCTGACAAATCTTGTCGAATAACTCAGAGCCACGCTCGTCATAGAAGTATTTCGGCGCAATCCGTTTGGGCGAGGCAGCGAGGCCCGTCAGGGCATCGTCCAGAAATGTCGCAAGCGCCGGCTTTTCGTCCACGAAGAAAGCAAGGGCGGACTGGTCTGTTTGCGGGCGATCAAGGGTCGTTGTGTCGTGGGCCGTCATTCTGTTTCCTTCCCGATGCATGTCGGGCTGTGGAGGTCGCGTAATGTGGGGGTGTCAGGTGTCCCGTGCAAGGCGCAATCCGGAGAATTGCCAGCGGGCGTGAGCAGGGAAAAAGTTCCGATAGGTCGCGCGCATGTGGTTTTCAGCGGTTGCCACGCTTCCGCCGCGCAAGACCATCTGGTTGGCCATGAACTTGCCGTTGTATTCGCCGATGGCACCGGCCACAGGCTTGAAGCCGGGGTAGGGCGTGTACGCGCTCTGGGTCCATTCCCACACATCACCGAAGACCTGTTGCAGGCCTTCGTCGTGCGAAGTGGGCTGTGGGTGAAGGGAACGGGTACCCGGTGTCATGCCCGCGAAATTGCCTTCCGGCGATGTGCCGGCCGCTGCATGCTCGAGTTCAAACTCTGTGGGCACCCGTACGTCATCTCCTTGCTCACTCAGCCAGGCTGCAAAGGCAGCCGCTTCGAAGAAGGAGACGTGGCAGACCGGCTCATGCGGCTCCACCGCGACGCGGCCATGCAGCGTGTAAGTCGTCCAACGCTGTGAGGCGTTATCCTGCATCCAGTAGAGAGGCGCCTGCCACTGGTCGGCCTGGGCACGATCCCAGCCTTCAGCGTGCCACCAACGCGGGTCTGTGTACCCACCATCTTCAATAAACTCGAGATACTCCGCATTGATCACCGGCCGCGACCCCAGGGCAAAGTCGCGCAAAAGGACCTGATGGCGCGGGCCTTCGCAGTCGTAGGCAAATCCATCCTGCTCCAGATCGCCGGAATGACCGCACAGGGTGATGCCGCCGTGGAAATCGATCCAGTTGAGGTCAGCGGCGTCGGAGCTTGGTGTGTCCGGTGCCGGGTAGATGGCCGGCCACATCGGGTTGAAGGACAGAGCATGTTTGAGGTCAGTTACCAGAAGCTCCTGGTGCTGTTGCTCGTGGTGCAAACCGAGCTCAATCAGTGGCGCGACGGTTTGCCATGTGGCGTCGTCAGTGTCTTGCGCGAAGGCAACAAGAGCATCATCAACATGAGACCGGTAGCTGCCGACTTCCTCTACGCTGGGACGTGAGACGAGACCGCGATTGGGCCGCGGATATTGCGGGCCAACGGCCTGATAATAGGAGTTGAACAGGTAGTCGTAGATGGGGTCAATCGGCTGATAGGTCGGGTTGTGCGGCTTCAACACGAACGTCTCGAAGAACCATGTGGTGTGGGCGCGATGCCAGCGCGTGGGGCTCGCGTCTTCCATGGATTGCAGCATCTGATCTTCCGGCGTCAGCGGTGCTGACAGGCTCTCCGTCGCGGCGCGCACCTGTTCATACCGTCCTATCAGCGCTTCGCGGGAAAGGCGCTCTTTGTCGGTCGATCTGGTATGATGAGGGTGCGCAGCGTGGCCGGCGGGAGAAGGCATGGGGTGTCTTTCGGCATGGTTTGGCAATTGCGAAGCGCCAACTCCGCCAATTTCAAAGGCGTAAGTCAACCACGTGACAGGTAAGTGACACGATTGTGTGTTTCCAGAGCCCGTCCACGATCCGTATTCGGACCGTGGTGGACCATCAGGCTGTGCTGGCTTTGTGCCATGCCGCGCCGATTTGACGGCGGATTTGGGTGGAAGACTGCGCGGTGGGCTGGTCCTCAATGAAGACCCACGCCGGGGCCTGCATGGCTGCAAGTTGGGACGCCTGCTCAACGGGGATTTGCCTGTTAGCATAACGGGTTGCCGCGGGAGACAGGCGTGCCTTCAAGCTGTATCCGGGTCTTGCAATCACGGCCACGGGCATACTTTCGATGATGGTGGTCCACCGGTGCCATCTGGGCAAGCTGACAAGGTTGTCGGCGCCCATCAGCCAGACAAAACGGGCGGTAGGGGCGCGGACGGCCAACTGACGTATGGTGTCAGCAGTGTATCGTGTGCCCAGCTGCGTCTCTATGTCTGAAACCCGAATGGCCGGGTGTTGCGCCATGGCTAGGGCACTTTCCATGCGGTCCGCAAAAGGCGCCATGCCTTGTTCAGGCTTCAGCGGGTTCTGCGGTGACACAAGCCACCAGACCTGATGCAGTCCGAGCCGCCGCAGGGCGACCATGCTAATGTGGCGGTGGCCGTCATGGGCCGGGTTGAAAGATCCGCCCAACAGACCGATCCGCAAGCCACCCTGAAGACTGCTGCCAAGCAGACCGTTGCTCGGGGTTGAGGACATTCTGGGCCGCGTCTGGCCGCTGCCGCGCACGACATATTTGAAAGTGGTCAGTTGCTCCAGACCAACAGGTCCGCGCGCATGAAGCTTGCCGGTGGCAATGCCGATCTCAGCCCCCATGCCGAATTCACCCCCGTCTGCATATTGTGTCGACGCGTTGTGCAGCAGAATCGCGCTGTCGCAGTCGGTGAGAAACTTGTCTGCCGTGTCTTGATTGTCTGTAACGATGCACTCTGTGTGCCGGGATCCATACTTTGCGATGTGGGCAAGCGCGCCTTTGACGCCGGGCACCACAGCCGTCGCGATGATGGTGTCGAGATACTCCGTCGTCCAATCGTCTTCGGTTGCAACAGCAATCCCAGGCACAAGTGCCTGTGACTTGTCGTCACCGCGAATTTCGCAGCCGGCGTCCTGAAGAGCCTTCACGACAGACGGTAAGAGCGTGTCGGCAGCTGCCTCATCAACCAGCAGTGTCTCTGCTGCGCCGCAAATGCCTGTACGCCGCAGCTTGGCGTTGACGGCAATCTTCTTGGCCATCTCGATGTCAGCGTCCCTGTCCACATAGACATGGCACAGGCCATCCAAGTGGCCGAGCACGGGCACGCGGGCATCATTGGTCACGCGCTCCGTCAGGCTGCGGCCGCCGCGGGGCACCAGCAGGTCCAGTGATCCGTCGAGACCTTTGAGCATTTCGCCGACGGCTGCACGATCCGTTGTAGGAACCAGCTGGATAGCCTTGGAGGGCAACTGAGCGGCATCAAGGCCGTGCTCCAGAATGGTGTGAATGGCGCGCGAGGAATGAAATCTCTCCGAGCCGCCGCGCAGGATGACCGCATTGCCGGATTTGAGGCACAGGGCGCCTGCGTCTGCCGTCACATTGGGACGGCTTTCATAGATGATGCCGATCACGCCCAAAGGCACACGGCGGCGCTCGATATGCAGGCCCGAGGGCATGTCCCACTCGGTGATGGTGGTCCCAACGGGATCTTCCAGTTCCACAATGGCTTCAAGACCCTTGGCAATGGCCTCGATGCGATCATCATCAAGTTTCAGGCGATCCAGCATGGCGCCGGTAAGGCCGCGTGCCTTGGCTGCTTCCATGTCTTTTTCATTGGCGGCCAGGATGAGATCGACATCCGCACGAATGGTCATGGCGGCAGCGAGCAGGGCAGCGTCTTTCTGCTTGCGCGGCGCAGAGCGCAGGACTTTTGCAGCCTCACGTGCGTGAGCGCCAATGTCGCGCATAATATCGACTACATCAGGGTCAGCCGTATGGAGTGTTTCTACAACGCTCATTTTGCCAGCTCGCTTTTTGTATTGCTTACATCTGTGTCTTTTGCGGCCCGGTTCAACGCCAGATGGTCCCGGTGGATCATCTCGTCCCGACCACGATAGCCAAGCAGGTCTTCGATTTCACCGCTTTTGTGCCCCGCGATCCGTGAGGCGTCCGCCGATGCATAGGCCACACGGCCACGGCCCAGCTCCATGCCTGCCTTGGTCTGCACAACGACCGCGTCGCCGCGATCAAAGGTTCCTGTTACAGCGGACACACCTGCCGGCAGCAGGCTGCGCCCCTGCGCCAGGGCTGCCGCAGCGCCATCATCCAAGGTAATGATACCTGACGGTTTAAGGCTGCCGGATATCCAGCGCTTGCGGGCAACGACAGGCGTGTCGTGAGCTGTGAACCACGTGGCGTTGGCCCCGCCTTCAATGGCTTTGAGGGGATGGTCAACGGCCCCCTTAGCAATGACCATGTGGACGCCTGCCTCCGTTGCGATGCGTGCCGCTTCCAGTTTGGTGATCATGCCACCTGTAGACATGTCGGTCCCGGCCGTCCCGGCCATCGCCTCGATCTGGCGGGTGATGGCTGGAACTTCGGGAATCAATGTCGCATCGGGATTGCAGACTGGGTCATCCGTATAAAGACCATCAACATCTGACAGCAGCACAAGGCAGTCCGCGTCCACCATGCTGGCGACGCGAGCGGAGAGACGGTCATTGTCGCCGTAGCGGATTTCGGTGGTTTCCACCGTATCGTTTTCATTGACGACGGGCACCAGATCGAAATCCAGCAGCTTGGTCAGGGTCGAGCGGGCATTGAGATAGGAGCGACGGGCTTCGGTGTCCCCGAGGGTCAGGAGCACCTGTGCAATACGCACCTCATGAGTTTCGAGCGCTTCCTGGTAGGCGCGAGCGAGGCCAATCTGGCCGAAGGCAGCGGCGGCCTGACTTTCTTCGAGTGCCAGGGAGTGACGCGCGCCCAGGCCCAGTGCCTTGCTGCCAACGGCTATGGCACCGGAGGACACAATGATGACCTGTTGTCCTCGGGCACGCAGGCGGGCCACATCGTCCGCAAGTGTCTTGAGCCAGTCACGGCGCATGCGTCCGGAGGCGGCGTCCACCAGCAGGGCGGACCCGATCTTGATCACAACGCGTTTTGCTTTGCCCAGTCTGTCACTCATGGGCGCCAGCCTTCACTGGGTGCGGGGCGCTGTTCCTTGAGGGCGAATTCCTCCGCCTCCTTGGCTTCCGCCTCATCAATCAGCATCTGCCGGACTTTTGCAACGTAGGTATTGATGGCGCGCAGAGCTTCCGTCATCCCTTCGCCGCTGGCGCTTGAGAGCATGATGGGTGTCTTGCCCGAGACGTGGGCGAGTTCCGCCTGCTTCTCCGCACGCAGTTCGGGCGTCAGGGAATCCACTTTGCTGAGCGCGACCAGCTCGGGCTTTTCATCAAGCCCATTGCCATAGGCGGTCAGTTCACCGCGAATGGTGCGGTAGGCATCCGCCACGTCGTCTTGCGTGGCGTCAACAAGGTGCAGCAACACATTTGTGCGCTCGACATGGCCAAGGAACCGGTCGCCAAGGCCATGACCTTCATGGGCCCCTTCGATAAGTCCGGGAATGTCCGCCAGCACGAAGGCTGCTTCGTCCACTTTCACGACTCCAAGATTGGGGGTGAGTGTGGTGAATGGGTAGTCAGCGATCTTGGGTTTTGCGGCGGTCACTGAAGCAAGGAAGGTTGACTTACCGGCGTTGGGCAGGCCGACGAGACCTGCATCCGCGATGAGTTTCAGACGCAGCCACACCCAGCGTTCTTCGGCTTCCTGGCCTTCATTGGCGCGACGGGGGGCGCGGTTGGTCGAACTCTTGAAGCGCGCATTGCCCCAGCCGCCATTGCCGCCCTGTGCCAGCAACACGCGTTGTCCAGGTTCTGTCAGGTCGGCAATCAGCGTTTCGTTGTCTTCTTCAAAGAGCTGGGTGCCGACGGGAAGCTTGAGCACCACGTCGTCACCGCCCTTGCCGAAACGGTCCCGGCCGGCGCCACTTTCGCCACGGCGTGCCTTGAAGTGCTGTTGGTATCGGTAGTCGATGAGGGTGTTGAGTGAATGGACACATTCCGCCCAAACGTCGCCGCCCTTGCCGCCGTCGCCGCCGTCGGGACCGCCGAACTCGATGTATTTTTCCCGGCGGAACGAGACCGTTCCGTTGCCGCCTGCGCCGGACGCGATGAAGACTTTCGCCTGATCGAGAAACTTCATGATGCCTTCCTCAGACCGGAGTGCTTCGTGATTGTTTCCCAGCGAGGCTTGTCCATGCGGAAGGTGTTGAGCAGCTTTCCGGCTTCCGTATCGGTCGCCTTTGACGTCGACGCATTCATGAAGTGAAACCCAGCCTTCTCCAACACGCGGGCTGATGCGGCATTTTCCATGGCGCATGCGGCCCTCAAGCCGCCTGCCTTAAGAGTTTCGAAGGCCCAGTCACGCACACCTTCCGCGCACTCCGTGGCCAACCCTTTGCCCCATTGAGCGGGATCGACCCAGTAGCTGAATTCATACTGGCGGCCGCTCACTCCAAGCTCCACCATGCCTCCAAGATTTGTTGCTCCGACAACGGCACCATCTTCCTTGCTGGTGACGACGAGCCGGTAGTCCGTACCCGCTGCGATCTGCTCAGGCACTTTTGCAGCCCACAGCTCCACCAGTTCAGCAGGGCAAGGTGTGGGGATGTGTGACATGACGGCGCCGATACGCGCGTCGCTTGCCGCGCCGGCATAGGCTTCCGCATCGCCCAGGGCGAGCGGGCGCAAAATGAGACGGGAGGTCTCAATCGCGATGTCGCTCATCCTGGGCAGCATATGTGCCATTGTGTCTGTCACGCCTTTTGTTTCACCAGCCCATCGATCCAGCGGTCACGGGTCATGACCAGATCGAGGGACGGCATGTCTTCGCCGCGTGCCAGGCACGGACGTGTGGATTTGCCACTATACTCGAAGCCGCACTTTGTCAGTACGCTGCCGGACGCGGCGTTTTCTTCAAAGTGGCCGGATGTGAGATGTCCCACACCCATGTCCGCAAACCCGATGGTTATCGCCGCCCGGGCTGCCTCTGTTGCAAAGCCCTTGCCCCAGTACGGCTCTCCAAGCCAGTAGCCAAGCTCCACATTGAGGCCGGGCGCGTGGACATTGTCCATCATCTCCACCCCCGCGATGCCGATGAGGTCGCCATCAAGTGTGATGGCGTAGGGTGAGCCTTTGCCCCGAGTGCGGGCTTCGTCATGGGTTGCGATCCAGTCCTCAGCTCCATTCTCGGGGTAGGGGGGGGGCAGGCGCGCAAGCATCCGTGCCACGTTCCAGTTGTCGGCCAGTTCCGTCAGTCGGGGGGCATCCTCCATTGTCACCCACCTAAGCAAAAGCCGGTCTGTCTTCATCTGCGCCCGCATGGGACGTCCTTTCATGATGGCGAGAGAGCAAAACAAAAGGGAGATGGCGATCCATCTCCCTCCCGGTTGGCTATTGCCTCATGAATGGATTGCCACCAAACGGTGGCAATCGGTCCACCGTGTTCTTATTCAGCTGCCGCTGATGCCGGGGTTACCGGAACCACTGATACATAGGTGCGGTCGCCTGCGCGGGTGCGGAAGGACACATTGCCTTCGACCTATGCAAAAATCGTGTGGTCCTTGCCCATGCCGACATTCTCACCCGGGTGCCACTTGGTACCGCGCTGGCGCAGAATGATGTTGCCTGGAATCACGGCTTCGCCGCCGAACTTCTTGATGCCAAGACGACGGCCCGCTGCGTCGCGACCGTTGCGGGATGAGCCGCCTGCTTTTTTATGTGCCATCTTGTCTGTCTCCGTTTGTCCTGGAGCTGTTTCGGTTTTGGTTGACCCAAAACCTGGCTCCATAGTCCTGTTTGCCGCGTTTTCAAACCGGATAACCGGTGTCCACTTATCCTAAAACGCTCTGAGAACCGGTCGCTTGCGTGTTACGCGCTGATGCCGGTGATCTTGATCTGTGTCTTGTGCTGGCGGTGGCCTTTTGTGCGGCGGTAGGTATGCCGGCGCACCTTCTTAAAGATGCGGACCTTGCGGTCGCGGGCATTGCCGAGCACTTCAGCAGACACCTTGGCGCCTTCCAGAAGCGGGGCGCCAACTTTTGGTTCGCCGTCACCGCCGACCATCAGCACTTCGTCGATTTCAATCTTGTCACCAGGCTCGCCTGCGAGCTTTTCGACAGACAGAACATCGTCCTGTGCCACTTTATACTGCTTACCGCCGGTGCGGATGACCGCGAACATGAGCGTCGTCCATATCAAAGAGGGCATACGAGAGGCAGCGGTGTTGGTCCGCGCCAGAGATACCCTTGGTCAAAAGAAAAGCCGCCGGACATCCAAAGACACCCAGCGATTGGGCGCGGATCATACTTTTTGGGGGCCTCAAGTCAAGCCGCAACTCGCCGTTTCACGTGCCTAGCTGCCGGAAACAAAGCTCCTATGCGCTGTCAGACCCAGAAAATACGCAATCAGCGTAATCCAGGCCACCAGCGCCCACGTCGGTGGTGAGGGGTAGGTGAGCACCATCATCAGGCTCAGGGCCGCCCAGAGGCCCGTAAAAACCAAGGTTATGTGCCGCAATTTTACCACCCGCATGGGGTGGGTGAACTTCAGCCGCGTGAAGGTCATCACTGCGCAGACGGCAATCACCGCGAGATTGGCCCAAGGGTCGGTTTCCAGCACCCACATATAGAGGACAAGAACGTTCCAGACGGCGGGAAAGCCCTCGAAATAGTTGTCGTCGGTCTTCATGTCCCGGTTGGCGAAGGTATAGAGCGAGACGGCCAGTACCACGCCTGCGGTGGCGCCGCCCCAGCCCTCGGGCAGGAGCCCCATGCTGGCCAGCATCACGGCGGGCACCACCACATAGGTGAGGTAATCCACCACCAGATCGAGCGTTTCCCCCGAAATTCGGGGTAAAACCTCGATCACCCGATAGCGGCGGGCCAGCGGGCCGTCGAGCCCGTCCACCACAAACGCCAGGCCCAGCCACAAAAAAGCGGCCTGCGGATCGCCATTTGTGACGGCTGTGAGCGCCAGCATGGCGATGACGGCACCGGACGCTGTAAAGGCGTGGATGGCCCAGGCGCGCTGGCGGTCGAAAGCCGAAAAGTTATCGTTTGGGTCCTGCTGCTCCGCTCGTGTCGCCATGTTGTTGCTCGAATCGTGGATCATCAGTTTCATGCAACTGTAACAGGTGCTTTTACCGGGAGAGGGACAATGAACAGCGGACCATTAGGATTTTTGGGCGCGATTGTGCTGGCATTGGGCGTTGCCTTTGCCGGGTTTCAGGTGGGCATGGGCTTTTATGAGGGCCGCAAGGCGGAGCGCTATGTGACCGTCAAAGGCCTCGCCGAGCGCGATGTGACCGCTGACCTCGCCATGTGGCGGCTTCGCTATACGGCAGCGGGCAATGATCTTTCCGAAGTCCAGGCGGTTATTGACGGAAACACGGCCACCATCCGCGAATTCCTCACCTCCCGGGGCATCAAGGATGAGGAAATCAGCCTTGAACGGTTGGAAGTGACCGATCTGCTGGCGCAGGCCTACCGCTCCGGCGGCATCGGTCAGGCGCGCTACATCATCGCCCAGAACCTGCTGCTGCGGACCCAAAATGTTCAACTGGTGGATGAGCTTGGTCGCGATACAGGCGAGCTGGTGCGCCGCGGCGTGGTGCTGGCGGATCTCGGCGGGCCGACCTATTCGTTCAACGGCCTCAACGACATCAAGCCGGAGCTGATTGCCCAGGCCACGGCAGCGGCGCGCACGGGGGCTCAGGAATTCGCAACCAATTCGGGCTCAAATTTGGGTGGCATTCTGCGCGCCAATCAGGGCGTCATCGTCATCCGTCCGCGGGACAATACGGGTGGTGTCAGCCAGGAAAGCCAACTGGAAAAGACGGTTCGCGTTGTGGCGACGGTGGACTACTCTCTGACTGATTAGAAACGGACAATTCGCATCTCGGGGGAGACGGCCACATGCAATCGCTGCTGCGCGGACTTCTGCTCATCATCTTCTGGTTGGTGCTGATTGCGCTCTTCGCCGCCGCGCTGGATGGCGACATCCGCGAGGTGCTGGAAGACTACATACCATTCTTTGACGTGGCAGACCCGGTCATTGACTGGCTTTCCGAGTTCCTCTCAGCCCTGTGGGAAGCCGCGACCGAGTAGGTTTTCCCGATGCCTCCAGCGCCTGCACTTTGGCTACTTGCGGATCGCCATTCCGCGCGGCTATGGTCCGCGCCCTGTTGACCTGTGGGTCCGCACGCCAATAGCGCTGCCGCCCCATACCCCGCGGAGAGGTGCCGGAGTGGTCGAACGGGGCGGTCTCGAAAACCGTTGTGCGTGCAAGCGTACCGAGGGTTCGAATCCCTCCCTCTCCGCCATACCTTAGTTGAGATTGACTCGCAACTAAGGTAGTAGTCAGTGGATCGGTGTTCAGCTTTAGCGGGTGCTTGGTAATCCTGGGATGCAAAGCGGACGCAAGAAATAATGGATTACTGCGGGAGTTCGGCGATGAGCACACTGGGAACGGTCCGGCATGACAGGGGTGCGTTTGACACCCTGGCTGAGCTGATGGCGAGCGACCCGGACGGTTTTCTCGAGGAGATTGCTGTCGAACACGGGGTCTCGACACTTGAGGTGGTCAAGCTGCTGCCTGAGCGCCGCAGGACCATCGCGTCTGGCGATCATCTGCAGGATGTGCTCAACGACATCACCGAGTGGGGGGACATCCTGTTTATTGTTGAGGCCAAGGACATTATCAGTGGGATGACCGCTCCTCTGCCAAAGCCGTTCGAGGCAGACGGCTACTACCACTTCTTCGGCACGGGCTTTGGTGGTCACCTCAAGCAGGGCGCCTGCAAGCACATTGCGTTGGTTGACCGGACCTTCCAGAAGCGGCGGGCTGTCTCCGTGCAGTTCTTCAATGCCGATGGCGAGCCCATCTTCAAGGTTTTCATTTCGCGCGATGATGAGGGTGATCTGAGGGCGGATCAACTCGATCGGTTTGATCAGCTCAGAGCCTCACTGGTTTAGGCATGCGGGAGACCTCGCTGGATGCATCCCCCGTGGCGTTCAGGCTTCGTGAAATATGTAGAAGATGTTCCCGTACACATCGCGAATGGTGAACTGCCGCGTTCCCCAGGGCGTGTCGGCAAGCGCCTCGACGATGTCGGCACCGAGCTCTGTAAGAGTGGTGTGCGCGTCATCCACATCTTCAGAGAAAATCCAGAACACGCCGGGCCGCGACTCTTCCGAGCTTTCACGAAAGAAGATCGCGCAATCGCCGTGTGATACGGCTCCTATGCGGCCTTCCTCATTGTGCCACGCGATTTCGAAGCCAAGGCGGTCTCGGTAGTACTCCTGCGCTTTCCGCACATCCGGCACTGCAAGCTCCGGCGTGGGTTGAGACATTTTCATCAGGGTACTCGCTAAGTGTTTCAACTGGTGATCTCGAGCCGTCATTTGACGAAGTCATGCCGACCAGGTCGCAAGGGGACGTAACCGCTACAGATGCAGGCGGCCCACATCCCCGTACGCCTGGGAAACCCTAGTTGTACCAGAAGCCATCAAGCAACTCTCGCCGCTTGTTCCGGCTGTCAGTCTCAACGAAATCTGCGATCCCGATGGCCTCTTCTAGCGAGAGCCGTTGCGGAACACCTTCGAATGCCATGACATTCGTGAGGTCAAGGTCCGCTCCTTTCTTCACGCAATACTTAGTGAGGGTGACAACGCGTGGGTTCTTGGAGAGCATAATGTCGACGAGTTTCTGACCCTCAGCATCAAGAGCGTCAGGTTCTACGACTCGGTTTGCAAGGTCATAGCGTTCGGCTTTGGCTGCACTGAACAGCGTTCCCAAAAGGTTCCATTCCAGCGCTTTGCGGCGGCCAGCAAACTTTGCGATTTTCCCGGTGCCGCCCCAGCCAGGTGTGATGTCCCAGTTGATTTCCGGCATTCCCCAACGGGAGCGGTCAGTCGCGATAACGAAATCCGATGCGAGTGTCAGCTCCAATCCGCCGCCGGTACATACACCGTCTACAAGTGCAATTGTCACCGGTCGCAGGTTCTCGAGGATGCGGACGGTTTCCTGATACTGCCTGATTTGCCACTCAGTGTCTGACTGCTTCCATTCGTTGAATTCCTTGATGTCGTCGCCAGTGCAGAAGGTGTTGCCTGCGCCGGTGAGGATCATGACTTGGCATTCGCGATCGCGGTCGGCAGCCCGAAACGCATTCTGCAAGTCAGCAGAAAGTTCACGGTCCAGTGCGTTGTGCACTTCGGGGCGGTTGAGCGTGATGCGCGTAATCACACCGTCCTTTTCGAAAATCAGCTTTCCTGACGGGGTGGGTCCGTTGTCCATTTGGTCCTCCTTTTTGGTAATGATAATATTGTTATCATTTTGTCGGGGTGATAGCAAGGTGTCATTCGTGGAATGACGGGAACAGGACGTGCGGCAAACACAGACCGGCCAAAAACCCAAGCAGGCGCGGGCAATCAAAACTGAACAGGCCCTCCTAGACGCGCTGGAGCGGATCCTGGCGCGGAAATCCTTCACTGAACTGACAGTGTCGGAACTGGCCAGAGAAGCGGGCGTGACAACCGGCGCAATCTATCGGCGCTTTACGGACAAAGAGGATGTGCTTCGGACCGCGTTTCAGCGTTTCACCGAACGCCCCCGCATGCATGACACTGACTATCCGTCGAGTATGTCTGACCGACAGGTCCTGGAGCGCTACTTTGATGATCTGATGAGATTCACACTCAGCAACATTCCCCTGATGCGTGCCACGAATACTCTCAATGATCTTCAGTCATTTGATCAAATGACACATGCTCGAGCTGCTTCTGCTGAGTGGCTTGCAGGGCGGATTCAGTCTTCGCATCTCGAAGAAGACGAATTGAAACGGCGATGCCAATTCGTCGTCCGCATCGCAACCGCAACGTTCAGGGACACATTCTTGTCAGGCCGCGGAGTAGCGGACTCAGAAACCCATGATGGTAATAGCCATGACCGGGCACTTGAAAGGTTGTCCATTGATCTTGCCGAGCTGGCTGAGGGCTATCTGAGCTTGGCAGGCTGACATTTCTCTTCCGGCGAAAGCGCGTGTTGTGAGTCTAACAGCCTGGCGCCGCTTTCGCCTCAACAAGCTCCATGAGAGCATCAATCATCTGTGCTGACAGCACCTCGGGCGCTTCAAACTTGTAGCGGTCGAGGTTGATGGGCAGGGCGAGGCTGCCGTGGATGCCGGCCCAGAAGATCTGCGCCATCATGTCCGGGTCGAAGGGTTTGAACTGGCCGGTCTTCTGGCCGTCGCGGAAGGCCTCGCAGAGATTGCGGTAGAAGGTCTCTTTGCTGAGGTCTTCGGGGTTCGCCGGGCGGGCGGCGTTGTCGCGCACGAGGAGGAAGGCGCTGCGGAACAGGCGGTCGTTTTCCAGCGCGAAGGTCACGTAGTGGTTTAGCAGCACCCGGACTTTGTCGACCAGATCGGCGGTGGCATCCACACTCGTTTGCATGTCGTCGCGCAGGCGCCCGACTGGCTCCGCCCACAGGGTCTGGGCTAGGTCGGCGCGATTTTCAAAGTATTTGTAGAAGGTGCCGATCGAGATATCGGCCTCCTCGATCACGTCGCGCACGGTGATGTCGTTCCACGCCTGTGTATCGCCAGGGGCGATGTTGCGCTTGCGGACAATCCGGATCAGGGCCTCGCGGATATGGCTACGCATTTCTTCGCGCTTTTCAGGCGTTATTGAAGGTCTGGCCACGGGAAACTGCCGTTTATGAAGGGTCTCAAGGAAGTGGCACTTTCAGGGGCCCGGCGCAAGTCAGACGCTTTTTTAAACCTCAACGCAAGCTTATCGGGCACTCCGGTCTATCGGACGGGTTGACATGACGTTTTTCGAACAATAAAAAGAACATGTTCTTTAAACCTAGGCGCGCCGGACGCTCGAAACTCAAAGGAGGCGGCACGTGACACACGCTCAAGCACGACCACTGGAAAACAGAACCCTGCCGCCGGCCGCGCGGCTGGCCCGTCAAATCGAGAAATGGGGCGGGCGGCCCATCAACCTGCTCGAACATGCGGGGTCCTACGTGAGTGTTCGCCCGATGAACTGGGCGCTGCGTCACCTGGACGGGCTGTCCTACCGCTCGGAAGGCACGCTGCTGCGGCGCGTTCTCCAGCACACGATTTTTCCCGCCGCGCTCATCATCTCACTCTGGTTGGGGTTTGAACTTGCGGCCAACGACGTAACGTTCAACTCGCTGCTGACGCTGGCGCTGCTGCCGGTCATCATGGGTCTTCTGGTGGCCCCGGTAGAGCGGTTGATGCCGTTCAGCCGCAAATGGCTGGAAGGCGGAAACGACACGACGGTCGATCTGATCTTCTTTGTGTCCGGCGCCTTCTGGAATGGCTTTGGGAAGTACCTGCTGCAGGTGCTCTTCATCCTCAGCTTGATCGAGGTGCTGGAGCCTTATGGGCATGGTCTGTGGCCATCGGAACTGCCCGGTGTTGTGCAGGTTTTCCTGCTGATCCTGATCAAGGACTTCTTCCGCTACTGGCTGCACCGCGCCATGCATGAAGTGCCGTTCCTGTGGCGGTTCCACGCGGCCCACCACTCCGTCGAGCGGCTTTACTGGCTCAATGGCATTCGCAGTCATCCGGTCGAGGTCGTGATACAGGTGTTCTTTTACGCGCTGCCCTTCGCGCTGCTGCAGCCATCGGAAGAGATTGTGATGGTCGCCATCATGATGCAGCTGTGCATCGGCGTGTTCCAGCACGGCAACATGGACCTGAAGCTGCGGTTCTGGGAGTACATCTTTTCGATTGGCGACAATCACCGCTACCACCTCTATCCGAACAAGGAAGTCGGTGATTCCAACTATGGCGGCGAGTTCATCGTCTGGGACATTCTCTTCGGCACGTTCCACAATCCGAAGAACGAGCGGCCCAGCGACAACATTGGCATTGGCACGGCGCCTAACTATCCCCTGACCGTCGCCGGTTTGCTTATCGCCCCCTTCCTGCCGGATCAGACAGTGTTTGGTCCCAAAGACGGACAGGCGTCAGGCGGTGTGCAGCCTGCGTTGGACCCGGCGTCCCTGCCGTCTGACATCGCCCTGCAAGCAGGCGAAGTGAGAACCTGATCCGGCAGGCGGATGGACGGCGCGTCTGAGGAAAACAGATTGGACGCACTCAGCCAGGTTGGCTGAGTGCGTCCAATCATTTGTGGATTGGCGATATTTACGGGAAAGACTTGATTACAAACGTGACGCTCTTGGCGTCCGTTGACCCGGACTGACCATCATTCTCGGTGAGGTAGTTGCCCGGGTTGTTCATGCCGGGGATTTCGCCGCTCGCTTGGCTTTTGTGCCCCTTTTCTACAAAGCTGATGTAGTGCGTGCCGTTTGGCCCGCCGGATAGCGAGATCGCTCCGGTGTTTGATTTCGAACTGATGCCGGGGTCCCCGATTGAAGCTACGAGGCCTTCCTCACCATGCGCCAGGGTCGCGTTTGGAAAAGGGGCAGTATAGTTGATGTGGCCTTCGGGAATGTCGTGCTTTCCCACTTCACCGCTCTGGAAATAAATCGTCTCGCCAGATTCGTTCCTGACGAGAATGTTGGTTCTGCTCATTGTCCGTCCTCCGCTTTAGTTCACAATCGAACTACACAACCTTAATACACTCTACGCGCAATAAAAGCAGGTTCGCGGTTGTGGGAGGTTTTGCGAGCGCAGATCTAGCGGGTTCCGCGACGGCCCCGACTGAAATCGACGCCAGGTTTGCTATTACTCATCATTAGAAATCTCTTGCGTCATGAGAATTTTCCGCAGGGTAGCGGAAAACTGCTTTCTCTCTTCTGCGTTGACGCCGCTCAGCAGGTCTTCGACCACATCGGCAAGCGCGTCCTGGAAGCTGGCAACCAACGCATGGCCCTCGCTGGTCAGGCTCACAAGTGAGACGCGGGCATCGTCCGGCAGGCGTGTTCTGAGCAGCAGCTCTTTGCGTTCAAGCAACTGAATGAGGCGCGTCATCTGTGCCTTATCGCGTGCAAGCTGCCGCGTCAGGTCCTGAATGGATAGCCGCTCATTTTCCGCAATTGTCATCAGGACCATTCCGCCCAGCGGACCGACCTTTTGCTCATCGATAGCCTGTGCCTTGGGGTGCAGGTTGACGTGGATCAGCCGCATGAACCGGTCGATGTCCAGTGCAAGGGCAAGGGTCTTTTTCAGAGCGGTCTCCATTGGTTGCCTTTATCAACTAAACTCGTGAGGCTGTCACCCCGATGGTACTGCCCAACATGCCGCGCTCAAATTGAACCGAGGTTGTCCTATGTCATCCACACATGCACTCGCCTTGAAAATATCCGCCGTGCTCTGGGTCATCTGGGGGCTGGTGCACATGTTGGCCGGCGCCCTCGTCATTCCCGCTGACGCTACCGGCGGGTTTCAGGCCATCGCCGACGCCGTCGACCCCGCCTTACTGGTGGCAGACTATCATCCTGCAGTTGGCGGCATTCTGGATCAGCATGGCTGGAACCTTCTGTGGGGTGGCGCGGTTACGCTCATCGGCGCGATTTTCATCTGGCGGCAGAGTTTCACGGCCATCTGGGTCACAGCGATGGTCGGCGGCTTGCTGGATGTTGGCTATCTGGTGTTTGTGGACATCCCGGGATATGTGAATTTTGTTCCTGGAACCGTCATGACGATGGTGTCCGCCTCCGCCATCATTCTCAGCTTCTGGGTGTGGCTCTCTAACCGGCAACCTGTGTAGCGGACCTGTCGGGCATAGTTTCGATAGAAGCAGGTCAGGCAGTGGACTGGCTGAGAAACCAATTCAACGTTTCGATCTGCCGATCAACGGTCCAGTAGTCCGGCTCGGCGATGGCGTTAACTGAAATGCCATCCAGCGTTGCCATCAGCGTGTCAATGAACTGCGTCACATCCTTGGTGATGATGCCCCGGTTGGTAACTTCGCGGGTGAGTTCTTCGCGCATCGCCTGGACGCGGCGACTGTAACCCCGGCGAAGATTTGGTCGGCCGATGCTCAGTGCCCAGAAGACAAGCCACACGCGCAATTCAGCAGATCGTTCTTCGTCAATTGGAAGAAACTCACGCACCACGTCTTCGACGGTGATGTCCGGATTGTCCATGGCCGCATGGACCCGATCGACACCGGCGGATGCTGCGTGGTCCAGCACCGCCTCAATCAGATCATCCTTGGATTTGAACCAGTGATTGAGCAGACCGATGGTACAGCCGGCCTGGTCCGCGATCTTGCGCATGGAGAGCGCTTCGGGGCCCTCTGCGGCGATAAGGGCGGCGGCAGCGGAGACGACTTCAGCGCGGCGAACCTTGGGATCAGCAAGTCTGGGCATTGACGACTCTTTTTGTGTTGACCTTTGTCTTGCCTTGCCATACATAACATATCAATCGATATGTAAAGAAGCTTTTTAAAGCAAGGGCCAATCCGGCACGGGAGACTCCAATGGGCTTAGAACTGAAGCACTTCGATATTAACGATGAGTGGCAGGACATCCTTGAGGGCATCGCTGAGGATGGCGGTGTCATCGTTGAGAACTTTATCTCCGAAGAACTGCGTCAACGGATCATCGCGGAACTAAAGCCATTCGCAGATGGCTTCGATCCAGGTACGCCTGGGGGCGACGTCAAGCAGCTGTTCTCCGGTGCTCAAACGAAACGCTTTACGGGATTGCCGGCGAAGGCACCATCATTTGCCGAAGTTATTGATCATGACCTGTTCCACACTTGGGCGGAGCAAAGCTTCAGGAACGACTACTGGATCAATACGGCGCAGGCGATGATCGTCGGGCCAGGCTCCCAGGCGCAGGCCCTACATCGTGATGTGGGCAACTGGCCGGTTGTTTACTCGATGGGCAAAGATGGGCCCGAAGGTATCGTCAGTATCATGCTTGCCTTGTCAGATTTCACTGTCGAGAACGGCGCAACGCGTGTCGTCCCGGGCAGTCACAAGTGGGACAACTTCGATATGCTTACGGATGGCAATATAGACGAGTCTAAGATAACCCAAGCTGTCATGCCTGCGTGCTCCGCCCTTATGTACACTGGCAAGACCATCCACAGCGCCGGTGAAAACATCTCTGAGGATTCCTGGAGGTTCGGCGTTCATCTGAGCTTCAATCTTGCTCAACTCACCCCGGAAGAGGCTCTGCCGGTAACAGTGCCCTGGGACGTGGCGCGCAAGTTTCCAGAGCGGGTCCAGCACATGCTTGGATACTTCTCCCATCGCACGTTCATGCCCGATTGGCCCATACTCTGGACGTCTGACTATCGGGACGTACGCGACTCTCTGATCCCGGCACCGTCCGGGCGATATGTGGGACCGGGTGAAAAAATGCTTGGGGCCGTCGTCGAGGAAATGATGGCCGGGTCGCAGGGTGAAGTGGTGGCATCCGACTCGAAGCAGGCGCGTGCGGCGAACTAAAGAGGGGCGGTCAGGTGTCACGTTCAAACATTGATATGATCGCGGCTTTGCCGGAGCTCATTCCAGACCGGCTGGATGAGGCTCGGGACAATTTTTCCGACGACTTTGTGTGGACCTACATCAACCCGCTGCTTCCGCAGATCGAAGGCGACTATAGCGGCGTTGATGGTCTGAAGGAGTTCTTCCACAAGCTGGGTGAGCTGACAGGGGGCACCTTCGGTGTCCGGGTCAAGGAAGCATATCCGCTGGGGGATGAACTCGTTGTTGCCCACGCCGCACCAGGCATGGCCCTGGATGGCGAAACCTTTGAAACAGATGCGGCGGTGGTCTGGCGCATCGTGGACGGCAAGATCAAGGCGGCCTGGGACATTCCCGCCGTTTACACTGTTCGTCCGGACGGCGAGGGTGACGCATAACTAGGCTGGTTTCCTACAGATCAGGAACATCGTTCGTCCATTGCCGGGTTGCCAGTGGGTATCGATCTTGAAGCCGGCATCGGTCATGTAGCCGACCAGCGCGTTGCCCTTGAGGAACTGCACGTAAGGTACTTTGCCGATGGCGCGGCCCAGCGGCAGAATCAGTTTTAGCCAGTTCATCCCGTCGCCAAGACACACCGTACTTGAGACGAAGATGCCGCCGGGCTTGAGCCAGCGATAGACGTCCTTTGCCGTGCCCGCCGGGTCCTCAATCAGATGCATGATGCTGTTGCCGAGGATGGCGTCGTAGGATTCATCTGCCACGTCCATTTCGGCGATGTCTGCGCGCCGGAAGGTCACATTGCTCACGTTCTGTTCGGTGGCCTGTTTTCTGGCGATTGTCAGCATGGCTTCCGAAATGTCTGTGGCATCAATGTGTGCCACATGGGATGCATGCCGCAGCGCAGTGCTGCCGGTGCCGCAGCCAAACTCCATCACCTTCATGTCCGGGCGAAACTGCTCCTGGGTCAGGCGCAGTTTTTCCTCATACGCCTCCGGATTGCCGATTGGAGAGGCGAAGTATTTCTCCGCGATGTTGTCCCAGAACTTGCTTTCATGCGCCATGGAAGGCTCCTGAGTGTTGGTGGGTGTCTTGTTGCGGCCTTACATACCTATGCGTATTTCAGATAGAAATTGCTCAATTTTGTCGGTCTGGTATACGAAAACCCATGAATTGGCCTGCACTCGCGTTTGACTGGAACCAAATCCGCGCCTTTCTGGCGACGGCCGAGGAGGGCTCGTTGTCTGCCGCAGCCCGGGTACTGGGGCAGACCCAGCCCACGCTGAGCCGACAGGTGACTGGCCTGGAAGAAGCGTTGGGCGTCATCCTGTTTGAGCGCGGCCCCCGAGCCATGCGGCTAACGCAGGCTGGTCACGAAGTTCTGGCGCATGTGCGGGCTATGGGGGATGCCGCCCTGAAAGTATCGCTCGCTGCGTCCGGCCAGTCGCAGCATGTGGAAGGCAAGGTTAGTGTTACCGCGACGGAGCTTTTTGCGCGCTATCACCTGCCACCGATCATCTCCGAACTTCAGCAGACGGCACCGCGTTTGTTTGTCGAGGTAGTCGCTTCCAATGATGTGCGTGACCTGACGCGGCGTGAAGCAGACATATCCATCCGTCATGCACGCCCCGAGCAGGCTGATCTCATCGGCCGTCTGGTGAACGAGATGACGGCGCATCTGTATGCGTCCAGCGCCTATTTGGATCGGGTGGGGCGCCCGAAATCCATCGATGACATGGCAGACCTCGATCTGATTAGCTTCGACGAGGCGGAAAACATCATTCCCTTTCTGCAAGGTCTCGGTATGCCGGTGACACGGGACAATATGTGCGCCAGCACGTCCAGCGGCAGCCTCCTTGTGGAGCTCGCGCGGCAGGGGATTGGGGCCACATTCCTGACCCAGGATACGGGCGGCAGATATACAGATCTTGAAAAGGTGCTGCCATCCATGGACCCGATCCCCGTGCCTGTATGGCTTGTGACCCATCGCGAGTTACATACAAGTCGCCGTATACGGATTGTTTTTGATCTTCTGGCGGAGCGGCTGTCGGGAAACCTGGTGCTCCCGGCAGCCGCTCAATCATCTGCGAAGGGCGAATAGCGCAGGCTCATAGACTCTGCGTTTCTGTGTTGCCGAGGACAAGAGAACGACAACCGCTGAACTGCTTAACTACCCAGTGCCTGAACAACGAGTTCTGCTGTCGCTGTGCCGGAGTTTTGTTGCTGACCGGTGATGAGGTTGCCATCGCGGACTGCGAAAGGCTGCCAAGTGCCCGAGACGATGAAGTTGGTGTCAGCGAGTTTTTCTGCTTCCGCCTCAATCCAGAACGGCTGAAACTTCTGACCGACCGAAGCCTCGACATCAACCTCCTCGCTGTTCGCGAACCCTGTCCACGTCTTGCCTTTGGCCAGCAGGTCCCCGTTGGAAAGACGGGTTTTAAGAAGGACGCACGTGCCGTGACAGACCATTGACACAATCTTGCCGGCCTCGAAGGCGCGCGCGACGAAAGCGTGGAGACCCTCGTCGCCGATCATGGTCACCATGGGCGACGCTCCACCGGCAATAAAAATCGCGTCATAGTCGTTCAAGTCGACCTGCGAGACGGACCTGGTGCCCTTTAGCATCGCCGCATGCTTTTCCGACTTTTTGAACCCGAGCGAAATCAGGTCATCGGCGGAGTAGCCGCTTTCATCCTCGGGGTCTGAGAGGCCATCGGGGATCAGATCGCCGCCCGACGGTGAGGCGATGTCGACCTCATACCCGGCTTCGATGAAGGTCCAGTAAGGGTGGGTCAGTTCCGCAAACCAAAAGCCGACCGGCCAGCCCGTCGTGGGTGACGTAGCTGCGTTTCCGGCAATCATCAGCACCCTCTTCTTTCGGGCAGTGCCCGTATGATCAGACATTTTATTCCTCTCAAAAACTCATTGATTTGGATCGGGATGAAGCCAGCGATACCCGAACGAACCTGAGTGAAATTCCGGCTTTGCCGAAGTCGTGTGCTCTGTGATATTGCGTTCATGAATGAAATAAAAATGAAATCGATTTATGTCTGAATTAAGCTTTGCCGAACTCAGGCGGTTGGATCTGACCTTGCTTCTTGTTTTCCTTGGGCTCCTGAAGCACCAAAAAGCCCTCGATGTGGCAAATGAGATGGGACTTACCCAATCGGCCGTCAGTCAGGCGTTGAAGCGACTGCGCGAGATATTTGGCGACGACCTGTTCTTGCGCCGCCCGCATGGGATGGAGCCGACGGCCACAGCACTGGCACTTGAGGCGCCGGTGGCCAGTGCGGTGGAAACGCTGCGAGGTGCGCTTGGCGTCGCCCGTACCTTCGATCCGGAGACCGCAGCCGGGCTTGTAAGGATCGCCGCCCTGCATGCCGAACAAGCGGTTCTGATCCCGCCATTGGTTGCACGGTTGAATGATGCGGCCCCGGGTCTGAGTATTTCAGTCCTGCCGCGTGGGCGCGCTGGGGCCATTGAGACCTTGAACGAAGGCGGTGCTGACCTGGCACTCGGCTTTTTTCGGAGCGGTCCAGAAACCTGTTCCGGCGAGGTCCTTTATGAGGATTCCTATCTCGTAGCCGGAAAGCCCGAGGCGCTGCCTCAGGCACCGCGGATCAGCCTCGACGGTTACTGTGCCGCCGATCACATCCTGACGTCGCCCGGCGGCAACACAAGCGGGGTTGTAGACGACAGTCTGCGAGCCATGGGTCGGGAGCGTCGGGTCGTGCTGGCCCTGCCCGCTTTCCTTCCCGCGCTCGCTGCTGTGGCCGCCTCTGGTGCGCTGGTGACACTCACTGCCGGCATTGCGCGGGCCTGTGCCGATCTGTGCGGCCTTGTGACATGCGAACCGCCATTCAAGCTGCGAAGCTTCCCGGTATCCGTTTTGTGCCACAGACGCAATGTTGCCGACCCACGGACACAATGGGTCAAGTCACAGCTAAAGGCCGGATGAAAAGACGCTATCTGCTGAGCTTATGATGCCCAAGGATGTATGCAATCGAGCACCGCGAGAAGTGGCCGCCCTCAAAATTTGCGCATGGCTGTCTCATCTGGACATGATCCAGCAGCTCGTTTTGGCAGTCCGACCGCTCGGCTTGATCTGTCGGACTGGCCTTCTCCCGGTATCCGCCTGATACTGTCTAGAACGTTACGACAAGAACAACCGGATGCGCAGGAAGTACAGCATGGCGAATTCACCAGACGTCCGGCGCTTGGCCGGTTCATTGGGAGCGGAAGTCACGGGGATCAATCTCCCGGAAGCCTCAGACCGCGACATTGAGGCGGTCAAGATACTGCTGACCAAACACAAAGTCCT
>JBHJJF010000046.1:0-18469 GCA_050042885.1 Candidatus Phaeomarinibacter sp.
AACGGGTCTCGATACCAAAGGCGCGATGCTTGTTGAAAACGGACACATCCTTGATCTTGGCAGCCACCTTTTCGCGCAGGGCACTCCCAGCGGTATAGAGACAGTGGACTGCGAAGGGCACATCCTTGCCCCGGGCCTAATCGACATGCGGGTATTCACCGGAGAGCCCGGAGAAGAGCATCGCGAAACACTGGCCAGTGCCAGCCATGCGGCAGCGGCCGGTGGCGTCACAACAATCGTGGTCATGCCCAATACGTCTCCGGTTATTGACGACGCAGCTTTGGTAGACTTCATCACCCGCCGGGCTCGGGACACCGCGAAAGTCAATGTGGAAATCATGGCGGCCCTTACCAGGAGCCTTGAGGGCAAAGAGATGACCGAGTTCGGGCTCCTCAAGGATGCTGGTGCTGTGGCCTACACAGACGGCACGCGCCCGGTAATGAACGCGCAGCTTCTTCGGCGCGCGCTCACATACTCAAAACTCTTTGGCAGCGTACTTGTTCAGCATGCGGAAGACCCCTCTCTCGCCGCGGCCGGCGTTATGAACGAAGGCGAACTCTCAACCCGGTTGGGGCTGCCGGGCATTCCCGCTGAAGCAGAAACCATTATCGTTGAGCGTGATCTCCGACTGGTAGAACTGACCGGCGGGCGCTATCACGTCAGCCAGGTTTCATGCGCCGAGACCGTAAACGTCCTTCGCCAGGCAAAGAAAGACGGGTTGCCGGTGACCTGCGGAGTTAGTGCGGATCACTTGTCGCTGAACGAAACCGACATCGGCGAATATCGCACTTTCTTCAAACTGTCGCCGCCCCTGCGCGACGAAGACGATCGGCAGGCAATCCTGGCCGGGCTGGCTGACGGCACCATCGATGTGGTGGTGTCAGGTCACGACCCTCAGGACACCGATGCAAAACGTCGTCCTTTCGCAGAGGCTGCTCATGGTGCTGTGGGCCTGGAGACATTGCTTCCGGTGATGCTGGAACGCGTCCACAACGAAGAACTTTCCATGATTGATGCGCTGGGAACTGTCACTAGCAAACCAGCCAGTATACTTGGCCTCAAGTCTGGAGAGCTTCGCGCCGGTGCTGCCGCTGACATGGTCCTGATCGACCCAGGCAAGCCATGGGTTGTGGATGCGGACACTCTTAGGTCAAAGTCCAAGAATACAGCTCACGAAGACCGTCGATTTCAAGGTCGGGCCGTCCGCACAATTGTTGCTGGCCAGACCGTTTTCGAGGCGTAATCAGAAGAGCGCGCACCTAGTACGTGCAGGGAGAACACCGGATGTTCATAGATCCAATTTCCATTGAATACTCGGCTCCCTACTACCTGTTAGCTCTTGCATTCGGTTATTTGCTTGGCTCGATACCATTCGGCCTCCTGTTCACCCGGCTGGCAGGCCTTGGAGACATCCGCGATGTAGGTTCGGGCAATATCGGTGCGACCAATGTTCTGAGAACTGGCAATCGCTGGGTCGCAGCGGCCACTTTGATTGCAGACGGCGCCAAAGGTGCTGTCGCCGTATTGATTGCCCGATATGTAGCCGGCGATACGATGGCGGTTCTCGCCGGAACTGCCGCATTTGTCGGTCACATTTTTCCGGTTTGGCTCAAATTTAAGGGGGGCAAAGGCGTTGCCACCTTCCTTGGGCTCACGCTGGCGCTAAGCTTCCCTATCGGTTTAGCAGCATGCGCCACATGGCTGGTCACCGCTGTCGTTACCCGCATCTCATCGCTGTCAGCGCTGGTCGCAGCCGCGCTCTCGCCTGCGTACTTCTGGTTAGCAGACTACTGGCTGGTCATTCCATTCGCGGTCTTCTACGCCGTGCTGATCTTCATAAGGCACCGAGATAACATTCGCCGCATTCTTGCCGGTGAGGAACCGCGCATCGGAGCCAAGAAAACAGCTTCCGCAGAGGCATAGCAGCATGGGCATCGGGCCAGTCTGGCAAGCGCCACCCGACGGCCGTGAGCTGCTGCAATGGCTGCGTCTCATTCGCTCGCATAACATCGGCCCGCAAACCTTCTGGGGCCTGCTCGGAAAATACGGCTCCGCGAGCGCCACACTGCACGCATTACCCGAAATCTCAAGCCGGACCAGCCAAGGCAGAAGCGTGAAACTTGCCAGCGAGGCAGATGCCACCAAGGAACTGGATCTGGTACAACGCTATGGTGGCCAGATCGTTGCCACCGGGCAGGCAGGTTACCCCATCCTACTTGCCCAGGTGGAATCGCCTCCCCCGTTGCTCACCGTCATGGGCGACGCGTCAATTGCGGGCCCCAGAACAATTGGCATCGTCGGGGCCCGAAATGCATCCGCCTCAGGACGAAAACTTTCGGAGCTGATGGCCCACGGCCTTGGCACTCATGGCATTATTATTGCGTCCGGCCTAGCGCGTGGCGTTGACACTCATGCCCATCAAGCAAGCCTTGGCACGGGAACGGTCGCTGTCACCGCCGGAGGCATCAACCGAATTTATCCCAAGGAAAACAAAGACCTCTATAGGCAGATAACGGAAAACGGCGCTGTCGTGTCTGAGATGCCATTCAATGCCGAACCCATCGCCCGGCACTTTCCGCGCCGCAATCGGTTGATATCGGGCATGTCCGCTGGCGTCGTCGTTATAGAGGCGGCCGCACGCTCCGGGTCACTCATCACCGCACGCTTTGCGCTCGAACAAGGCCGCGAGGTGTTTGCCGTGCCGGGCTCACCGCTGGATCAGCGCGCCCAAGGAACCAACGGTCTGCTGCGCAATGGCGCAACCCTGGTTCAGACACCTGAGGATGTTCTGGAGGGTATTGAAAGCCAGTTCAGTGCGCCGGGAGATCTGGAGGATCAGGTCGAAGGGAGGTCAATTGGCCAGAGCAGGGGAACCGCTCCTGAAGCCACACGCAAATACGATGACTCCATCAATGATGAGGTTCTCGGTCTACTGAGTTCGACCCCTGTGCACATCGATGAACTCGCACGCATGTGCGGAGCACACATATCGATCGTCTCAACGGCAGTGTTGGAGTTGGAACTTGGCGGGCAGGCAATTAGACATCCCGGCGGGGGGGTGTCTGCTACCTAGTCGCGACGCGCTCACGAAGCTTCAGGAAACCAGCAAATAGCGTCAGCTTCAGCGAGCGGCCCGTTTGGCGCGAGGGCTTGGGGCGGATTTTCCGCTTGAATTCTTACCTTCTGCGACCCGGGAGGCTTCACTCCCGGCCATCTCAAGAAGATAGGCGAGAAACGTCATATCTGTCTGACGTGCCGCAGAACTCAAACCGATCAACATGTCGAAAATGTAAGCAGCCGTCTGCTGCTGATCGTCCCCGACACTGATCTCAGAATTATCGTTCAAAGCTTTACCCATTCCTCACTCCCTAAAACAAACCGCACGAACACACGGCCTGTCCCCCGCAAAACAGACTGTAACGAAAGCAAATTCCATTACAACCATAAGGATTTACTACGTGAATGGTACGACACATTACAACACTCGTTTAACGTGCATCATAGTCGAAATGGCAGTTCAATAACAGTTTCACCGCAATACCCACCAATTTATGATGCGAAAAGAATGGGCACCCACGCCCATATAACGGGCATTTGACACTTCGATACTTCCAACACCATGTTGTCGCGTCGAATCGGGGCTAAGTACTTCCGTGCCCCCCGTCGTCGCTTTTCCCCAAACCGGCAGCACTTTGCCGGCATGCGTTTGAGGTTTGTGTGGTCAACAACGTCGTTATCGTGGAATCCCCGGCCAAGGCCAAAACCATTAACAAGTATCTGGGCAACGACTTTACGGTCCTGGCCTCATACGGCCATGTGCGTGACCTGCCGCCAAAGGATGGCTCAGTTGATCCCGAGCAGGAATTCGACATGAAGTGGGAGATTTCTCCCAGTTCCAAGAAGCAGTTCCGCGCCATCGAAACCGCCGTCAAAGGCGCGGACAAGCTCATTCTGGCGACTGACCCAGACCGCGAAGGTGAAGCCATTTCCTGGCATGTCCTTGATATGCTGAACCAGAAAAAGGTTCTTAAGGGCATGCCGGTCGAGCGGGTTGTCTTCAATGCGGTCACCAAGAAGTCGATTCTCGAGGCCATGGAGAATGGCCGCGAACTGGATAACGACCTGGTTGAGGCATACAAGGCACGCCGCGCGCTTGATTATCTTGTGGGCTTCAATCTCTCACCTGTCCTGTGGCGCAAACTTCCCGGCTCCCGCTCGGCCGGGCGTGTTCAGTCTGTGGCCCTCCGGCTCATTGTGTCGCGAGAAATGGAGATCGAACAATTCAAGCCGCAGGAATACTGGTCAATTGCGGCTGATCTCATCAATGAAAGCGGCGAAGCCTTCAATGCCCGTCTGACAAACTTCAATGGCAAGAAGCTAGACAAGTTTGACCTGGCCAACGAAACACTTGCCCGTGAAGCAGAGGCCGCCGTCAAAGCCTCGCTTCTTACTGTCGCATCCGTTGAAGCCAAGCCGGCAAAGCGCATTCCGCCAGCCCCCTTCACCACCTCCACCCTACAGCAGGAAGCCTCGCGCAAACTTGGCTTCAATGCATCGCGCACCATGCAGGTGGCCCAGCGACTATATGAAGGTGAAGACATCGGCGGCGAAACAGTAGGCCTCAGCTCCTACATGCGAACCGACGGTGTGCAAATGACCCCGGAAGCCATAGATGAAGCGCGTGATGCGATCGCAAGCCAGTTTGGCCGCAATTATCTGCCGGACAGCCCGCGCGTTTACCGCACCAAAGCCAAGCACGCGCAAGAAGCCCACGCAGCGATCCGCCCCACTGCCCTGTCGCGCACACCGGAAGACGTGTCCCGCTTTGTGAGTGACGAACAACTCAAGCTCTATGAGCTGATCTGGAAGCGCGCTATCGCCAGCCAGATGCAAAGTGCCGCTTTTGAACGGACGACGGTTGAACTCAAGAATGCGGATGGGTCAGTAGGCCTGCGTGCCAACGGGTCAGTGCTCACATTTGACGGTTTTCTGACCCTCTATCAGGAGGGGGTAGATGATTCAGATGGTGACGAAGACAGCAACCGCCTGCCAAAGCTGAGCGACGGAGAAAAGCCGAAAACAATTACCGTCAATGCCGATCAGCATTTCACCGAGCCCCCGCCCCGCTTTACAGAAGCCTCCCTTGTTCGCCGCATGGAAGAACTGGGCATCGGCCGCCCGTCAACCTACGCGTCGACCCTCAGCACACTAAGAGACCGCGAATACGTCCACATGGACCGAAACCGCTTCATGCCAGAAGACAAGGGACGTGTTGTCACTGCGTTCCTTGAAAAGTTCTTCAACAAGTATGTGCAGTACGACTTCACCGCAGGCCTTGAGCAACAGTTGGATTCCATTTCCGCAGGCGAACTTGATTGGCGCGAGGTTCTCAGGGATTTCTGGAAGGACTTCATCGCCGCTGTCGATGACACCATAGAGCTCCGCATCACCGAAGTGCTGGATACGCTCAACGACGTGCTCGGACATCACGTGTTTCCGGATAAGGGCGATGGATCCGACCCACGCCTGTGCCCCTCCTGCAGCGTCGGCCAACTCTCCATCAAGACAGGCCGGTACGGTGCTTTCATCGGGTGCTCCAACTACCCAGAGTGCAAATTTACGCGCCCCATGGCTGGAGACGGCGCCGAACAGGCGGCTGGCGGTGATAAGGAACTGGGCACGGACCCCGAAACTGGTCTGGCCGTCAATCTGAAGACTGGCCGATTTGGCCCCTACATTCAGCTTGGTGAGAAGACCGAAGATAACGAGAAGCCCAAACGCTCCGGCATCCCCAAAGGCATGAGCCCGGCAGATGTTGACTTTGAGTACGCGCTGAAACTTCTGTCCCTGCCCCGCGACGTCGGTACACATCCCGAGACAGGCAAGATGATCACCGCCGGTTTGGGACGCTACGGTCCGTTTGTACTCCACGATGGCAAGTACGCCAATCTCGACAGCATCGAGGAAGTCTTTGAGGTCGGCATCAACCGCGCCGTCGACGCGATTGCCCAGAAGGCCCAACGCGGCGGCGGGCGCAATCAGGCAAAGGTTCTCAAAGAGCTTGGCGAACATCCCGATGCCGGTGGCCCCGTACAAGTGCTCGACGGTCGATATGGCCCGTACATCAAACACGCCAAAATCAACGCAACCCTGCCCAAGAGTATCGAGATCGATGACCTGACGCTGGAGCGCGCTGTGGAATTGGTCGCAGAAAAAGCAGCGAAGACAGGCAAGAAGACCAAGACAAAAGCAAAAACAAAATCCAAGGCGAAGGCCAAAACGAAAGCCAAGGCTAAGAGCAAGGCCAAGACAAAAACAAAATCCAAACCCAAGGCGAAGACTAAGGCCAAGGCCAAGGCAAAAACCGCCACGCCTTCAGATACAGAGTCAGACGCAACCTAAGTGGCCAAGAAACCCGGCAGCCCTCGCCCGAAAAAAAAGCCCGCAAAGCGCGGCAAGGCCAAGGCAGCCTCTGCCAATTTCCTACCAACGCGGGACCAGGTCCTCGAGTTCATTGCCGGGTATCAAGGCACGCCAGGCAAGCGCGAGCTCGCGCGCGCCTTCCGTATCCAGGGTCCACAGCGAGTCGCTTTGAAGGGCCTTCTTCGGCAGATGGAAGAAGAAGGCCTGCTCGAAAAAGCGTCCAACAAAAAGTTCACGCGCGCTGGGGAGCTCCCGCCAGTTGGAGTCATCGACGTAGTAGACAGCGACGCCGATGGCGAACTGCTCGCCCGCCCGGCCAACTGGTCAGCTGAGACAGACCCGCCCACCATTGTTCTTGCGCCCGCCGGTCACAAAGACCCAGGAAGCTTCGGCGTCGGCGACCGCGTGCTTGCGCGGCTCAACAAGGCAACCGAAGACTTCGACTATGAAGCGCAGGTCATCAAGAAGCTGGGCGATGGCGCGAAGACAGTGATCGGCATACTGCGAGAGGGACCTGGCAAGCACTGGACGCTCGAACCCACCGACAAACGCGAACGCGACGGTTATCGGATAGCAGCCAGCGATATCGCCGAAGGTAAAGCTGACCACCTGGTCGAGGCAGAAGTACTATCAGGCCGGCAGTATGGTCCACGCGCTGCGCGGGTCCTGAAGTCACTGGGACCCATTGAAGGCACTCACGCGATCAGCCTGATTGCCGTCCACGAACAGGGCATACCCGTCGAATTTGACCCAACCGCACTTGCGGAAGCAGAAGTGGCCAAGCCCGCCACCGCGCGCGGCCGCACGGATCTGCGTGACGTCCCGCTCATCACAATCGACCCGGCGGATGCGCGGGACCATGACGACGCCGTCTGGGCAGCCCCCAGTGATGATCCAAAGAATAAGGGCGGTTTCGAGGTCATTGTTGCCATCGCTGATGTTGCAGCATATGTGCGCCCTGGCTCAGCACTAGACCGTGACGCTCAAAAACGTGGCAACTCAGCGTACTTCCCTGACCGCGTTATCCCCATGTTGCCGGAACGCATTTCCAACAATCTATGCTCCCTCGTGGAAGGCGAAGACCGCCCCTGCATCGCGGTCCGCATGGTGTTCGACAAGAGCGGCAACAAGAAGTCGCACGAGTTCATGCGGGCCATCATGCGGTCTGCTGCGAAGCTATCATATCAGCAGGCACAGCAGGCCTATGACAGCCTGACATCAGATGTTGAATCCAATGTGCCGGACGCGTTGACGCAGAACGTTATAGCACCCCTTTTCCGAGCCTATGAGGCAATGACCCGCGCCCAGGAGAAGCGCCAGCCGCTTGCGCTCGACCTGCCTGAGCGCAAAATCGAGATGGGTCCCGACGGACAGATTGCCCGCATTCACGAAGTTGAGCGTCTCGACACCATGCGCCTTATTGAGGCATTCATGATCGCCGCAAACGTGTGCGCCGCAGAAACCCTTGAGCAAAAGCACGCGCCTGTCGTCTATCGCATCCACGATGCACCCTCGCCGGAAAAACTCACGGCTCTGTCAGAGTTCCTACAAACACTGGACATGTCAGTTCCACGCGGAGCCGTCATCAAGCCGGGGCACTTGAACCGGATTCTTACCACGGTCGCAGAAACCGAAATGTCAGACATGGTCAGCGAAGTCGTGCTGAGGTCCATGGCACAGGCGGAGTATAATCCTGAGAACCTGGGCCATTTCGGGCTCAATCTGCAGCGGTATGCACACTTCACCTCGCCCATTCGTCGGTATGCGGACCTTCTGGTTCACCGTTCTCTGATACGTGCCCTCGGTCTCACCCCCAACGTTGCCAAGGATGGCCTGACAGACGAAGAGGCAGACAGGCTTGCACAAACGGCTGAGCACATCTCATCGACCGAGCGCCGGGCCATGGCGGCGGAACGCGCCAGTAAGGACCGTTACCTAGCCCAGTTCCTCTCCAACCGTATTGGTGCCGAGTTCGACGGACGCATTTCCGGCGTCACACGATTCGGCCTGTTCGTCCGGCTCAACGAAACAGGGGCAGACGGCCTGGTTCTCATCTCATCACTGGGTGGCGACTACTATCACCACTCAGAGAGCCTTCATGCCCTCGTGGGAGAGCGCACAGGCATGATGTACCGGCTGGGCGACGACGTGACGGTTCGCCTGGAAGAAGTGGCTCCCCTCAAGGGCGGCATGCGCTTTGAGCTGCTCTCGGGCGGCCGCAAGGCTGACCCGTCTGAACAAAAGCACGCGCGAAAAGACCGGCAGAACGCCAGATCACAGGCCGGGGGCCGGCATGGGCGCGGCACCCCGTCTCGGCGCCCCAAGCTTCCTCGCTCAGGCAAGAAGAAGTCCTCCTCCCGTCGCAGGTGCCCTGCGACCGAGTGACATTCGTGCGGCAATCGGACGCCTTGAGGGCACGCGCCTTTAAACCCACCTTGCCATCCATGACTGTCGAAACAACAAGTTCGCTCCCAGCCTCAGATTCCGATGGAATCTCGGCAGAGGTGACATCCACGCCGGACCAGCCAGTGCGTCCGTTGTGGCCCGCCATGCTCAAGGGCTTTACAAGCCGCTGCCCTAACTGTGGCGAAGGAAGCCTTTTTAGCGGATATCTGAAAGTTGTTGATTCCTGCGATAGCTGCGGACAGGAACTGCATCATCACCGCGCTGATGATGCTCCGCCGTACTTCACCATCTTCATATCTGGCCATATCATCATTCCGCTTATGATCCTGGTTGAACGCTTCTGGGCTCCTGCGCTGTGGATTCACATGGCAGTCTGGTTGCCGGTCACATTGATTATGTGCATGGCCCTGCTTCCGCCCGTAAAGGGTGCCTTGGTGGGCTTACAGTGGTCCTTCCGTATGCATGGTTTCGAATATGACGAGGAGCCACCAGCGGCTCCGGCTGTGCGCACAGGCCACGACTGATTTCAAGTCCTAGACAGGCCCGACAATGCGAGGCATCGTCCCTCGCCATGACAAAAAATCAAAAGACCTCCAAAACCACGTCAAATACGGCTTCCAAAACGGGAAGACCGTTCGACCCCGCCTATATGCGCCCTAGTGAGTATCGCGAGGAAAAGACACCAGCGGTACGCCCCAAGGACGCAGCTACGCTCATTCTTGTGCGCCACGATGACAATTCTCCGCGCATCCTCATGGGCAAGCGTAACGCTGATCACAAGTTCATGCCCAACAAGTATGTCTTTCCCGGCGGCCGGGTGGACATAGCAGACAGCCGTATCAAACCTGCCAAAGATCTGACCGACACGGTTCAGTGCCAGTTGATGGATCGTATGCGCGGCAAGCCATCCCTCGCTCGTGCGCGCTCATACGCATTGGCAGCGGTGCGCGAGACTTTTGAGGAGACAGGTCTTGTGGTGGGGACGCGCAATGAAGGCGCCGCACCCAAGTCCCGCCACACCGATTGGAATGCCTACTTTCAACAAGGTGCCCTGCCCGATCTGTCCAAGTTCGACATGATCGCCCGAGCAATCACGCCGCCCTATCGCAATAGGCGATTTGATACGCGTTTCTTCATGGGTGATGCCTCAGCCATTCTCAGTGACATGCACGATACGGCGGGTGCCTCCGGCGAACTGCTGGACCTGCACTGGCTCACTATCTCCGAGGCGCGTGATGTAGACCTGCCAAACATCACCCGAATGGTCATCGCTGAGATCGAGTCGCGGCTGAAAGCACACGGGGATATCTCAAAGCGCCCGGTGCCCTTCGTCTATTTTCGCGGGGCCAAGCCCATTCAGGACAAGATCACAGTATGAGCGCCATCAAACCGCGTGATGCCGCGAGCCTTGTTCTGCTGCGCGACACATCTGGCGTCACAGAAGTACTGATGGGCCGCCGCCATTCACGACACGCTTTTATCCCCGACGCCTTTGTATTTCCCGGCGGAAAACTTGACGCAGATGACAGACGCGTCACTACGGCCCAATCCGCTTCCAGTACCGCGACACCGGCAACGCAGGCACTGGAAGCCGCTGCCATTCGCGAGACCTTCGAGGAAACGGGGCTCCTTCTCGCCTGCCCCGGCGACATCGGGACGGCAGCTGAAGGCACATGGGGTGAGTTCAGGTCCCGGGGCCTTGTGCCGGACGCCAAGCATCTGCGTCTGCTTGCCCGTGCCATTACCCCCGCTGAAAGCCCGATCCGTTTTCATGCGCGGTTCTTCACCGCCCACAACGCGCCGGTCACAGGTGAAATCAAAGGGTCCGGCGAGCTACTCGACCTTGCCTGGTATCCACTCGACCACGCAAAGACATTGCCGGTTATCGACGTGACAGAATTTGTTCTGAAAGAGATTTCAGAGCGGACTGACAATAGAACCCTCAAGGGCCCAGTAGCTTTTTGGCGCTACCGGTCCGGCACTCCCATTCTTTCGTACGAGGCCTGATCCCCGTGACAGACATCCCCGCACGCTCAGGAGCCACACACACCCTGACCGAAGCTGAGCGCAGACGCTCCATAATTGCAGCGTTGGGATGCATTGGTGCTGTTGGCATAGGGCTGGGCGCTACCCTTCCACTTCTGGCTTTGCGGATGGACTCGATGGGTGCAACCGCAACTATGATCGGCCTCAATACAGCCATGGTGGGTCTATCTCACCTGGTCTTCACCCCGCTTGTGCCGCGCATTTTGCGGCACATCAACATGATGCCCTTCTTGCTGCTGTGCGCGATCGCAGCGTCGATAGGCATTATGGGATACGTCATTTTCCCCAACATCTGGGTGTGGTTTCCGCTCAGATTCTTCACGTCCGCGTCTTTGGCCGGACTGTTCATCGTCAGCGAGATCTGGATCAACCAGGTTGCGGAGGACCGAACCAGAGGTCGTGTCATCGGCCTTTACGCAACCGTGTTTGCCGGGTCATTCGCTTTAGGCCCGGTCCTTTTGTTGCTGGTCGGCACAGACGGAGCACTCCCGTTCATCATCACAGCAACAATGACTCTGGTCGCAATTCTGCCGCTGCAGCTGGCCCGCGGTCTGATGCCAAAGATCCATGAGAAACCGTCCCATAGTTTCATGGCCTTCATTCTGGTGGCGCCGGCCGCCACATTTGCGGCACTGGCCTACGGCGCCATCGAAACCCAGGTGTTCAATCTGCTGCCTATCTATTCGATCCGCACCGGTGCAACGGAAACTGTGGCGGCTCTCGTTTTGAGCATCTTTGCCGCCGGCAACGTGGCTATGCAGGTTCCTATCGGCTATCTGGCGGACCGGTTTGACCGAAGATACGTTCTTGCTGGATGTGCGGCTGTCGGTCTTATCGGCCCGCTGCTGCTTCCCCTTGCAGCTGGCGAACCTTGGGTCCTCTACCCAATTCTTTTTATCTACGGGGGCGTGGTTGTAGGCATGTACACGGTCGGCCTGGCTTTGCTCGGCCAGCGCTTCACCGGAGCAGATTTGGCGGCAGCGAATGCGGCCTTTGTCGTCATGTACTCCGCCGGTGCACTTATCGGCCCCATAGCCGGTGGAACAGCCATGGATATCAACGATCCCAATGGTCTGACGATCTCACTGGCGGCAATTGCCGGATTCGGCCTCTTCCTGACCCTTTGGAGACGCCGGACGGAAGGTCCGGCTTTGCCACCCGATGCTCAAGATACATAGGCTTTCTGGGCTTTGTGGCCTAATGCGCTTGACAGCAGCCGCCCGATCATTAGTTTGCGCGCTTCGCCTGCCTCTTTTGAGGATTTTAGGCCCCACACTTCTTCCGCAGGACCTGGCCAATGGCTAAGCCAACGACGATCAAGATCAAGCTTCAGAGCACAGCTGACACTGGATACTTCTATGTAGCCAAGAAGAATGCTCGCACCATGACGGACAAGATGGTGGTACGGAAGTATGACCCCATAGTGCGCAAGCACGTGGAGTTCAAGGAAGCGAAGATCAAATAGACGCAACGCCGTTCTGATACGGCAGCGCATTCGACGTAAAACACCAAAAAGCGCTGTCGCAGCTATCGTGCGGCGGCGCTTTTTCTTTTTGTTTCAAGCATATGCAGAAAAGTTCTGACTGAAACCGGGCGATCGGAGAAAGGTCAAAAGACCTTCCCCCGACCGGTAAGTCCACCACATATGCTGGTCCAGATGCGGCTGGTACCAGGCAAAAGCTGTGGTGCCGGGCCGTCCGCAGGCTATGCCATGATTCAGCGCTCAAAAGAGGCCTATTCAACCCTGAAACTGGCAACGCACCTGCGCTCTGTCTAATCATAACCAGGCGATGCGGCAGCCCAGCTAAAACAGAAGCCCGGAACGGCGATCCCCTCAATAGAAAGGTGACGCCCCCCGTTTTCAGCAGCCATTGCCAGACAAACAGATAGAAATTCCGCTGTTATCCAGCCCAGAACCTACGAATCCCCATTCGCAACTTCTTGGCGCTTACACCAGTATCTCCCCCAAAAAGACACCAGCCTCGAAAACCTAACAGCGATAACAGATCAAGCAAGCAATTAATGGGCATTCATGCGTGAATTAGGCAAAGAAAATATGATGTTAACCATGTTTCCTCATGCAATTGCTTTGATATCCACAGCCTTCTCCACACAGGCATGTAAAGGGGCTCCCGCGGCGCTCAAAAGTAAGCCGACAGGTTTCACCAAAGACGCAGATGCTGCTTTAGGCGGCTTCTGAAACGACGCGGTTTCTGCCTTCCCGCTTAGCGCGGTAGAGTGCCTTGTCAGCGCGCTTGAGGAACTCCTCAACGCTTTCAGTCGGGCTATGAAGCGACGTCACCCCGATCGATGCGGTAATCGCAAGCGATCCCACACTTGCCCCCACTTTAAAGGGCTCCTCGGCAATTTCCTTGCGCAGGCGCTCGGCAACCGTGTTGGCAAAGGCGACATCCGTGTCAGGCATGACGACAACAAATTCTTCACCGCCATACCGGCACGCCAGATCGATACCACGCACACTGCGGGCAAGCCGCTCACCAAATTCACGCAGGACATCATCGCCCACGTCGAGCACGTGGGTATCATTCACCGACTTGAAGAAGTCGATATCGACGATCAGGAGAGAAATTTCCTTGCCGCGATCCGCAGCCCTTTGCACCAATGTATTTAGGTGACTTTCCATGTAGCGGCGATTGTACAGGTTGGTCAGCGGGTCAGTGATCGCCATTTCCAGACTTAACTGCAGATTTTGCCGCAGCACATCCTGGTAACGCTTGCGCTTTAACTGCGTGCGCACACGGGCGGTCAGCTCATTGCGATCAACCGGACGCATCAAATAGTCATTAACCCCCATATCGAGGGCACGGACCAACCGTGTCGTGTCGCCATTTTCGACGATTGCCAGAATAGGTGTATTTCGCGTGCGCTCCTCGGAACGCAGGTGGGAACAGAACCGAAGTCCATCAGAACGCTCAAGCGACAGGCTCACCACAACAAGGTCGTAGTCTTCGCCATTGACGCGAACCAGCGCTTCGCGGGCATCGCTCTCGATTGTGACGCGATTTTGTTCCCTCAAGCTATCGGCGATACGGCGTGCGGATGTCGCTCGATCTTCCACAACCAGCACACGACCAAGGGCAGAATCAGCACGCTGCAGCGCATCGGTTTCATCCATCAGGCCCAGCTGGTTGCTGGTTGTCTCCCGCATCCGCAACTCATCCGTCATCAACTTCAGGCGGACAAGGCTGCGTACTCGTGCCATCAACGCGATATCGTCGACAGGTTTTGTAAGGAAATCGTCGGCTCCTGCTTCAAGACCGGTTACCCGGTCCGCAGGTTGGTCGAGCGCCGTCACCATAATGATGGGGACATGCTGAGTTTCCTGCATGGACTTAAGACGACGGCAGACTTCAAAGCCATCCATCTCAGGCATCATTACATCCAGCAAGATAATATCTGGCTTTTCTGATGCAGCAGCTTCCAGCGCTTCGCGGCCGTTGAACGCAGTCGAAACGTCGAAATACTCGGCGGTCAGTTTTGCTTCGAGCAGTTTGACGTTGGCCGGAATGTCATCAACGACCAGGACACGTGCAGTCATCTAAGGTCTCCCGCCTTGTCGTGTCCTAGTTGAGAAACCGCTGAACAGTTTCCATGAATTGCGCAACGGAAATTGGCTTTGCGATGTAAGCCTCGCAGCCGCCCTGACGGATCTTTTCCTCGTCACCCTTCATTGCAAAGGCCGTGACGGCAACGACCGGAATTTGCTTGAGGCTATCGTCTTCCTTGAGCCACTTGGTGACTTCGAGCCCGGACACTTCCGGCAGCTGAATGTCCATCAAAATGAGATCCGGACGCTCGGAGCGTGCAATTTCGAGCGCCTCCATACCATCACGAGTCTGGAGAGTTTCGTATCCATGAGCATCAAGCAGATCATGAAACAGCTTCATGTTCAGCTCGTTGTCCTCGACGATCAGCACGCGCTTCGACATTTCTGTCTCTCCCCAGCGGTCCATCCCGCCAATGCAGGACACCGCAAACGGCCACATAAGGCCCTAAATCAGCAGGTCCCGTTTGGGACTAGTTCCCTAGCAGATAGAATTCGCACACGCGGATTCGCGGTGCTCGTCCCATTCGACTTTGCCGACTGTGGGCTAAAAGGTTTAAAGCACTGTTTAAGTTGCCCCGTTTCACAAGGGGAATTGATCAACAAATCGAGGAAAATCGCGGTTTTGAATAGTGAAGACGCACAAATCCTGGCCCTCCACGCCCTGACCTTCCTGTTGGACGAACCCCAGCGACTAGAGGGCTTTTTGCGCATGACAGGCATAGAGCCACATGATCTGCGCGCAATCGCGGGGTCAAATGACGGACAGACCGCAATTTTGGACTATCTATTGGGCAACGAACCCTTGCTCCTGGCGTTCACCGCTGAAGAAGGCTGCGATGATCAGGACCCTACCCGCGCCCGCCAGACCCTGGGTGGGCGCGCCATGACACAAGACTGGACGTCTGCATGAGTACCCCAGCCCAACTGGACTCATATGTAACCGAGCAAATCGACGCGCTGACTCTCAACAAGAAAAAGCCGCTCATTGTCACCGACGCTGATGAGGTCCTTTTTCAGTTCATGGCCGGGCTCGAAACCTACCTGGAGCGCCAAGGATACGAGATAACACTCAAGAGTTTTGCGATCACCGGGAATGTTCGACATCGCGAAACAGGCGTGATCGTCGAACCTTCAGATATGAAAAATCTGCTTGGTGGCTTCTTTGAGGAAGAGACCCATCGGCTCACCCCCGTCGACGGTGCCGCTGACGCTCTCGCCCGCCTGTCAAACCACGCGGATATCGTGGTGCTATCCAATGTCCCCTTCGCGCAGCGCGATGCCCGGGCAAAGTCGCTGGCGGACAGCGGGATGCCCTATCCCCTAGTAGCAAACAGCGGCCTCAAAGGCCCTGCGATGGCATCTCTGGCAAGTCTCGGCGGACGACCGGTCTTTTTTCTGGACGACATCCCGCACAATCTGCAATCCGTCCATGAAGCGGTGAACGATGTGCATCTCGTCCATTTCGTTGCAGACCCGCGCCTGCGTAAGCTCGTGCCCTCCCCTGATGCCGACCACATCAGCTCGGGAGACTGGGACCATACGGCAGAGCACATAAGTGAACGCATCCGCGCGCATTCTGGGACATGACACTGGAGCAAACCCTGCAATGCGCATCGGCATTGATTTAGGTGGCACAAAGACCGAGGCCATGCTGATGGCACCGGACGGGTCCGACAAAATGCGGCTGAGGGTTCCAACTCCAGCAAAGGACTACCCAGCCAACCTGGACATGCTTGCGTCGCTCGTTGCTCAACTGGATGAGAAGGCGGGACACCCCTGCCCTGTCGGGATCGGGATCCCTGGTGCGATGTCGCCACAAACCCGGCTGATCAAAAATGCCAATTCAACCTGGTTGATCGGAGAACCCTTTCTCGCAGATCTGGAAAATCGCCTTGGACCGAGGGTCCGGATTGCAAATGACGCGGACTGTTTCACCCTCTCCGAAGCCACTGATGGAGCCGGCGCCGCGTTTAATACGGTTTTCGGTGTCATCCTTGGTACAGGTGTCGGGGGCGGTCTCGTTGTGAACGGCAGCCTTCTTTCAGGTCCAAACGCGATCGCTGGTGAGTGGGGTCACACACCTCTGGCCTGGATGACCGACCAGGAGCACCCTGGACCCGACTGCTACTGTGGAAAAAAGGGATGTGTCGAAGCGTGGTGCTCCGGACCTGCGCTTGCCGCAGACCACGCCCGCGTCGCGGGGGAGGTTCGGTCACCTGAGGAAATCGTCGCACGCGCGCATTCAGGCAATGTCGCGGCAAGGTCCACGCTCGACCGACACGCAGATCGTCTTGCACGCGCACTGTCCACGGTCATCAATATCATTGACCCTAAGGCTATCGTTCTCGGTGGAGGAATGATCTACTTGAACCAACTCTATCCGCAAGTAATGTCGCGTCTGCCCGACTATGTGTTCTCGGATACAGTTGTGACACCGGTTCTGAAGAACCAACACGGCGCATCAAGCGGCATAAGAGGTGCTGCGTGGCTCTGGCCAGTTGACGCAAGCGTTGGGGTTGACTGATGGCCGCTTTGAGTCGCGATTGCAATACTGTAAACGAGAAAACCTCGCGACGATGTAGCAAGTGCGGCAAGCCGCGTATCGCACGTCACGATGAACTCCTCGATCTAACGATTGCACACATAGACTGCGACGCCTTCTACGCCGCCATCGAGAAACGCGACAATCCTGATCTGCGTGACAAGCCTCTGATTATCGGAGGGGGTCGTAGAGGCGTTGTCTCAACAGCCTGCTACATTGCCCGCACCTATGGCGTCGGCTCTGCCATGCCGATGTTCAAGGCACTCAAGGCATGTCCCGATGCTGTCGTCGTCAAGCCGCAGATGGACAAATATGCTGCCGCCGGCAAAGAGGTGCGCGCCCTTATGCGGGAAGTTACGCCGCTGGTTGAGCCAATTTCGATCGACGAAGCTTTTCTTGATCTGACCGGTACAGAGCGTCTGCACGGGATGAGTGCCGCCGAGACCCTTATGCGTCTTGCACAACGCATTGAAGACGAAATCGGCATCACAGTTTCAGTCGGCCTGAGCCACAACAAATTCCTTGCCAAGCTGTCATCCGACTTCGATAAGCCCCGCGGCTTTTCGATCATCGGCAGAGAGGAAACACTGGCAACACTGGCCGTCTTGCCCGTCGGAAAGATTTGGGGTGTAGGTAAAGCCATGCGCCGCAAACTGGAGGCCAACGGCATCACAATGATTGCCGACTTACAGAAAGCTGACGAACGAGACCTGATGGCCTCGTATGGCCAGTTAGGGCTTCGGCTAGCGCGCCTGTCACATGGCGACGACACCAGGACCGTCAAGCCGGTGCGCGACACCAAAAGTGTCAGCGCAGAGACAACATTCAACGATGACATCACAGCCTATGATGATCTCGAGCGGATTCTGTGGCGGCTTAGCGACAAAGTGGCTGCCAGATGCAAGTCGTCGGACCTTGCAGGGCATACCGTCGCGCTCAAGCTCAAATCTGCTGACTTCAAGACCCGAACGCGCAATCTGACTTTAAGTGATCCCACACAACTCGCAGACGTCATCTATCGCGCCGGGCGAAAGCTTCTGAAAAACGAAGCGGACGGGACGGCCTACCGGCTGATCGGCATTGGCGTTTCGAGCCTCGTGACCGCTACTGGTGGGATGCAGATAGGTGACCTTCTGGATCCTGAAGCCAACCGCCGCGCCGCGGCGGAACGCGCCGTGGACAAGGTGCGTGAAAAATTCGGCAAAGAGATAATCGATCGGGGTCGTAGCATCAAACGCGACTAGCACTCTGGACGCGGAAGTATCTCCAGAGACATCAGATCAGCCCCGATCATCAGGTCGCCATAGTCCATGACCAAACCCGTGGAGACCCCGTTCTCATAAAACCGGAATGCCACTTCATAGTCTGGCAGCCCACTTACATCGTTGGGGTCAAAATAGCTCACCTGGACGGGCCAGTATCCAAGACTGGCCAGCTCCTGACCCGGTTCGGCCTCCTCGGCATCGGGTGCGCCAGTTCCTGCT